>NZ_JBEORR010000019.1:0-176443 GCF_040302345.1 Streptomyces sp. NPDC126510 | reverse complement strand
ATCATCGCCGTGGCCTCCTTCTGCTCCCGGCCCTTGATCTCGAAGGCCTCGGGAAGGAACTCGGTGTGCTTGAAGGTCCAGCCGGAGTTCCGGTAGCCGGGCTCGCCGCCCGGGGCCTCCACGACGCCGTCGAGCGAGACGAAGGCAGTGCTGATCAGGGTACGCATCCTGGGTTCCTCGGTATCTCGTGCCGGATTCTCTTCTTCTGACTGCGGAACACGGAGAAACTCATCGGCCGTCCCCCGTTCCCCCGTCCGGATCATCTCGCGCCTGGTCACGGAAGTCCTGCCCGGCTAGGCTCAGGTCCCGGATATCTCTGACTCAGTCAAATATCGGGGGTTCGGCGCCATGACCGTCCAGGACATCCGTTCCTTCAACCGCTTCTACACGAACGTCATCGGCGCCCTCGACTACGGCCGCAGGCTCTACGCCCCCTACACCCTCACCGAGTCCCGCGTCCTCTACGAGCTGGCGCACGCGCCGCGTACGGACGCCGCCGACCTGCGGGCCCAGCTGCATCTGGACGCCGGGTACCTGACCCGCATCCTGAACAAGTTCGAGGAGGACGGGCTCGTCGAGCGGAGCCCGTCCGAGACGGACCCGCGCCGCCGCCGCGTCACACTCACCGCGCCCGGCCGGCAGGCCGCCGCGCTGCTCGACGAGCGGGCGCGGCAGTCGGTCGGGGCGATGCTGGACACCGTCCGGGCCGAGGACCGGCCGCGGCTGGCAGAGGCCCTGCGGACCGTCCGGACGATCCTGGGCGACGGCCGGGCCCCGCGCCCCGAGGACGTCGTGCTGCGCGAGCCCGCCCCCGGCGACCTCGGCTGGATCGTGCAGCGCAACGCCGCCCTGTACGCCGCCGAGTACGGCTTCGACGCCGGCTACGAGGCACTGGTGGCGAGCATCGTCGCCGACTACGCCGGGGATCACGACCCGCACCGGGAGCGGACCTGGATCGCCGAGCTGGACGGCCGGCCGGTCGGGTGCGTGATGTGCGTACGGGACGACGCGCCCGGCGCCGCCCGCCTGCGGCTCCTGCTCGTCGAGCCGGACGCACGCGGCCTGGGCATCGGCGACCGCCTGGTCGGCGCGCTCGTCGACTTCGCCCGCGAGGCCGGCTACCGCGAGGTGGTCCTGTGGACCAACGACATCCTCGCCGCGGCCCGCCGCATCTACCGGCGCCACGGTTTCGAGCTGGTCGCGGAGAAACCGCACCGCTCCTTCGGCCGGGACCTGACCGGCCAGGACTGGCGGCTGGATCTTGACGCAACACAGGAGTGACGGAGAGGAATCGAGGGCGGGGGTCCCGGGTAGGGTCCGTCCATATGAAGCTGGCGTTCTCCACCCTCGGTGTCCCCGGCCTGCCCCTGCCCGACGTCCTGCGGCTCGCGACCGCCCACGGCTATCACGGCGTGGAACTGCGCACCCATCCCGAGGAACCGGTCCACACCGGCCTCGGCCCCGCCGAACGGGCGGACGTCGCGGCCGAGTTCAAGGGAGCGGGCGTAGAGCTCCTCGGCCTGGCGGGCTACGCACGGGTCGCCGCGCCGGGCGACGACGTGCCCGTCCTGGCCGAGATCCGCTCCCTCCTCGACCTGGCCCGCGACCTCGGTGCCCCGTACGTCCGGGTCTTCCCCGGCGGCGACCTGGACGTCCAGACCGCCGAGGAGGCCGACGCGACGGCCGCCCGGCGCCTGGGCACGGCCGCCGAGTACGCGGCCGACCTGGGCGTGCGCATCCTCCTCGAAACCCACGACTCCCACCGCACCGCCGCCGACGCCATGCGGATCCTCGGTCTCGTCGGCCACCGCCGGGTCGGCGCCCTCTGGGACGTGATGCACACCTGGCTCGGCGGCGAGCAGCCCTCCGAGACCTACGCGGCGCTCTCCCCCCACCTCGGCTACGTCCAGGTCAAGGACATCGCCTCCGTCGAGGACACCACCCCCCTGCCGCTCGGCGCGGGCGTACTGCCCCTGGCCGAATGCGTAGAGGTCCTCTCCCGCCACAACTGGGACGGCTGGCTCTGCTGGGAGTACGAGAAGCGCTGGTACGAGGCGGCGCCGCAGCTGCCCGACCTGCTGGACCAGGGGCGTGAGCACCTGAGCAGGCTGCTGAACGACTCGGCGTGAGGCGCCGGCCCTCGGTCAGCGGGCGCCGGGCCTGCCGAACTCCTCGATCAGCACCGGGTACTGCTCCTTGCCGTGCCCGGCTGCGATCGCACGATCGGCCATCGCCTTGATCAGCTTCGGCAGCTCGGCGTCGACCCCGGCCGCCTCGCTCTCCTCGATCAGGTGCGCCATCGCCCGCGCGTCGGTCTCCAGCGACGACACCTCGGCCGGGAACGAGCCCCGGTCGATCTGCTCGGCGTATCCCGGCAGCCATGTGGCCACCCCGGCGGCGATCCGCTGCGCGAACGGCGCGTAGGCGGCGGCCTCGACACCCGCCGTCCTCAGCAGGGCCGTGCCCTGGAGCCAGGCGTTCAGCACGCTCCACATCATGGCCAGGCCGGACACGTCGTACAGCGACGCCAGCCCGTGGTCCGCTCCCAGATAGGTGACGGTGCCGAGCGCGCCGAGTGCCGATGCGTGCGCGTCGAAGTCCGCGCGCGCCCCGCTCTGCAGGATCACCGCCTCGGTGGTCCCGATGGTGGACGGGATGGCCATGACGGCACCGTCCAGGTAGCGGGCACCTCGCTGCCCGGCCCACCGGGCGGCTTCCCGGGCCTGGCCCGAGTCGCCGGAGGTCAGGTTGACCAGCGTCGTGCCCTGCGGCGCGACGTCGCCCGAGTCGAGCAACTCGTGGAAAGCCCGGTAGTCGGTGACGCAGACGACGGTGAGGGAACCGGCCTCGATCGCTTGGCCGACGGTCGCCGCCGCCCGCGCCCCCTCGGCCACCAGCCGGTCGGCCTTGGCGGCCGTACGGTTCCACACGGTCGTGGGGTGCCCC
The DNA here is from genome assembly GCF_040302345.1 of Streptomyces sp. NPDC126510. NCBI lineage: Bacteria > Bacillati > Actinomycetota > Actinomycetes > Kitasatosporales > Streptomycetaceae > Streptomyces > Streptomyces sp. NPDC126510. The sequence goes on along the minus strand of NZ_JBEORR010000019.1, from coordinate 173,497 downwards.
GCCTTCAGGAACGCCCCGGCGAGTGCCTGGCCCATCAGGCCAAGTCCGATGACTGTCACGGGTGTTCGGGTCCTGTTGTCCATGGCGGCATCGTCGACGTTGATACCGGTGTGAAGGTCAAGCGAGGTTGTCGATGCGGATCGGGGAACTGAGCCGGCGGACGGGCGTCCACACCCACCAGCTGCGCTACTACGAATCCCAGGGCCTGCTGAATCCGGCCCGCGGAGCGAACGGCTACCGCGAGTACGACGAGAGCGCCCTGCTGCGCGTGAAGCAGATCCGCCACCTGCTCGGCGCCGGGCTGTCCTCCGAGGACATCGCGTACCTGCTGCCCTGCGCGACGGGGGAGGCCCCGGAACTGCTCGGCTGCCCCGACCTACTGGCCGCCATGCGGTCCCGCCTGCGCCGCCTGGACGACCAGATGGAAAAACTCGCCCGGTCCCGAGAGGCACTGGCCGGCTACATCGAGGCGGCCGAACGCGTGGGCGGCGAGAGCTACCCGCCGCTGGGGCTCCGGCGGCCTGCTTGAGGACCGGAACGGAGCAGGGGTGATGCGGCCGGGAGGTCGGGCCGTGGTGCAGCAGCCCACTCCGAGTCGGCTGTCAGCCGGCAGTGAGCAAGTCAGAGAGACTCACAGCGGGGCGTCCCAGCATGTTCGTCAGTGTGCGCCGTTGGCGCTCGGTCAGGGAGGCGGCGAAGACCGCTGCGTCAGCGTCGGTTCTGTCACACGCCAGCGCCACTTCGCGGACCTTCCCGTAGGTGAGCAGAGTTCTCGAGGAGTAGGGCAGACCCATCTTCCGGGCCCCGCCGTCCGAGACGCCTCGTCGTTGCACAATCTGCGCGACCACCCGAGCGCCGTGCGCTGCCAGTTCTGTGGCCGCCGTTGCCATGAGTGTTTCGAAGTTCTTCTGTTTTGCGGAGAAGTAGCCGACCAGGACCACATCGGCGCCTCCTGCGTCAGGGATTCGGAACGCCTGGCGCTGGGCCGGCTCTGACGGCACGCGGCGAGCCGGGCGCCGGTAGCGCCTTCGAGGCTGGTGCATGGCCGCAGGCTAGAGCCCTGGCTTCCTGCGGCGATACCGGGTTTCCCCCGCGGGGCGAAGGACAAAGCCCCCTCTGACACGGCCTAAGGGAGCCGGACTCCGGACCAGGTGTCGACTTCGCACTGTCGGTCGGCATTGTTCCCCGCGGTCACGACCGTGCCGTCGGCACGCAGGGCGAGGGTGTGCGTCGAACCGGCCGCGACGGCGACGATGTCGCGCCAATCGCCGACATCGCACTGTCCGTAGCTGTTGTCTCCCGTTGAGAGGACCTGTCCGGAGGCAGTGACCCCGACGGTGTGATAGCTGCCCGCGCTGAGCGCCACCACGTCTTCCCACTCCTCGACCTCGCACGCCCCGGTTGCCCGGTCCCCGGTCGCCACCGCCCGCCCGTCGGATCTGAGGCCGACGGTATGGAGGTACCCGGCCGATACGGCGGCCAGGTCGCGCCACCCTTCCACGGCACACTGCCGTCGCCGGTTGCTTCCCGCGGCCAGTGCGAAACCGTCCGACCGGACGCCGACCGAGTGCCAGTCGCCACACGAGAGGGCGACCATCTCGCGCCAGGACCGCACGTCGCACTGTCCTTCCGAACTCCGGCCGGCCGCCAGCACGCGGCCGTTCGCGAGCAGCCCGAGCGTTCGGCGCCAGCCCGCGGCCACGGCCGTGACGCCTTGCCATCCGGCGACATCACATTGCCCGTCGCCGTTCCACCCGGTTGCCAGCACCGTGCCGTCCGACCGGAGTCCCACCGTGTGGGACCTGCCCGTGTTCGTCGCGGTGTGGACGTTGCCGGCTGCCACCGCGACGACGTCTTCCCAACGCTCGACACGGCATTCAGCGGCTGCGGTATGGCCCACGGCGAGAACGGTTCCATCCCGGCGCCGGGCGACCGAATGACGCCTTCCGGCCGCCAGCGCCGACGAGCCGGCGAGCATGAAGCCTCCTTGCGCTCGGCGCGTTCGCGACATGAATCGCACCTTACTTCGTCCCGGAATCGGAGCGTCACGGAGAGCGGAGGGGCGCGGCTCGCCCCTGCGGGGCCCCGGCCATGACCAAGGCGGAGTCAGCTCGACTCGGTACGCCGTGCGTAAGCGCGGGCCGCTCGGGCGCGGTCGCCGCAGCGGGTGGAGCACCAGTGGCGGCGGCCGTGGCGGAGCAGGTAGCGGTTGCAGGGAGGGGAGCCGCAGGCGGTGAGGCGTTCGGCCGCGGGGGAGGTGAGCAGATCGGCGGCGTCCGCGGCGAGGGTCGCCAGGGCGAGGTCGACGATCGCGGTGGTGGGGTGGGGGGCCGTGCGGTAGGGGCCGGTCGTCTCGTCCCACCGCAGCAGCGGGGCCGTCGGGACCCTGGTCATGGCGTCGTTGATGGCCGTCACCGCCGCGGGCAGGGCGGCCACGCCGTCGGTGCGGGCGGCGAACAGCGATCTGATCTGCTCGCGCAGCGACCGCAGTTGGGCCGCGCACATCTCCCGCATGCCGGCGTCGACCGGGGCGAGGCCGCGCTGCGTCAGCCAGTGGTTCGCCTGTGCGGGAGTGCCCACGAGATCGAGCGTGCGCCCGCCGGGCAGCGCGATCGCGGTGTTGGCGAGGGCGAGTGAGGGGTGCTCCTCCTCGCCCTGCGCGGGCGGCGGGGCGGGCTGTTCGGTCACGGGCTCCTCCATGTTTCTCATGTTAAGGGTTGCCCGTATCCGTGAGAAGCGGCTACGGTCTTCTCACGGTTCGATCGCGTCTATCCGTGAGGTGCTGTATGTCTTCTGTTCCCGTGCCGGCCGACTTCCCCGTCCGCGTCCTCGGCGGCCCGACCGCCCACTTCGAGTACGGCGGCCTGCGCTTCCTGACGGACCCGACCTTCGACGCCCCCGGCGACTACGGCAGCCCCGGCCGTCCCCAGCTGACCAAGACCGCGCCCTCCGCCTCCGGCCCCGGTGACCTCGGCCCCATCGACGTGGTCCTGCTCTCCCACGACGAGCACCCCGACAACCTCGACACCTCCGGCCGGGCCCTGCTCGACCGCATACCCCTCACCCTGACCACGCCCGGTGGCGGCGAGCGGCTGCGCGAGAGCCTGGGGGAGCGGGTTCGGGGCCTGGCCGACTGGGGGTCCGTCGCGCTGGACCGCCCGGGCGGCGGCACGGTCACCGTGACCGGCGTCCCCGCCCTGCACGGCCCCGGACCCCGCGAGCAGGTCGAGCCGATCACCGGTCAGGTCGTCGGTTTCGTTCTGACCGGCGAGGGCCTGCCCACCGTTTACGTCAGCGGCGACAACGCCTCACTCGACGCCGTCCGCGAGATCGCCGGCCGCTTCGGCCCCGTCGACACGGCCGTGCTCTTCGCCGGCGCTCCCCGCTTCCCCGTCCTCTTCGACGCCCAGGTCCTCGTCCTGGACAGCGCGATGGCGGCCGAGGCCGCGCAGATCCTCGGAGCCCGCCGCGTGGTCCCCGTCCACTACGACAGCTGGGCCCACTTCACCGAAGGGGGCGACGAGCTGGCGGCCGCCTTCACCGCCGCCGGACTCGCCGACCGCCTGGACTGGGGCAAGGGCGCCTGACGTGGGGCGAGGGCGCCTGACCTGCCGTCACTTCCGCCAGAACAGGTGATGGATCACGCCGCTGGGGCTCGGCACCACATCGCAGTGGAAGCGGTCGAGCAGGTCCTCGGGGGACTCCCACAGCCGTGAGCCGGACCCGAGCACCACATCGGGCGAGACCGCCACGTGCAGCGTGTCGACCAGGTCGGCGTCCAGGAACTGCCGGATGACCGTCGCCCCGCCGCCGAGCCGTACGTCCTTGCCCCCGGCCGCCTTGCGCGCCTGGGCGAGGACCTCGGCGGGATCCCCGCCGACGAAGTGGAACGTCGTGTCGGAGAGGGTGAACGAGGGACGCTCGTGGTGCGTCATCACGAACACCGGCGTGTGGAACGGCGGCTCGTCGCCCCACCAGCCCTGCCACTCGTGATCCTCCCAGGGGCCCCGCTGCGGGCTGAACTTGTTGCGGCCCATGATCTCGGCGCCGATGCCGTGGTGGAAGTCGCGCACCAGGTAGTCGTCGAGGCCGCGGCTCCCGCCCGGGTCGGTGCGGTTCGGCCAGCTCGCGGTCGCGCCGGCCCAGGCGAACATCGTGCCGGGATCGGCATGGCCGAACGGTCGCTCCAGGCTCTGGCCCTCACCGGCACCGAATCCGTCACTCGAGACGTTGAAGTTCTGCACACGCAGCAACTGGGACACGGGGCTCCTCCTGTGGTCGATGCAAGAGAGACCGCCCGGACCGGCGACACTCATCGGCTCGGGTCGGGCGAATCCCGCGGGCTGGGCGAATCCCAAGCGCGGCGAATCCCACGGGTCGGGCGAATCCCACGGGCCGACGTATCCCCCGGCCCGGCGGTTTCAAAGGCCCGGTCTCACCCGGCCTGCGCCACCACGTGGTCGATCACCTGCTTGAAGTCCGCGTCCGGGGAGAACTCCACCAGCTCGGTGTCCGCCAGGGCGAGCGGCACATGGCCAGGACCCCAGTGGTACGCCTGCCCCGCCTCGTACTCCTCCTCGCCGGTGGCCGTCCGCATCCGGATCCGGCCCTTCAGCAGATAGCCCCAGTGCGGGCACTGGCACGCGTCGTCGGGGAGGCCCTTGAGGGCCGGGCCCATGTCCGTGCCCTGGGGCAGAGTGATGTAGCTGACCGACATGCCGCCGCCGATCGGCATGTTGCGCACCTCTACGCCGTCGCCTCCGAGTACGACGGGTACGTCATCGCGAGTCGCTGCCGTCATGGCTCCTCCGCTCGCCGTGGAATCGGCCGTGAAACGGACTTCCTCCTTCCACCCTGAACCGCCGGGGAGCCACCCGCGACATCACGATCCGGTCAAGAGGTGCCTGTGGGGGCTTGATTTACCGCCGTGTAATCGATTCCATCCCTCCGTCGGTGTAATCGATTCCACGAGTACTCGCCCCTGTCGGCGCGGGTGCTCCCACGACTGATCCACAAGGAGGTGGAGCGGCGGTGGCCAGCATCAAGGACGTCGCTGCCGAGGCCGGCGTATCCGTCGCCACGGTCTCGCGCGTCCTGAACGACCACCCGTCGGTCAGCGCCGACGCACGCACCCGCGTGCTGGCCGCCGTCGAGAGCCTGGGCTACCGCCCGAACGCCGTCGCCCGCTCCCTGCGCACCGACCAGACCCACACCCTCGGCCTGGTCATCAGTGACGTGATGAACCCCTACTTCACCGAGCTGGCCCGCTCCGTCGAGGAGGAGGCCCGTGCGCTCGGCTACAGCGTCATCATCGGCAACGCCGACGAGCGGCCGGACCTCCAGGACCACCACGTACGGAACCTCCTGGACCGCCGCATCGACGGACTGCTCGTCTCACCCACGGACGGCGGCTCGCCGCTGATGCTGGACGCCGTACGGGCCGGTACGCCCATGGTCTTCGTGGACCGGTGGATCCCGGGCGTGGACGTGCCGGTGGTGCGGGCGGACGGGCGGAGCGCCGTACGGGACCTCGTGGCGCATCTGCACGGCCTCGGACACCGGCGGCTCGCCATCATCGCGGGCCCGGCGGCGACCACGACCGGCCGCGAGCGCGTCGAGGTCTTCCGGGAGGCGCTCGGCGCGTACGGGCTCGAACTGCCCGACACCTACATAGGGCAGGGCGACTTCCAGGCCGAGAGCGGCCGGCTGGTCACCGAGGGCTTCCTCGACCTGGCCGAGCCTCCCGAGGTCGTCTTCGCCGCCGACAACCTGATGGCACTCGGCGCGCTGGACGCCGTGCGGGCGCGTGGCCTGCGCGTACCGGACGACCTCGCGCTGGCCGCGTTCGACGACATCCGGTGGTTCGTGCACACCGATCCGCCGATCACCGCGATCGCCCAGCCCACGGGCGAGCTGGGCCGGGCCGCCGTACGGGCCCTGGTCGACCGCATCGAGGGACGTCCCGGTGAGTCCGTGACCCTCCCCGCCCGGCTCGTCGTACGCCGCTCGTGCGGCGAGAACCCCACCCCAGTGCAAAGGAGCACGACGTGAGCAACGCGGACGAGTTGCTGCGCATCGAGGGCATACGGAAGACCTTCCCGGGCGTGGTCGCGCTGGACGGCGTCGACTTCGATCTGAGCCGGGGCGAGGTGCACGTCCTGCTCGGTGAGAACGGTGCCGGCAAGAGCACCCTCATCAAGATGCTCTCCGGTGCCTACACCCCCGACGCCGGGCGGATCCTGGTCGCCGGTGAGGAGACCCGCATCCAGGGTGCGCAAGACTCCGAGCGGCTCGGCATCGCCACCATCTACCAGGAGTTCAACCTGGTGCCCGACCTCACGGTCGCCGAGAACATCTTCCTCGGGCGCCAGCCGCGCCGGTTCGGAATGATCGACCGGGGGCGGATGGAAGCCGACGCCGAGGTCCTGCTGAAGCGGGTCGGCGTGGACGTGTCACCCCGCGCGCGGGTCCGCGAACTCGGCATCGCGCGCCTGCAGATGGTCGAGATCGCCAAGGCGCTCAGCCTGGACGCCCGCGTGCTCATCATGGACGAGCCGACCGCCGTGCTCACCTCCGAGGAGGTCGAGAAGCTCTTCGCGATCGTGCGCGCGCTGCGCGAGGACGGCGTCGGGATCGTCTTCATCACGCACCACCTGGAGGAGATCGCCGCGCTCGGCGACCGCGTGACGGTCATCCGCGACGGGAAGAGCGTGGGCCAGGTGCCCGCGTCCACGCCCGAGGACGAACTCGTGCGGCTCATGGTCGGGCGCTCCATCGAGCAGCAGTACCCGCGCGAACGGGCCGACCGGGGCGCCGCGCTGCTGTCCGTCGGGGGACTCACCCGGGACGGCGTCTTCCACGACGTCGGCTTCGAGGTGCACGCCGGTGAGGTCGTCGGCATCGCGGGACTGGTCGGTGCCGGCCGGACCGAGGTCGTACGGGCCGTCTTCGGAGCCGACTCCTACGACAAGGGCACGGTCAAGGTCTCCGGCGCCCCGGTCGCCAAGTACGACGTCAACGCGGCCATGACCGCCGGTATCGGGCTCGTTCCCGAGGACCGCAAGGGCCAGGGCCTGGTGCTGGACGCCTCCGTCGAGGAGAACCTCGGCCTGGTGACGCTGCGGTCGGCCACGCGCGGCGGGCTCGTCGACCTCAAGGGGCAGCGCGAGGCCGCCGAGCGGATCGCGCGGCAGCTCGGCGTGCGGATGGCCGGGCTAGGCCAGCACGTACGCACGCTCTCCGGCGGCAACCAGCAGAAGGTCGTCATCGGCAAGTGGCTGCTAGCCGACACCAAGGTGCTGATCCTCGACGAGCCGACGCGCGGCATCGACGTCGGCGCCAAGGTCGAGATCTACCAGCTGATCAACGAACTCACCGCGGCCGGCGCGGCCGTCCTGATGATCTCCAGCGACCTGCCCGAGGTGCTCGGCATGAGCGACCGGGTGCTGGTGATGGCCCAGGGCCGGATCGCCGGTGAACTCTCCGCCGACGAGGCGACCCAGGACGCCGTGATGGCACTCGCCGTAAGCAACCCCAGCACTGACAAGGAGGCCTCCCGTGGCCACTGACACGCTCAAGAGCGCGACGGGCGCGGGTGGCGCCTCGGGAGGCCTGCGCCGCCTCCTGCTCGACAACGGGGCGCTCACCGCGCTCATCGTCCTCGTCATCGCGATGTCGGCGCTGTCCGGCGACTTCCTGACGACGGACAACCTCCTCAACGTGGGCGTGCAGGCGGCCGTGACGGCCATCCTCGCCTTCGGCGTGACCTTCGTGATCGTCTCCGCGGGCATCGACCTGTCCGTCGGCTCGGTCGCCGCGCTGTCCGCCACGGTCCTCGCCTGGAGCGCGACCTCGGCGGGTGTCCCGGTCGTCCTCGCCGTCCTCCTCGCCATAGCCACGGGCATCGTCTGCGGCCTGGTCAACGGCATCCTGATCTCCTACGGCAAGCTGCCGCCGTTCATCGCCACGCTGGCCATGCTGTCGGTGGCCCGCGGCCTGTCCCTCGTCATCTCCGAGGGCTCCCCGATCGCCTTCCCCGACTCCGTCTCCCACCTCGGCGACACCCTCGGCGGCTGGCTGCCGGTGCCGGTGCTGGTCATGGTCGTCATGGGCCTGATCGCGGCCTTCGTGCTCGGCCGGACCTACATCGGCCGCTCCATGTACGCGATCGGCGGCAACGAGGAGGCCGCGCGGCTGTCCGGCCTGCGCGTGAAGAAGCAGAAGCTCGCCATCTACGCCTTCTCGGGTGTCTTCGCCGCCGTCGCCGGTGTCGTCCTCGCGGCCCGGCTGTCGTCCGCGCAGCCCCAGGCCGCCGACGGCTACGAGCTGGACGCGATCGCCGCCGTCGTCATCGGCGGCGCCTCCCTCGCGGGCGGTACGGGCAAGGCGTCCGGCACGCTGATCGGCGCCCTGATCCTGGCGGTGCTGCGCAATGGGCTGAACCTGCTGAACGTCTCCGCGTTCTGGCAGCAGCTCGTCATCGGTGTCGTCATCGCGCTCGCGGTGCTGTTCGACACGCTGCGGCGCAAGGCGGGGGCGACCCCGGTCGCCGGTGCCTCCCAGGGAGGCAAGGGCAAGCAGGCGGCGACCTACGGGCTCGCGGCCGTGGTCACCGTCGCGATCGTCGGCGCCACGTCGTTCCTGCACAACGGCTCCGCCGCCGCGGACAAGCCGAAGATGGGCCTGTCGCTGTCGACCCTCAACAACCCCTTCTTCGTGCAGATCCGGGCGGGCGCCCAGGCCGAGGCGAAGAAGCTGGGCGTCGACCTGACCGTCACCGATGCCCAGAACGACGCCTCCCAGCAGGCCAACCAGCTGCAGAACTTCACCAGTTCCGGCCTCGGCGCGATCATCGTCAACCCGGTGGACTCGGACGCCGCGAGCAACTCGGTCAAGGCTGCCGACAAGGCGGACATCCCGGTCATCGCCGTGGACCGCGTCGTCAACAACGCCAAGCTGGACACGCTCGTCGCCTCCGACAACGTCGCCGGCGGTGAACTCGCCGCCAAGTCGATCGCCGAGAAGCTCGGCGGCAAGGGCAAGATCGTGATTCTCCAGGGCCAGGCGGGCACCTCCGCGGCCCGGGAGCGCGCGCAGGGCTTCGCGAACGGCCTCAAGGCCTACCCGGGCATCAAGGTCGTCGCCCAGCAGCCCGCCGACTTCGACCGCACCAAGGGCCTCGACGTCATGTCGAACCTGCTCCAGGCCCACCCGGACGTGCAGGGCGTCATCGCCGCCAACGACGAGATGGCGCTCGGCGCGATCAAGGCCCTGGGCTCCAAGGCCGGCAAGTCGGTCTCGGTCGTCGGCTTCGACGGCACGCCGGACGGACTGAAGGCGGTCGAGGGCGGCACGCTGTACGCGTCCGTGGCGCAGCAGCCGTCCCAGCTGGGGAAGATCGCCGTGGACAACGCCCTGAAGGCGCTCCAGGGCAAGGACGTCGAGGAGACGGTCAAGGTGCCGGTGAAGGTGGTCACGAAGGAGAACGTGGCCGGCTTCAGCGGCTGACATCGGGGAACGGCCGGGCGGTTGCCCACAGCGTGGGGTGACCACCCGGCCATGTCACTCACGTGGGGAGCAACGCATGTACGACTACGACCTCCTGGTCGTGGGGTCGGCCAACGCCGACCTGGTGATCGGAGTGGAGCGCCGGCCCGGTGCCGGTGAGACCGTGCTCGGCTCCGACCTGGCCGTCCACCCGGGCGGCAAGGGCGCGAACCAGGCGGTCGCCGCCGCCCGGCTCGGTGCCCGCACGGCCCTGCTGGCCCGGGTCGGCGACGACGCGCACGGCCGGCTGCTGCTGGACTCGCAGCGCGAGGCGGGCGTCGACACGGTGGGAGTCCTGGTGGGCGGCGCGCCGACCGGCGTCGCACTGATCACGGTCGATCCGTCCGGAGACAACAGCATCGTCGTCTCGCCCGGCGCGAACGGCCGCCTCACGCCCGAGGACGTCAGGGCCGCGGGGTGTCTCTTCCAGGGCTCCCGGGTGGTGTCGGCGCAGCTGGAGATCCCGCTGGAGACGGTGGTGGAGACCGTACGGAACCTTGCTCCCGGGAGTCGTTTCGTGCTGAACCCCTCGCCGCCGCGCCCCCTTCCTTCGGAGGTGCTGGCGGCCTGCGACCCGCTGATCGTGAACGAGCACGAGGCGAAGGTGATCCTGGGTGACTCCGCCGTCGGGGACACCCCCGAAGACTGGGCGAGGATCCTGCTCGCCAAGGGCCCGAGGTCGGTGGTGGTGACACTGGGCGGACAGGGCGCGCTGGTGGCGTCCTCGGAGGGGGTCTCGCGGGTGCCGGCCGTGCAGGTGGACGCGGTGGACACGACGGGAGCGGGCGATTCCTTCACGGCGGCGCTGGCCTGCCGGCTGGGCGCGGGCGAGTCGCTGGCGGAGGCGGCGGCGTACGCGGCGCGGGTGGGTGCCGTGACCGTGACGAAGGAGGGCGCGCAAGCGTCCTTCCCGACGGCGGCGGAGGTCGCCGGGGCATGAAGAAGGCCGGAATACTGAACCGCCACCTCTCCGGTGCGCTGGCCGAGCTCGGCCACGGCGACGGGGTGCTGGTGTGCGACGCGGGCATGCCGATCCCCGACGGCCCCCGGGTGGTGGACCTGGCCTTCCGGGCCGGGGTGCCGTCGTTCGCCGAGGTGCTGGTCGGGCTGCTGGCCGAGCTGGTGGTCGAGGGGGCGACGGCGGCACGGGAGCTGCGGGACGCCAACCCGGAGGCGTCGTCGCTGCTGGAGGGGCACTTCCCCGGACTGGACCTCGTGTCGCACGAACGGCTCAAGGAGTTGTCGGCGGGGGCCCGGCTGGTCGTCCGCACGGGCGAGGCGCGGCCGTACGCGAACGTCCTGCTGAGGTGCGGGGTCTTCTTCTGACACCCGCGAAGGGGTGCGGGAGGCTCTGAACGGTTTCGAGGGGGCCCGGTCCGTCGACCGGGCCCCCTCGGCTTTTCCCCTCCGCGTCAGGAACCCCACGATCCCCCCAGATCCCTCCCCCAAGGGTCCTGACACCAAGTACGACCCGCGGGGGGCGGGAAGGGTTGCACGGCGAGTAAGAAATTCTTGCCGGACTCTCGGGGAACTCTCCCGCGTCGGGGCGTCGTACGCTGAATTTATGGCGCTTCTTCGGGCCAATAGGGGGCATACGGGACAGGAATCGTCGGGCGAGCGGAGTTCCCCTGTGTTCGTCGACTCCTCCGGCCGGCGTGCGCGGTATCTGCGACGCACCGGCTACGGGCTTGCCACCGCCGCGGCCACGTACATGGCGGTACTGGTCCTGAGCCTGATGGGAGCAACTCCCTTCGCCCCGGGGGCCATCCTGCCCGGCGACATCGCGGCGCCCGCCGCGCCGGGGCCGCGCACACCCGGCCCGACCGCCCGGGTACCCGGCGAGCTACCCGCGTCCGGCCGTGTGGGCCCCGGCTCCCCGAGCACCCTGCTCGTTCCGCAAGCCGGCGAACCGGGCCCTCTCCTCGCTCCGCCCCAGGTGCCCGGCGACCCAACGGTCGGCTCACCGGCACGCCCTGACACATCAGAACCGCAAGCACCACCAACCTCACCGGGGCAGCCCGCGACCCCCGGTGATCCCGCTGCTCCCAGTCCCACGCCCGGCACGGGCACCGCCCCCGCACCCGGCGCGGGCACCACCCCCGCCTCGCCGCCGCCCGCTCCCTCCGCTCCGCCCGCCCCGCCGACCACCGCCCCACCGGCCCCCGGGTCCCCGGCGCCAACACCGCCGCCCGGCTCCCAGCCCCCGGCGCCGGCCCCCAGTCCCGTGGCGCCGTCCGGTTCCACGGCCACCCTCCTGCCCTCTGCCCCCTCTGCCCCCTCTGCCCCCTCGGCGGCCGAGGCCTCCTGATGCGGCGGCGCCCTCACCGGTCACCCGGCCGCTCACCGAGGGCGCCCGGTCCGCGGCGGACGCGAGCGCTGCGGCCGAGGCACCGGTTCCGCATCGTCGTTCCCCTCGTCCTGCTGGCCTTCGTCGCCTCGGTCCTCCTGATCGAGGGGTACACCACGCGGGGCTTCACCGGTGACCAGGAAGGGCGCGCCGGACGCCCCTCGACCGGAGTCCCCCGCGCGATCGCCGGCGGCGGCCCGGTCGTCGACACCACCCACGATCACCTGCGGACCTATCGCCCGCCGGCCAGGACCGTCGTGCTGACCTTCGACGACGGCCCCGACCCCACCTGGACGCCGCGCGTCCTGGCCGTTCTCGACCACTACGACACACCGGGCACCTTCTTCGTCACCGGGCAACAGACCGTCCGGCACCCCGGAGTTCTGCGCCGTGTGATCCGTTCCGGTCACGAGGTCGGTGTGCACACCTTCTCCCACCCGGACCTGGCCACCCAGTCCTCGAGCGCCGTCGACCGTGAGCTCGCGCTGACCCAACTCGCCCTCGCCGGGGCCGGGGGCATCAACACGTCGCTGATGCGGATGCCCTACTCCTCGACCATCTCGGCCCTCGACAACCGGGCCTGGACCGTGACCCGGCGCCTGGGGGAGCAGGGCTACGTCCTGGCCTTCATCGACCAGGACACCGACGACTGGCGGCGGCCGGGCGCCCGGGCCATCGCCGACGCGGCCGTGCCCGACGCGCCGGCCGGCGGGGTCATCCTGCTGCACGACGCGGGAGGAGACAGATCACAGACCGTCGAAGCCCTCGAAAGCCTGATTCCCCGGCTGAAGGCCCAGGGGTATCGATTCACCACCCTCGCCGACCTCGTCGGCACCGACAGTTTCACCAGCCCCGTCGGCACAGCGGAGTTGTGGCAGGGCCGCATCTTCGTGGCCGCTGTCACCGTGTCGGGGACAGCGGTGTCGGCCGTCAGCGTGCTGCTGCTCGTGGTCGGTTCGCTCGTCCTCGCCCGCTGTGTGCTCCTGCTCGTGCTGGCGCGCCGTCACGCCCGTCGGTACCGCCGCCGGCCCACCGGCGCCCACCGGCCCGTCACCCGGCCTGTCAGCGTCGTCGTACCCGCCTACGACGAGGAGCTGTGCATCCCCAAGACACTCCGGTCGCTCGCCGCGAGCGACCACCCCGTCGAGATCATCGTCGTGGACGACGGGTCCCGCGACGGCACGGCAGACCTCGCGGAGTCCCTCGCCCTGGAGAACGTCACCGTCGTCCGGCAGCCCAACCGCGGCAAACCGTCCGCCCTCAACAACGGTGTCCTGCGGGCCTCGCACGACCTCGTCGTCATGCTGGACGCCGACACCGTCTTCGCCCCCTCGACCGTCGGCCGCCTCGTCCAGCCGTTCGCCGACCCCCGCGTCGGCGCCGTCGCGGGCAACGCCAAGGTCGGCAACCGTCGGCGGCTGCTCGGCCGCTGGCAGCACATCGAGTACGTCATGGGCTTCAACCTCGACCGCCGCATGTACGACCTGCTGCACTGCATGCCCACCATTCCCGGTGCCGTGGGGGCATTCCGGGCCGAGGCGCTGCGGGACGCCGGGATGATGAGTGCGGACACGCTCGCCGAGGACACCGACATCACCATGGCCCTGCACCGGGCCGGGTGGGAGATCCGCTACGTGCCGGACGCGCTCGCCTGGACCGAGGCACCGGCCTCGCTGCGACAACTGTGGCGCCAGCGCTACCGGTGGAGCTACGGCACCATGCAGGCGGCGTGGAAGCACCGGCACGCGCTGGTCGAGCATGGCCCCGCGGGACGCTTCGGCCGCATCGGTCTGCCCGTGCTGACCGTCTTCCAGATCCTCACCCCGCTGCTCGCCCCGCTGATCGACATACTGGCCCTGTACGGCCTGGTGTTCGGGAACGCGCTCACCACGCTGCTGGCCTGGAGCGGCGTGCTGGCGGTGCAGGCCGTCTGCGCCGCGTACGCCTTCCACCTGGACGGCGAACGGCTCCGGCCCCTCTGGGCGCTCCCGCTCCAGCAGGTCGTCTACCGCCAGGTGATGTACCTGGTCCTCGTCCAGGCCTGCCTGACCGCGATCAACGGCTACCGGCTGCCCTGGCAGCGGCTCAACCGCAGCGGAGACGTGATGCTGCCGCCTCAGCCCTCCACCGGCCGGACGTGAACCGGCCTCGAGCGGCGGGCGGTGCGCCCCCTGGGCCGGATGGCTCACCCGGTTCACCGAGACCACCGAGGTCACCGACACGCTCTGACGCCGCCCTTGCCCCCGCCGGCCCGCTCGATCGCCCTCAGCACATCGCACGATCGGGTTGAGTTGGCCCGCCCTCGGGGCCGTCAGCCTTTCTCCCGGGTGCTCTGCGCTCAGGGTGTGATCATGAAAACTTCCCGACTGCACTCCGTGCACCGTTCGCTCGCCCACTCGGCCGGAGCGACCGTCATCGTCCTCGCGGCAGCCCTGACCTCCGCCGCCCCCGTCGCGGCCCACACCGCCGCGCCGCCCCACCACGGCGAAGGCGAAAGCCTTTCGTGCCAGACCACCCGCGTGCAGAGGCAGGGCCTCGAAGGCATCGTCTGGAGCGTGCTGTTCGGGCCCCAGGGCTTGCAGCCGCAGGCGGCCGGGTGCGACGTGGGCACGGCGGCGGGCAAGCAGGAAGAGACCAGAGATGTCCTGCCGCCCAAGCTGGCCCCCTGACCTGCTGACGCGCAGTGCAGCCGAAGTGGTGCGGGCGCCTGGCGCCCCTCCCGGCGGTTTCGGGTACGGGGAGGGAGCCCTGGGCTCCCTCCTGTATTGGCCTTCTCGACACGGAAACGCGGACGGACGGGGCGAGACGCGGAGAGCCGCCGGAGGGCGCCGCACCCGTACGTCAGCTGGAGCGCACCGGGAGCCGGCGCGTCAGCACGTACGTGAGAGCGCCGTCGTCCTCCACGATGTCCCGGGTGTGCTCGAACCCCATTCTGCCCAGCAGGCGCAGTGACGCCTGGTTCTGCGCGGCCACGGTGGCGTGCACCTCGGTCAGCCCGAGCACCTCGAAGCCGTAACCCACCAACGCCTCGGCCAGTTCCGTTCCGAGCCCGCTGCCCCAGACCTCAGGCCCCAGGGCGTAGACGATCTCGTGACCACCGGCCTCTTCGGTGCGCTTGATCTCCGCGTGCCCGACCAGGAGCCCTCCACGCCGGACCGCCCACACGTCGAACAGGTCCCCCGCGTACACCTTGCTGAAGATCCGCCCGAACAGCGCCCGGTCCTCCGCCTCGGCAGCGGGCCCGTCGCCCATCCACCGGGACACCCTCGTGTCCTGGAACAGAGCGACGAAGCTCTCCTCGTCGTCCGGGCTGTAGGCGTCGAGCAGCAGGCGTGGGGTGCGCAGCGTCGGGGGCATGCCGCGGGACCCTACTCACGGCGATCGCGGGGCGGCAATCGACTTTCGCCCGCCCTCAGCGCCCGGTCGCCGAGGCGGTCGCGGCGATGCGCGCGACGGACACCCTGACCGAGTCCAGCGCCGCTGCCCGTTCCTGCTCGGTCAGCCGGGCCGGTCCGTAGGTGATGACCGGGGCGAGGACCTGGAAGCCGACGAACTCCAGCATTCCGCGGTGGATGTGGAACAGGAAGTCGTCCATCGGGCCGAACGCGCCACCGGGCCGGAACGCCTCGCCGGACCCTCCGGTCGTGAACAGCAGCATCGCGCGCTTCCCGGCGAGCGCCGCCTCACCGAAGAGCCCGTGAGGACCGCCGAAGACCCCGCCCATCACGAAGACCCGGTCCACCCAGCCCTTGAGGACCGCGGGCAGCGAGAACCACCACAGCGGGAACGACAGCACGAGCAGATCGGCGGCGAGCAGCCGGTCGAGGTGGCCCCGGACGGCAGCGTCCAGCGTCCCCTCCGCGATCGCGCGCAACTGTGCCGCCTGCGGCTTGAACGGGCCGTCCACCGGCGCGAACTCCTCGCGGGCCAGGACCGGGGCCCAGCCCTCGGCGTACAGATCGAGGACGTCGACGCGGTACCCGGCCTCGCGCAGGGACTCGGCCGCGGCGGCCATCTGGGCGGAGCTGAACGACCGTGGCTGGGGGTGGGCGTGGACGATCAGGGCGGTGGGCGCAGCAGCGAAGGTGGACATGAAGAGATCATATCGACGTATCCCGATTCGTCAATGCGTGCTGATGGGCGCTGACCGGCGGCGGTTCTCAGACGGTGGTGCCGATCGCCCGGGCCAACTGCGCCAGCCGCTCCTCGTCGCGCCGGTAGTGGGTCCACTTGCCGATCCGGGTGGGCCGCACGAGCCCCGCCCGTTCGAGCGTGCTCATGTAGCTGGAGACCGTCGATTGCGCGAGCCCCGCCTTCGCCTGGATGTGCGTGACGCACACGCCGACCGTGCCCCGGTCCGCGATCGGCTCGTACGCGCCGAAATGCGCCTCGGGGTCCTTCAGCCACTGCATGATCTGCAAGCGGGCGGGATTGCCGAGGGCCTTGAACACCTCGATCAGATCACCCGGTTGGAGTTCCGCCGTCGCGGTCATGCGCCACCCTTCCTGACGAGTACCGACACACCACGATATCTCGATGCGGCACGCCCGCGGGGTTTCCGGCCGGCCCTCACCGCCGCAGGCTGTAGCTCACCATGGACGCCCCCACCACCGACCCGAACGCCGGCAGCAGGAACTGCGCGAAGGCCTCCCAGCCCCAGACGATCCCCGCGCACGCCGCCGTGACGTTGATGGCCAGGGACATGATCCACAGGGCGACGCTCTGGGCCTGGGGTGACATCGTTCCTCGTCGTCGTTCGTCGTCGTTCGGGGCCGTGGGAATGGGGCGGCCGAGGCGCGATCAATCCGGCCCCGGACCGAAAAGGGACGGGAATGCCGGCGGCGGCGCCACATTCGGCGGAGCACCGGATGTGCTCACGTTCGGCGCGGAGGCCCCCGGGGCCACGATCGCGTGATGCCCGGACAGGGGAGCCGTCGCGAGCAGGGTCAACGTGCCGACGGCGCACAGACCGACGAGAAGCGTGCCCGCCGTGTACGCGCGCCCGGGGGTGCTCGGGCCTGAGGGGCGCATCGGCATCACGGTCGCTCCGGAATCGAGTCCGCCCCCCTTTTTTCATGGACCTCTGAATTCTTCCACGAGGTGGAATCACAAAGAGGGCAGGCCGGATGCTTGAAGTGTAAAGCTTCCGGCTCTCTTGTGGATTCACCGTGAAAAGGTGAACCCGCCACCGCATACTGATCGGTCGCTTTATCCGAAGGGCCGTTCCGGAGGTCCTGGTCCCGCCACGCTGTCGTACCCGGGCGGTACGGTCGGATCATGACCGATCAGGCGGGGGCCGCCCAGGCGGGCGAGCGGCGACTGGCCACGCTGGAGGGCGTACTCGAACGCATCACGTACGCCAACGAGGAGAACGGCTACACGGTCGCCCGGGTCGACACCGGCAGAGGCGCCGGTGACCTGCTCACGGTCGTCGGTGCCCTGCTGGGCGCGCAGGTCGGCGAGTCCCTTCGCATGGAGGGCCGCTGGGGCTCCCACCCGCAGTACGGCAAGCAGTTCCACGTGGAGAACTACACGACCGTCCTGCCGGCCACCGTCCAGGGCATCCGCCGCTACCTCGGCTCCGGCCTGGTCAAGGGCATCGGCCCGGTCTTCGCCGACCGCATCACCCGGCATTTCGGCATCGACACCCTCACGATCATCGAGGAGGAGCCCAAGCGCCTCGTCGAGGTCCCCGGGCTCGGCCCCAAGCGCACGAGGAAGATCGCCGACGCGTGGGAGGAGCAGAAGGCCATCAAGGAGGTCATGCTCTTTCTCCAGACCGTCGAGGTGTCCACCTCCATCGCCGTGCGCATCTACAAGAAGTACGGCGACGCCTCCATCTCGGTCGTGAAGAACCAGCCTTACCGGCTCGCCTCCGACGTCTGGGGCATCGGCTTCCTCACCGCCGACAAGATCGCCCAGTCCGTCGGCATCCCGCACGACAGCCCGGAGCGCGTCAAGGCGGGTCTGCAGTACGCGCTGTCCCAGTCCACCGACCAGGGCCACTGCTTCCTCCCGGAGGAGCAGCTGATCAAGGACGCGGTCAAGCTCCTCCAGGTCGACACGGGCCTGGTCATCGAGTGCCTGGCCGAGCTGGCCGAGCCGCAGGAGGACGGTGGGGACCCCGGCGTCGTACGGGAGAAGGTGCCCGGCCCGGACGGCGGCGAGCCCGTCACCGCGATCTACCTCGTCCCCTTCCACCGCGCCGAACTCTCCCTCTCCGCCCAGCTGCTGCGCCTCCTGCGCACCGGCGAGGACCGGATGCCGGGCTTCCGGACGGTCGCCTGGGACAAGGCGCTGAGCTGGCTGAAGGGGCGTACGGGCACCGATCTGGCCCCCGAGCAGGAGGCCGCCGTCAGGCTGGCGCTGACCGAGAAGGTCGCCGTCCTCACCGGCGGCCCGGGCTGCGGCAAGTCCTTCACGGTCCGCTCGATCGTGGAGCTGGCCCGCGCGAGGAAGGCCAAGGTCGTGCTCGCCGCCCCCACCGGCCGGGCCGCCAAACGCCTGGCCGAGCTCACCGGCGCCGAGGCCTCCACCGTCCACCGCCTGCTGGAGCTCAAGCCCGGCGGTGACGCGGCCTACGACCGGGAACGCCCCCTGGACGCCGACCTGGTGGTCGTCGACGAGGCGTCCATGCTCGACCTGCTCCTCGCCAACAAGCTCGTCAAGGCCGTCCCGCCGGGGGCGCACCTGCTGTTCGTCGGAGACGTCGACCAGCTGCCCAGCGTCGGCGCGGGCGAGGTCCTGCGGGACCTCCTGGCCGACGGCGGCCCGATCCCCGCGGTCCGGCTCACCCGGGTCTTCCGGCAGGCCCAGCAGTCCGGTGTGGTGACCAACGCGCACCGGATCAACGCCGGCCAACACCCGGTCACGGACGGCATGAAGGACTTCTTCCTCTTCGTCGAGGACGACACCGAGGCCGTCGGCCGGCTCACCGTCGATGTGGTTGCCCGCCGCATTCCGGCCAAGTTCGGCCTGGACCCGCGCCGGGACGTCCAGGTCCTCGCCCCCATGCACCGCGGCCCGGCCGGCGCGGGCACTCTCAACGGCCTGCTCCAGCAGGCCGTCACCCCGGGGCGCCCCGACCTGCCCGAGAAGAGATTCGGCGGACGGGTGTTCCGTGTCGGCGACAAGGTCACGCAGATTCGCAACAATTACGAGAAGGGCAAGAACGGTGTCTTCAACGGCACCGTCGGGGTGGTCACCTCGCTCGACCCGGTCGACCAGCGCCTGACGGTGCTCACGGACGAGGACGAGGAGGTGCCGTACGAGTTCGACGAGCTCGACGAGCTGGCCCACGCGTACGCCGTGACGATCCACCGCTCCCAGGGCAGCGAGTACCCGGCTGTCGTCATCCCGGTCACCACGGGCGCCTGGATGATGCTCCAGCGGAACCTGCTCTACACGGCCGTCACCCGGGCCAGGCAGCTGGTCGTCCTCGTCGGTTCGCGCAAGGCGATCGGCCAGGCGGTGCGCACCGTTTCGGCAGGCCGGCGGTGCACGGCACTCGACTTCCGGCTCGGTTCCGCAAAAAATGATCGATCAAATGAGTCGTGAAGGTCACAAGACACTTCCGGAAGGGGAACGCAGGGGGCAGGATGAGCAAGTTGGCGGCACTCAGTGCCGTCAATAGGCCCGATGGTCGACCCCGAGTGCACTCTCCTGAGCCAAGTGGGGGATGGTAGAGACAGTCAGGGCAACCTCGAAGATGAGGCACAACGTCGGTGAGGGAAGACGTGAGCGACAACTCTGTAGTACTGCGGTACGGCGACGGCGAGTACACCTACCCGGTGATCGACAGCACCGTCGGTGACAAGGGCTTCGACATCGGAAAGCTCCGCGCCCAGACCGGTCTGGTGACGCTGGACAGCGGTTACGGCAACACGGCCGCGTATAAATCCGCCGTCACGTACCTGGACGGCGAAGCGGGCATCCTGCGGTACCGCGGCTACCCGATCGAGCAGCTGGCCGAGCGCTCCACCTTCCTGGAGGTCGCCTACCTGCTGATCAACGGCGAGCTGCCGACCGTCGACGAGCTCTCGGTGTTCCAGAACGACATCACGCAGCACACCCTGCTGCACGAGGACGTCAAGAACTTCTACAAGGGCTTCCCGCGCGACGCCCACCCGATGGCGATGCTCTCCTCGGTCGTCTCGGCGCTGTCCACGTTCTACCAGGACAGCCACAACCCGTTCGACGAGCGCCAGCGCAACCTCTCCACGATCCGCCTGCTCGCCAAGCTCCCGACGATCGCCGCGTACGCGTACAAGAAGTCGATCGGTCACCCGTTCGTCTACCCGCGCAACGACCTCGGCTACGTCGAGAACTTCCTCCGCATGACCTTCTCGGTCCCGGCGCAGGAGTACGAGCTGGACCCGACCGTGGTCTCCGCGCTCGACAAGCTGCTGATCCTGCACGCGGACCACGAGCAGAACTGTTCGACCTCCACGGTCCGCCTGGTCGGCTCCTCGCAGGCGAACATGTTCGCCTCGATCTCCGCCGGCATCAACGCGCTGTGGGGCCCGCTGC
Organism: Streptomyces sp. NPDC126510; assembly: GCF_040302345.1. NCBI lineage: Bacteria > Bacillati > Actinomycetota > Actinomycetes > Kitasatosporales > Streptomycetaceae > Streptomyces > Streptomyces sp. NPDC126510. The sequence continues at coordinate 153,075 of NZ_JBEORR010000019.1, read as the reverse complement.
ACGGCGGCGCCAACCAGTCCGTGCTGGAGATGCTGGAGGGGATCCGCGACTCCGGCGGCGACGTCGACACCTTCATCCGCAAGGTGAAGAACAAGGAGGACGGCGTCCGCCTGATGGGCTTCGGCCACCGGGTCTACAAGAACTTCGACCCGCGCGCCAAGATCATCAAGGCCGCCGCGCACGACGTGCTGTCCGCTCTCGGCAAGTCCGACGAACTGCTGGACATCGCGCTGAAGCTGGAGGAGCACGCGCTCTCCGACGACTACTTCGTCCAGCGCAGCCTCTACCCGAACGTCGACTTCTACACGGGTCTGATCTACCGGGCCATGGGCTTCCCGACCGAGATGTTCACGGTGCTGTTCGCCCTCGGCCGACTGCCGGGCTGGATCGCCCAGTGGCACGAGATGATCAAGGAGCCGGGCTCCCGCATCGGCCGCCCGCGCCAGATCTACACGGGCGTGGTCGAGCGCGACTTCGTCCCCGTCGAGGAGCGCTGAGCGCAGTAACGCGTCAGGTCCCCGTATCCGCTTGCCGGGTGCGGGGGCTTTTGCATGATCTCTCACGGGATTTCTTACGCAATGAAGAAGGCGCCCCGGCGTCGGTCCCCCCACGGGCCGACGACCAGGGCGCCTTCCCAGTCCCGGTACGGATTCCCCCCACGGGATCCGGCCGGGCGTCTGTGAGGACAGCGCCTGAATCGCTGTTGAGCAGAACGAGCAGAACTCGTCGTACCTCTGTGAGGTGCGATCTGCCGGGACAGCGCACGCCCGGGAGGGCCGCTCAAAGCTTCCCGGTGTACGTGCCCCGGCAACGCATCTCTGAGGAAGTCCCCCAAGACATCCCCAGATGTCAGGTAACGCCCCCCAAGACGCTCCCCGACATCGTCAACTTAGACCTTCGAACCCCTCAGATGGTTACGTTCACATCACTGTGATCTGCGTCTCTTGCATATGTCCGTTAGATGCGCAAGAGCCTCGGATATGCCGTCCGAGGCCCCAGCGTAAGGAAGATGCGCGAGCCTTGTGAAGAGCTTATGTGAGCCGGGCCCGGGACTCCAGAGGGGCTCAAAATCGCGTTCACCGTGAACTTAGGGGGAATTCGGGCGACTTCACCGAAATGTCCGCAGTCGCAGACTGTTCGTGACGACGAAGACCGACGAGAAGGCCATCGCGGCCCCGGCGATCATCGGGTTCAGCAGGCCCGCGGCGGCCAGCGGCAGCGCGGCCACGTTGTAGCCGAAGGCCCACACCAGGTTGCCCTTGATCGTGGCCAGGGTCCGGCGGGACAGCCGGATCGCGTCCGCGGCCACCCGCAGATCGCCGCGGACCAGCGTCAGATCACCCGCCTCGATCGCCGCGTCCGTCCCGGTGCCCAGGGCCAGGCCCAAGTCGGCGGCGGCGAGCGCGGCCGCGTCGTTGACGCCGTCGCCCACCATGGCTACGACCCGCCCCTCGGCCTGCAGCCGCCGTACCGCTGCGACCTTGTCCTCGGGCAGGACCTCGGCCACCACCTGCTTGATCCCCACGGCCGCGGCCACCGTCCCGGCCACCGTCCGGTTGTCCCCGGTCAGCAGCACCGGCGTGAGCCCCAGCGCGCGCAGCTCCCGCACGGCTTCGGCGCTGGTCTCCTTGATCGCGTCCGCCACGGCCAGCACGGCCCGCGCCGTCCCGTCCCAGCCGGCCAGGACGGCCGTACGCCCGGTCCGCTCGGCCTCGTCCCGCGCGCGGGCCAGCTCGGGCGGGACGTCGTCGAAGAGCCGTCCGACGGCGACGTCACGGCCCTCCACGCGGCCGCGTGCGCCCCGCCCCGGGACGTTCTCGAACCCTTCGACCTCCGGGAGCGGCCCGGTGCTCTCCTCGGCGCCCCGCGCGATCGCACGGGCGACGGGGTGCTCGGAGGCGTGCTCCACGGCGCCCGCGAGCCGCAGCACCTCCTTCTCGTCGGTGCCCTCGGCGACGTGCACCTCCTGGAGGGCCATCCGGCCGGTGGTGACCGTGCCGGTCTTGTCCAGGACGACGGTGTCCACCCGGCGCGTGGACTCCAGGACCTCCGGGCCCTTGATGAGGATGCCGAGCTGTGCGCCCCGGCCCGTGCCGACCATCAGCGCGGTCGGGGTGGCCAGACCCAGCGCACACGGGCAGGCGATGATCAGGACCGCGACCGCCGCGGTGAACGCGGCGACACCGTCCCCGGTCAGCCCGAGCCAGGCCCCGGCCGTCGCCACGGCGATCAGCAGCACCACCGGCACGAAGATCCCGGAGACCCGGTCGGCGAGCCGCTGCACCTCGGCCTTGCCGTTCTGCGCGTCCTCCACCAGCTTCGCCAACCGCGCGAGCCGGGTGTCGGCGCCGACCCGAGTGGCCTCCACGACCAGCCGGCCGCCCGCGTTGACCGTCGCGCCGGTGACCGTGTCCCCGGCCGTCACGTCCACCGGCACGGACTCGCCGGTCAGCATCGAGGCGTCGACCGCGGAGGTGCCCTCGACGACCGTGCCGTCGGTGGCGATCTTCTCCCCGGGCCGTACGACGAACCGGTCGCCGACGGCCAGGCGCTGCGCCGGGACCCGCACCTCGCGCCCGTCCCGCAAAACGGCCACGTCCTTGGCGCCCAGTTCCATCAGGGCCCTGAGCGCGGCCCCGGCGCGGCGCTTGGAGCGGGCCTCCAGGTAACGGCCCAGCAGGATGAAGGCGGTGACGCCGGAGGCGACCTCCAGATAGATCGAGGAGGCGCCGTCGCCACGCGAGACCGTGAACTCGAACGGGTGCCGCATGCCCGGCATGCCCGCGTCACCGAGGAACAGCGCCCACAGGGACCAGCCGAACGCGGCGAGCGTGCCCAGGGAGACCAGCGTGTCCATGGTGGCGGCGGCGTGCCGTGCGTTCGTCCAGGCGGCCCGGTGGAAGGGGAGTCCGCCCCAGACCACGACCGGTGCGGCGAGCGTGAGCGAGAGCCACTGCCAGTTGTCGAACTGCAGGGCCGGGGCCATCGCCAGCAGGATGACGGGCAGGGCGAGGGCGGCGGAGACGGTCAGGCGCCGCCGGAGGGTCGAGAGCTCGGGGTCCTCCTCGGTGCCGGCGGTCTCCTCCCGCGGGGGCGCGGGCTCCTCGGCGGTGTAGCCGGTCCTCACCACGGTGGCGATCAGATCGGCGACCTCGGTGCCCTCGGGATAGGCGACCCGTGCCTTCTCCGTCGCGTAGTTGACCGTGGCCGTGACGCCGTCCATGCGGTTGAGCTTCTTCTCGACGCGGGCGGCACAGGAGGCGCAGGTCATCCCGCCGATGAGCAGTTCGACCTCGGCGAGCGCGGGCTCCCGTGCGGTCGGCGGCTTGGCGGTGGTGCTGGTCATGTCCTCACTCCTGGAGATGCGGGACGCCCGGAAGCGGAACGGGCCGTACGGGCCGGGGCGGCGGCGAACGGCCCGTACACGGGTACGAGTGCCAGGGCCGGCGCGTCTCAGACCTGTCGGCCGGTGCCGGAGCCGGCGCGTCTCGGACCTGCCGGCCGGTGCCGGGCCGGCAGGGCTCCGACGTGTCGGTCGCTGCAGGGCCGGCGCGTCTCGGACCTGGCTGCCGCCCGGCCCGGGCGGCTCAGGCCCGGCCGGCGAGTTCGAAGCCGGCCTCGTCGACAGCGGCGCGCACGGCCTCGTCGTCGACGGGGATCGCGGAGACGACGGTGACCTCGCCGGTCTTGGCGACGGCCGTCACCGAGCTCACGCCGGAGATCTGGGAGATCTCGCCGGAGACCGCGCCCTCGCAGTGTCCGCAGCTCATGCCGGTCACCTTGAAGACGGTGGTGACGGGGCCCGTGGTGTCGGTCTGGGCGGTCATGTCGTTACTCCTCGCAGAGGCATGTGGGGCTGTGGGGTCCACTGGGGGATCCGCGCCATCCACTGTACCCCTAGGGGGTATCGGTGCACGACGCACCCGCCAGCGGTCGCAAATACCGCAGAAGGGCGTCCTTCAGCTCCTGGATGTACGCCTCCCGCTCGGCGCCCTCATGGGCCAGGATCAGCTCCAGGCCGGCCTTGTAGATGCCGACACACATCCGGGCGGTGCGGGTGACGGCCGGGGCGGAGGCGTCGGGTACGAACGGGACGAGGAGCGCCTCGACCCGGGCGACCAGTGTGGTGTGCAGTGCGTCGTGCTCCTCGGCGATGCGACCCGGGATGTCGGGGCCGTGCATCAGTGCGAAGAAGGCCGGGTGGCGGCCGTTGAACTCGATGAAGCGGTCCACGGCCCCGGTGATCACCTCTTCGAGTGAGGTCATGGCGGGGTCGATCGGGGTCAGGACCTCGTCGTACGACTGCCGCATCTCGTGCATGAGCCGGCTGCCCAGCTCGATCGCGATGGCTTCCTTGTTCGGGAAGAACTGGTACAGCGTGCCCGGCGAGACGCCTGCCTCGCGGGCGATGGCGTTGGTGCTGGCGGCCGTGTAGCCCGTCGTGGAGAAGACCGCGGCGGCGGCCTCGAGCAGCTGGGTGATGCGGCGCTCGCCGCGGGCCTGGCGGCGGCGCGGCCGCTCCTCGGCCGTCGGCGTCGTGGTCGTCGTGGTCGCCGCGCTCTCTGTGGTGTCCGTTGCGGACTTATCGGTCTTCTCGGGCACGCGTTTTCCCCAGGTCTCATCACGCGATTGACAAACGCGAGTGGTCACTCGCATTCTGGATCCAGGAATGCGAGCGATCTCTCGTGTTTGCCAGTCTATGGCAGCCCCGTGCTGTCAGGCTGCGCCTGGACACGGGTCACGGTGAAGGGGACACCGCACGATGACCGAAGTCAACACACCACCGCGCGTCGGGGGCTGGACCCGTTTCGTCACCGCCCGGCCCAGACTGTCGCTGCTGGTGGCGCTCGTGCTCACCGCGCTCGCGGTCCTGGCCGGCAGCGGCGTCGCCGACCGGCTCGGCGCCGGGGGCTGGGAGGACCCGGCCGCCGAGTCCACGTACGCGACCAAGGCCCTGGAGCGCGAGTTCCCCGGCTCGCAGCCCAACTTCCTGCTCCTGCTCGACGCGGGCGGAGCCTCGGTCGACGACCCGGCCGTCGCCGCCGAGGCCGAGCGGCTCACCGAGCGGCTGGCGAGCGAGCGAGGCGTCACCGGCATCGGCTCCTACTGGCAGTCCGGCGCCCCGGCCCTGCGTTCGGAGAACGGTCACGAGGCACTGATCGCCGCCCGCATCACCGGTGACGAGAAGACCGCCGGCGAGACCCTGGAGCGCATCGCGCCCCACTACCGTGGCGTGCACGGCCCGGCGGAGGTCACGGTCGGCGGACCGGTCGCCGTGCGGCACGAGATGCAGACGATCATCCAGGAGGACCTGACCAGGGCCGAGCTCATCGCCCTGCCGGTGACGCTCGTCCTGCTGGTGATGGTCTTCGGCAGCGCCGTCGCGGCCCTGCTGCCGCTCGGCATCGGCATCGCCGCCATCCTCGGGACCAACGCGATCCTGCGCGCCCTCACCGAACTCACCGACGTGTCCGTGTTCGCGATCAACCTCACCACGGCACTCGGACTCGGCCTCGCCGTCGACTACGCCCTGTTCATCGTCCGCCGCTTCCGCGAAGAACTGGCGACGGGCGCCGAACCCGTGACGGCGATCGGCACGACCCTGCGTACAGCAGGCCGCACCGTGCTGTTCTCCGCCCTCACCGTCGCGGTGTCCCTGGCCGCGATGCTGGTCTTCCCGCAGTACTTCCTGCGGTCGTTCGCCTACGCCGGGATCGCCGTCGTCCTGCTGGCCGCGGCGGCCGCGCTGATCCTGCTCCCGGCCGCGCTGGTGCTGCTCGGGCACCGGGTCGACTCCTGGGATCTGCGCCGCGTGTTCCGGCGAGGCCACCGGCCGAGGCCGGCCGGGGAGGAGGGCAGGGCGTGGGCGCGCACGGCGGCCCTCGTCATGCGCCGAGCCCCGTTCTTCGCGCTGGGCACCACGGCCGTTCTCGTCCTGCTCGGACTGCCCTTCCTGGGCGTGAGGTTCGGCACCGCGGACGACCGCCAGCTCCCCTCGGCCTCCGAGTCCCACGTCGTGCAGCAGCACATCCGGGAGGGCTTCCCGGGCAGCCCCGGCGGCGGTCTCGAAGTGCTGGCCGAGGGCCGCGCCACCGAGGCGCAGTACGGCGCCTACAAGGAGCGAATCGCCCGGCTCCCCGATGTCGCGAGGGTGGACGGGCCACTGGTGAAGGGCGAATCCGCGTTCTTCACGGTGCTGCCGAAGGGCGAGGCGGTCGGCGATCCGGCCCAGCGTCTCGTCGGCGAACTGCGCGAGACCCGGGCCCCCTTCGACACCAAGGTGACGGGTACGGCGGCCGTCCTGGTCGACTCCAAGGACGCCATAGGGGAACGCCTGCCCCTCGCAGCCGTCTTCATCACGATCGTCACCCTGCTCCTGGTCTTCCTCCTCACGGGCAGCGTGCTGATCCCGGTCCAGGCGGTCGTGCTGAACGCGCTCAGCCTGACGGCCATGTTCGGCGCGGTCGTCTGGGTCTTCCAGGACGGCCACCTCTCCGGCCTGCTCGGCTTCACCAGCCCCGGATCCATCGAGACGACCCTGCCGGTCCTGATGTTCTGCGTGGCCTTCGGCCTGTCCATGGACTACGGAGTGTTCCTGCTCTCCCGCATCAAGGAGGAGTACGACCACACCGGCGACCACGACCAGGCCGTCCGCCGCGGCCTCCAGCGCACCGGCGGGCTGATCTCGGCGGCGGCCGTCATCCTGGCCGTGGTCATGGTCGCGATAGGCACCTCCCGGGTGACCAACACCAAGATGCTCGGCCTGGGCATCGCCCTGGCGGTCCTGATGGACGCGATGATCGTCCGCAGCCTCCTGGTCCCCGCGGTCATGCGCCTCACGGGCCGCGCCACCTGGTGGGCCCCGGGCCCCCTGCGCCGCTTCCACGCACGGTTCGGCCTGACCGAGGGGGAGGAGACGGCACCGGCGGGGGAGGCGGAACCGGCCCGGGACAAGGCCGGGGCCCGGGGCTAGCGTTCCCCCGAGGCGCGACCGACCGGGGCGCCGGCGACCGGGGCGCGACCGGCCGGCGCGCAAGGGCGATGGGCGGTCCCGGACACGAACGGAAGGCGGGGTGGGTCCATGCGGGCCGTGGTGTTCGAGCGGTACGGGGAGACGGCCGAGGTACGGGAGGTCGCGGACCCGGAGCCCGCGGAGCACGGGGTCGTCGTACGGGTCGGGGCCACCGGGCTGTGCCGCAGCGACTGGCACGGCTGGCAGGGGCACGACCCGGACATCGTCCTGCCGCACGTGCCCGGGCACGAACTGGCCGGGGTGGTCGAGGCCGTGGGCGCCCGGGTGACCGGATGGCGGCCCGGCGACCGGGTCACCGTGCCGTTCATCTGCGCCTGCGGCACCTGCCCGTCCTGCGTGGCGGGCGACCACCAGGTGTGCGAGCACCAGACCCAGCCGGGCTTCACCCACTGGGGATCCTTTGCCCAGTACGTGGCGCTGGACCACGCCGATGTGAACCTCGTGGCGCTGCCCGGGGAGCTGTCCTTCGCGACGGCGGCCTCGCTCGGCTGCCGGTTCGCCACGGCGTACCGGGCGGTGGTGCAGCAGGGCCGGTTGCGGGCGGGGGAGTGGGTCGCGGTGCACGGCTGCGGCGGGGTCGGACTCTCCGCGGTGATGATCGCGGCGGCGTCGGGCGCACGGGTGGTGGCCGTCGACGTGTCGGCCCAGGCCCTGGACCTGGCCCGGACGTTCGGGGCCGCACAGTGCCTGGATGCCACGTCCGTGCCGGACACCGCGGCGGCCGTCCGGGACCTCACCGGCGGCGGCGCCCACCTCTCCCTCGACGCCCTCGGCTCACCCGGCACGTGCGCCGCCTCCGTGAACGGCCTGCGCCGACGCGGCCGGCATGTCCAGGTCGGCCTGCTGCCCTCGCCGGACGGCACGACACCCGTGCCGATGGCCCGCGCGATCGCCCTGGAGCTCGAACTGCTCGGCAGCCACGGCATGGCCGCGCACAGCTACCCGCCGATGCTGGAGCTGGTTCGCAGCGGCGTGCTGCGCCCCGACCTGCTGGTGACGTCGACGATCGGGCTGGAGGAGGTGCCGTCCGCGCTGGCGGCGATGGGGACGGCACCGGGAGCGGGAGCGACGGTCATCGAGCCGTGGAGCTGACGCGGAGCTGACGCCCCGGCGGGCGACCGTGCCCCACGCGACGGTGGGGCACGGGGCGCAGGGATCGGGTCAGTCGGTTCTTCGGCCGCGGTTGCCGGGCCTGGAGGCGACCCAGGCCCGGACCGTGTCGGCGTACCAGTAGGGCTTGCCGCCCTCGACATGGTCCGGCGGGGGCAGCAGCCCGTGTTTTCGATAGGACCGCACGGTGTCCGGCTGCACCCGGATGTGCGCGGCGATCTCCTTGTAGGACCAGAGTCTTCGGTCGGTCATGACGTGCACCTCCCCGCGCGCACCACGGCGGCGGCCGTGGACGGCCGTCCGGGGGAGCCGGGCGCTGCGCTGGCGATCAACAAGCCTGTGTCCGGTCAACGACGCCCAGTGAGACCGGGCAGGGCCTGTGCGCGGGGTGTGACGGAAGACCCGCGTACACGCGACATGTGTGACAGGGGAGGGGCGTTTGTGACACAGCCGGGGCAAAGACGCGCGCCCGTGCGGCGGCGGGGCGCCTTGACGCTTCACCCGGCAGGGTGCGGACGGGGCGCCGCATGGAGAAAGCGCTGTCATGATCTGGTCCGAATGTCTGGACAAAACATTGACAGGGTGTCGAGAGGGGGGCTACAAAGCCGGGGAGAGCCGAGCATCTAGGGGACACCGATGACGTACGACCTGATCACCATGGGGCGGATCGGAGTGGATCTGTATCCGCTGCAGACCGGCGTCCCACTGCCGCAGGTCACGTCCTTCGGCAAGTTCCTCGGCGGTTCGGCGAGCAACGTCGCGGTCGCGGCGGCCCGTCTGGGACTGCGGACGGCGGTGATCACCCGCACCGGCGACGACCCCTTCGGCACCTATCTCCACCAGGCCCTGCGGGACTTCGGCGTGGACGACCGCTGGGTCACCCCGGTCCCCGGCCTGCCTACCCCGGTCACCTTCTGCGAGGTCTTCCCGCCGGACGACTTCCCGCTGTACTTCTACCGCCGCCCCAAGGCCCCCGACCTGGAGATCGACGCCCACGAACTCGACCTCGACGCCGTCCGTGACGCCCGGGTCTTCTGGGTCACGGGCACGGGTTTGAGCGAGGAGCCCAGCCGTACGGCGACCCTCGCGGCCCTCGCCCACCGCGCCAAGTCCGGCACGACGGTCTTCGACCTCGACTGGCGCCCGATGTTCTGGGCCGACCCCGATACGGCCCGCCCCTTCTACGCGGAGGCCCTGCGGCACACCACCGTCGCTGTCGGCAACCTCGACGAGGTGGAGGTGGCCACAGGCGTGCGCGAACCCCACGCCGCCGCCCGTGCGCTCCTTGACGCGGGCGTCGAACTCGCCGTCGTCAAGCAGGGCCCCAAGGGCGTCCTCGCCGTGAACCGCGAGGGTGAGAGCGCCGAGGTCCCGCCGCTGCCGGTGAACGTCCTCAACGGCCTCGGCGCCGGCGACGCCTTCGGCGGCTCCCTCGTCCACGGCCTGCTGGCCGGGTGGGACCTGGAGAAGACCATGCGGCACGCCAACGCCGCCGGGGCCATCGTCGCCTCCCGCCTGGAGTGCTCCTCCGCGATGCCCACTCCGGACGAGATCGAGGCGGCCGTCACCGCGGGGGCCGTCCGATGACCGTCGACATCTCCGAGCTCGTCAACCTGCGCAGCCACCGCCCCGAGGCGATCGCCGAGGCCGCCGCCCGCCGCACCCGCCGGCCGCTGCTTAACACCAGCGGCCGTTTGATGATCGTCGCGGCCGACCACCCCGCCCGCGGTGCCCTCGGCGTCGGCGGCCGCAGCCTGGCCATGGCCAACCGCGCCGACCTCCTCGAACGCCTCTGCCTGGCCCTCTCCCGGCCGGGCGTCGACGGCGTCCTCGCCACCGCCGACATCCTCGACGACCTGCTCCTGCTCGGCGCCCTCGACGGCAAGGTCGTCCTCGGCTCGATGAACCGCGGCGGCCTCCAGGGAGCGCGCTTCGAACTCGACGACCGCTTCACCGGCCACCGCCCCGAGGACATCGAGCGCCTCGGCTTCGACGCCGGCAAGCTGCTCCTGCGCATCGACTACGACGACCCGGGCTCCCTCACCACGATGGAGTCCACCGCCCGCGCGATCGACGACATGGCCGCGCGTCGGCTCCCCGTCTTCGTCGAGCCGTTCCTCAGCCACCGCGACGAGCAGGGCCGGCTGCGCAACGACCTCTCCGCCGAGGCCGTCACCAAGTCCATCGCCATCGCCTCGGGCCTGGGCGGCACGTCCGCCTACACCTGGCTGAAGGTGCCGGTCACCGAGAACCCCGACGACATGGCCGAGGTCATGGCGACCTCCACCCTGCCCGCCGTCCTGCTCGGCGGCGAGGTCGGGGGCTCCGCCGAGGAGCAGGCCGGGGCGTACGAGAAGTGGCGCGGCGCCCTGCGACTGCCCACCGTGCGCGGGCTGGTGGTCGGCCGCTCGCTGCTGTATCCGGCCGACGGCGATGTGGCCGCCGCCGTGGACACCGCCGTCGGACTGCTGTGAGGGCCGCGTCATGACCACCCCCACCTTCACCACGGGCGACAGCACAGAAGACCGAGCGTTCCCCCTCCCGGGCAGGTCCCGGGTCCAGATCGCCTCCGGCGCGGGAAGCCGCTTTGCTTTGGCAGGAGCGAAGAGCGAGCGACAACTCCCCGCCCGCTACGGCCCCGCGCCGGAGGTCTCCCCAGCGAGACGCACGCCGCCTCGCCCGGTGAACGCCCGGTGCGGCCGTCGCGTATCCGTGACCACCCGGCGGGAGGGACACCGATGACCTCGACGACGAGACTGACGGTCGCACAGGCGCTCGTGCGCTTCCTGTCGGCCCAGTACACCGAACGCGACGGCGTCCGGCAGCGGCTCATCGGCGCCACCTGGGGCATCTTCGGCCACGGCAACGTCGCCGGGATCGGCCAGGCCCTCCTCGAGCACGCCGGGGAGATGCCGTACCACCAGGGCCGCAACGAACAGGCCATGGTGCACGCGGCGGTCGGCTACGCCCGGCAGTCGAACCGCCTGTCCACCCACGCGGTGACGACCTCCATCGGCCCGGGCGCCACCAACCTCGTCACCGGCGCCGCCCTCGCGACCGTCAACCACCTGCCGGTGCTGCTCCTGCCCGGCGACATCTTCGCGACCCGGCCCGCCGACCCGGTCCTGCAGCAACTGGAGGTGCCGTACGCGGGCGACGTGTCGGTCAACGACTGCCTGCGCCCGGTCTCCCGGTACTTCGACCGGATCACCCGGCCCGAGGCCCTGGTCCCGTCGGCGCTGAACGCGATGCGCGTGCTCACCGACCCGGTCGAGACCGGCGCCGTCACCCTCGCCCTGCCGCAGGACGTGCAGGCCGAGGCGTACGACTGGCCGGAGGAGTTCTTCGCCGAGCGCGTCTGGACCGTACGGCGTCCCGGCGCCGACCCGGCGGAACTGGCCGAGGCGGTGGGGATCATCCGCTCAGCGAAGAGGCCCCTGGTCATCGCGGGCGGCGGCGTCCACCACAGCCGTGCCGAGGAGGCCCTCGCCGAGTTCGCCGGGGTGACCGGCATCCCGGTCGCCTCCACCCAGGCGGGCAAGGGTTCACTGCGCCACGACCACCCCCAGGACGTCGGCGGCGTCGGCCACACCGGCACCGCCACCGCGGACGAGCTCGCCCGCACCGCCGACCTGGTGATCGGCGTCGGCACCCGCTACACCGACTTCACCACCGCCTCCGGCACGCTGTTCGGCAACCCGGACGTCCGCTTCCTCAACCTCAACATCGCGCCCTTCGACGGCCACAAGCTCGCCGGGCAGCCGTTGGTCGCGGACGCCCGCAGCGGCCTGCAGGAGCTCACGGGCGCCCTCCGGCTGCACGCGTACCGGGTCGCCGGTACGTACGCCACCGAGTACACCGAGGACAAGGAGCGCTGGGAACAGCGGGTCGACGCCTGCTACGAGGTGGACGAACCCGACACCCGCCCGACCCAGCCCCAGGTCCTCGGCGCCCTGGACGAGATCGCCGACGCGTCGGACATCCTGATCAACGCCGCCGGTTCCCTCCCCGGCGATCTGCACAAACTGTGGCGGACCCGGTCACGCGACCAGTACCACCTGGAGTACGGCTACTCCTGCATGGGCTATGAGATACCGGCCGCCATCGGCGTCAAGATGGCCGCCCCGGACCGGCCCGTGTGGGCGCTGGTCGGCGACGGCACGTACCTGATGATGCCCACGGAGATCGTGACGGCCGTGCAGGAGGGCATCGCGATCAAGGTCCTGATCGTCCAGAACCACGGCTACGCCTCCATCGGCGGCCTGTCCGAGTCGGTCGGCGGCGAGCGGTTCGGCACCGCCTACCGTTTCCCGGCCGAGGACGGCTCGTACACCGGGGCGCCGCTGCCCGTCGACCTCGCCGCCAACGCGGCCAGCCTCGGCATGCGTGTCCTGCGCGCGAAGACCGTCCGGGACCTGCGCGAGGCCCTCGCCGAGGCCCGGGCCGCCGACACTCCCACATGTGTCTACGTCGAGACCCAAACGGCAGACACAGTGTCGGGCGCGCCTCCCGCCCAGGCCTGGTGGGATGTACCCGTGGCCGAGACCGCGACACGGCCGTCCGCGGTCAAGGCACGTGAGCTGTACGAACGGCACGTCTCCACCCGACGCCGCCATCTGTGAAGGAGTTCCCGGCCATGACGAAGATCGTCAACCACTGGATCGGCGGCAAGACCGTCGAAGGCGCCTCGGGCACGCACGGGCCGGTGACCGATCCGGCGACCGGCGAGGTGACGACGAAGGTCGCGTTCGCCTCGGTCGACGAGGTGGACGCGGCGGTCGCCGCCGCGAAGGACGCCTACCTGAGCTGGGGCCAGTCCTCGCTGGCCCAGCGCACCTCGATCCTGTTCACGTTCCGCGCCCTGCTGGACGCCAACCGGGACGCGATCGCCGAGCTGATCACCGCCGAGCACGGCAAGGTCCACTCCGACGCCCTCGGTGAGGTCGCCCGCGGCCTGGAGATCGTCGACCTGGCCTGCGGCATCAGCGTGCAGCTGAAGGGCGAGCTGTCCACGCAGGTCGCCAGCCGCGTCGACGTCTCCTCGATCCGCCAGCCGCTGGGCGTCGTCGCGGGCATCACCCCGTTCAACTTCCCGGCGATGGTGCCGATGTGGATGTTCCCCATCGCCATCGCGTGCGGCAACACCTTCGTGCTGAAGCCGTCCGAGAAGGACCCCTCGGCCTCCATCAAGATCGCCGAGCTGCTCGCCGAGGCGGGCCTGCCCGACGGCGTCTTCAACGTCGTCCACGGCGACAAGGTGGCCGTCGACCGCCTGCTGGAGCACCCGGACGTCAAGGCCGTCTCCTTCGTCGGCTCCACCCCGATCGCCCGCTACATCCACACCACGGCCTCCGCGAACGGCAAGCGCGTCCAGGCGCTCGGCGGCGCCAAGAACCACATGCTGGTCCTGCCCGACGCCGACCTCGACGCGGCCGCCGACGCCGCCGTCTCGGCCGCCTACGGCTCCGCCGGTGAGCGCTGCATGGCCATCTCCGCGGTGGTCGCCGTCGGCTCGATCGGCGACGAGCTGGTGGAGAAGATCCGCGAGCGCGCCGAGAAGATCAAGATCGGCCCGGGCAACGACCCGGCCTCCGAGATGGGCCCGCTGATCACCAGGGTCCACCGCGACAAGGTCGCCTCCTACGTCGAGGGCGCCGCGGCCGAGGGCTGCGAGGTCGTCCTGGACGGCACCGGCTTCACCGTCGACGGCTTCGAGGACGGCCACTGGATCGGCATCTCGCTGCTCGACAAGGTGCCCACGTCCGCCAAGGCCTACCAGGACGAGATCTTCGGCCCGGTGCTGACCGTGCTGCGCACCGAGACCTACGAGGAGGCCCTGGACCTGATCAACGCCTCCCCGTTCGGCAACGGCACCGCGATCTTCACCCGGGACGGCGGCGCGGCCCGCCGCTTCCAGTTGGAGGTCGAGGCCGGCATGGTCGGCGTGAACGTCCCGATCCCGGTCCCCGTCGGCTACCACTCCTTCGGCGGCTGGAAGGACTCGCTCTTCGGCGACCACCACATCTACGGCAACGACGGCACGCACTTCTACACCCGCGGCAAGGTCGTCACCACCCGCTGGCCGGACCCGGCCGACGCCCCGGCGGGCGTGGACCTGGGCTTCCCGCGCAACCACTGACACCGAGTGTCCCGGGGCCGTCCGCATCGCAGACGGCCCCACTTCTTCCACGGACAGGCTCAAGAGGGGCGCGGGGAACCGCGCGAACACCACGACGCACCCGCACCCGGCAGATCCCGGCACCTCCCGAGCTCCCCGTACACCACCCGCAGTACGCGGAGAACTCCGTGTACACCCCTGGGAGGGCTCCCACTTCGGCCTCCGGTCGACAACTGTTCGACAGCTTCACCCCGTACCGTTGACGCATGGATCTTCGACTGCCCGGACTCCACGGGCTGCTGCGGAGGCCCCGGAGGCTCCTCGCCGCCGGGGCCGCCGTCGTCGTCCTCGCGGGCGCGGGCACGTGGACGGCCGTCGCGAACGACGAGACGCCCCCGGTCCACCGCGAAGACCGCCTCCTGGCCACCGGCGACGGCGTCCGCGTCGACACCTCGTTCTTCACCTCCGGAACAGACCGCCGCCGCCCCGCCGTCCTGCTCGGGCACGGCTTCGGCGGCAGCAAGAAGGACGTACGGCAGCAGGCCGAGGACCTCGCCCGGGACGGCTACGCGGTCCTGACCTGGTCGGCCCGCGGCTTCGGCAAGTCCAACGGGAAGATCGGCCTCAACGACCCCGAGGGCGAGGTCGCCGACGTCTCGAAGCTCATCGACTGGCTGGCGAAGCAGCCCCAGGTCGAGCTCGACAAGAAGGGCGACCCCCGCGTCGGCATGGCAGGCGCCTCCTACGGCGGCGCGATCGCCCTGCTCACCGCGGGTCATGACGACCGCGTCGACGCCATCGCCCCGGCGATCACGTACTGGAACCTCGCCGACGCCCTCTTCCCGAACGGTGTCTTCAAGAAGCTCTGGGCCGGCATCTTCGTCAATTCCGGGGGCGGCTGCGAGAAGTTCGAGCCCGCGCTGTGCCGGATGTACGAGCGGGTCGCCGAGTCGGGCAAGCCGGACGCCGCGGCGCGCAGGCTGCTCCAGGAGCGTTCGCCGTCCGCCGTCGGGAAGAACATCAAGGTCCCGACCCTACTGATGCAGGGCCAGACCGACTCCCTCTTCCCGCTCGGCCAGGCCGACCGGGCCGCGAAGACGATCCGGGCCAACGGCGCCCCCGTCGACGTCGACTGGATCGCCGGCGGCCACGACGGCGGCGACATGGAGACCGGCCGGGTCGAGGGCCGCGTGACGTCCTGGTTCGACCGCTACCTCAAGGAAGACAAGGGCGCCGACACCGGCCCCGCCTTCCGCGTCACCCGCACCCTCGGCACGGGCTCCGGCGACGGTGAACCCCGCCTGACCGGAGTGACCTCGGACCGCTACCCCGGCCTGGAGAGCAAGCAGCGCTCCGTCTCCCTGGCCGGCCGCGAGCAGAGCTTCGACAACCCGCCCGGCGCCAGCCCGCCCGGCGTCTCCGCCCTGCCCGGCCTCGGCGGCTCCGGCGGTCTCAGTCAGCTCTCCACGCTCGGCATCGGCGTCTCCCTCGACTTCCCCGGCCAGTTCGCCGCGTTCGAGTCCGCCCCCATGCGCGAGGACCTCCAGATCACCGGCTCACCCACCGCCACCGTGCACGTGAAGTCCACCAGCGACGAGGCCGTCCTCTTCGCGAAGCTCTACGACGTCGGCCCGGGCGGCGGCACCCAGCAGGTGCTGCCCTCCCAGCTCGTCACACCCCTCAGGGTCGAAGGCGCCAAGGCCGGCAAGGACGTCACCGTCACGCTCCCGGCGATCGACCACGAGATCGACGACGGCCACCGGCTCCGCCTGGTCCTCGCCTCCACCGACCTCGGTTACGCCTCCCCGACCGCCCCGGCCACGTACACCGTCTCCCTCGAGGGCGATCTGACGGTCCCCTCGGCCCTCGGGCAGCGCGACACCCAGGACGGACTGCCCGCCTGGGTGTGGTGGCTGCCGCTCGCCGGCGCGGGCATCGCGCTCGCGCTGATCCTCACGGGCCGCCGCCGCACGGCCGCCCCCGCCCCGCCGGACCCGGCCCTGGCCGAAGTCCCCCTCCAGATCACGGACCTGACCAAGCGGTACGCGAAGTCCACCGACCGGTACGCCGTCAAGGACCTCTCCTTCCGCGTGGAGCAGGGCCAGGTCCTCGGCCTGCTCGGCCCCAACGGAGCGGGCAAGACGACCACCCTGCGCATGCTGATGGGGCTGATCAAGCCCGACGGCGGCGAGATCCGCGTCTTCGGCCACGCCATCGCCCCCGGAGCCCCGGTCTTGTCCCGGGTCGGCGCCTTCGTCGAGGGAGCCGGCTTCCTGCCGCACCTGTCCGGCCGCGAGAACCTGGAGCTGTACTGGCGCGCCACCGGCCGCCCGGCCGAGGACGCACACATGGAGGAGGCCCTGGAGATCGCGGGCCTGGGCGACGCGCTCGCCCGGGCGGTGCGCACCTACTCCCAGGGCATGCGCCAGCGCCTCGCCATCGCCCAGGCCATGCTCGGCCTGCCGGACCTGCTCATCCTCGACGAGCCGACCAACGGCCTGGACCCGCCCCAGATCCGCGAGATGCGCGAGGTGATGATCCGCTACGCCGCCGCCGGCCGCACGGTCATCGTCTCCAGCCACCTCCTCGCCGAGGTCGAGCAGACCTGCACCCACCTCGTGGTCATGGACCACGGGCAGCTCGTCCAGGCGGGCCCCGTCGAGGACATCGTCGGGTCGGGCGACACCCTCCTGGTCGGGACGGCCACGCCCGTGGACGAGCCCGTCGTGGAGAAGGTCGCCGCCCTGCCCGGCGTCGCCTCGGCCGTGCGCGCCGACGAGGGCCTCCTGATCCAGCTCGACGCCGACGGCACCCCGCAGCGCCTGGTCGCCGACCTCGTACGGCTCGACGTGGCGGTGCGCTCGGTCGGCCCCCACCGCCGCCTGGAGGACGCCTTCCTCACCCTGATCGGAGCCGAAGCATGAGCCAGCTCGCCGAGCCTCCCGTCGAGGTCGCCGCCGGCTACCGCGCGGGCCGCACCCTGCCCTTGCGCGTCGAGCTGGCCCGGCAGCTGAAGCGGCGCCGCACGATGGTGATGGGCGGCGTCCTGGTCGCCCTGCCGATCATCCTGCTGATCGCCTTCCAGGTCGGCGGCGACCCGGGCGGCAACAACAACCGCATCAACCTCATGGACACGGCGACCGCGTCCGGGGCCAACTTCGCCGCGGTCAACCTCTTCTCCGCCGCGGGCTTCCTGCTCGTCATCCCCGTCGCCCTGTTCTGCGGCGACACGGTCGCCTCCGAGGCGAGCTGGTCGTCCCTGCGCTATCTGCTCGCGGCCCCCGTGCCCCGGGCCCGGCTGCTGTGGTCCAAGCTCGCCGTCGGACTCACCCTGAGCCTGGCGGCGATGGTCCTGCTCCCGGTCGTCGCCCTCGCCGTCGGCACGGCCGCCTACGGCTGGGGCCCGCTCGAACTGCCCACCGGAGGCAGCCTGTCCACCGGCACCGCGGCTCAGCGCATCCTGATCGTCGTCGCATACATCATGGTGTCCCAACTGGTCACCGCCGCCCTCGCGTTCTGGCTGTCGACCCGGACGGACGCCCCGCTCGGCGCGGTCGGCGGCGCGGTGTTCCTCACCATCATCGGCAGCGTCCTCGACGAGGTGACGGCCCTCGGCGACTGGCGCCACTTCCTGCCCGCGCACTGGCAGTACGCCTGGCTCGACGCCGTCCGGCCCCGGCTGGAATGGTCGGACATGATCCAGGGCACGTCGATCTCCGTGACCTACGCACTCGTGCTGTTCGCCCTGGCCTTCCGCGGTTTCGCCCGCAAGGACGTCGTCTCCTAGGCCGGCGTCAGGTCAACGGAGGGTCACCCACCGGTCTCGAAGGGCCGCCCCCGTGGCCGCTTCGAGACGCTTCCGCAACGCCCCGTACCGCACGTTCGGGCCCCCTGCGCCGTCACAGTCGCAAGAAGCCGACGCCAACGGATGCAGGGGGTACGGACGATGGAGCGGTTCCGGACACGACAAGCGCTGCTCGCCCTCACGGCCGTGAGCGGCCTGCTGCTCACCGCGTGCGGCGGGGGCGCCGGCACCGGGGAGGGCGGCAAGGCCGCCGACCGCCCCGAGTACGGCTCGGGCGAGCCCGCACCCGCCCACGGCGACGAGGACGGCAGCAGCGAGCGGGACGACCTCCGCGAAAACCCCGACCACGTCTCCACCTTCGCCCTCGACGTCGACACCGCCTCCTACGACTACGCCCGCCGCGCCCTCGCCGACGGGCGGCTGCCCGACCCGTCGACGGTCCGTCCCGAGGAGTTCGTCAACAGCTTCCGCCAGGACTACGACCGGCCGGACGGCGACGGCTTCTCGGTCACCGTGGACGGCGCCCGCACCGAGGACGAGGACTGGTCCCTGGTCCGCGTCGGCCTCGCCACCCGCACGACGGAACGCTCCGGTGAACGCCCGCCCGCCGCCCTCACCTTCGTCATCGACGTCTCGGGTTCCATGGACGAGCCGGGCCGCCTGGACCTCGCCAAGGAGTCCCTCTCGGTGATGACGGACCGGCTGCGCGACGACGACTCGGTCGCGCTCGTCACCTTCAGCGACGAGGCGAAGACCGTCCTGCCCATGACCCGCCTCGACGGCAACCGCGACGAGATCCAGGACGCCGTCTCCGACCTGGACACCCAGGACTCCACCAACCTCGGCGCCGGCGTAGAGACCGGCTACGAGACGGCCGCCGAAGGCCTGCGCGAGGGCGCCACCAACCGGGTCGTCCTCATCTCCGACGCGCTCGCCAACACCGGCGACACCGACGCGGACGCCATCCTGGAGCGCATCGCCGGCGAACGCCGCGAGCACGGCATCACGCTCTTCGGCGTCGGCGTGGGCAGCGACTACGGCGACGCCCTGATGGAACGCCTCGCCGACGAGGGCGACGGCCACACCGTCTACGTGTCCGACTCCGACGAGGCCCGCAAGGTCTTCTCCGAGCAGCTCCCGCGCAACGTCGACCTCGCCGCCCGCGACGCCAAGGCCCAGGTCGCCTTCGACCCGGAGACGGTCGAGGAGTTCCGCCTGGTCGGCTATGACAACCGGCGCGTCGCCGACGAGGACTTCCGCGACGACCGCGTCGACGGCGGCGAGGTCGGCCCCGGACACACCGTCACCGCCCTGTACGCCGTGCGCACCGAGCCCGGCGCCGAGGGCCACCTCGCCACCGCCACCGTGCGCTGGCTCGACCCGGAGACCCGCGCCCCGCACGAGGAGACCGGCGATCTGGAGGCCGGCGCCCTTCACGGCTCCCTGCGCGCCGCCCCCAGCCGCTTCCAGGTCACCGCGGTGGCGGCCTGGTTCGCCGACGCCCTCCGCTCGCGGGACGACCGCCACGACCGCCTCCCGGGCGCTCCGGCCGGCTTCGCCGAACTCGCGGACCGGGCCCGTGTATTGTCCGGCGCCACGGAGGACGGGGCAGTGCGCGGACTCGCCCGGGCCATCGGACAGGCGGAACGGCAGCGGGACTGAAGACCTCCCGGCCTTCCGGGGCGGGACGCGGGCCAACCGGGTGAACCTGCGGAACCAATTCTTCTGCACCGGGTTGATGAGGCAGTAGAGCATGCGGCGCCACGAGAAAGGAACGCGCAGTGCTCAAGGAGGCAATGATCGCTGCGGCGGCCGCCGCTTCCGCCATTGATGTGCCGGTGACGGCCGCTGTCCCGGCACTCGCCGGCGGACCGGTCGTCGCGCAGGGCAACGGCGCGTAACGCCGTCTCCGCAGCCCTTGAGCCGCGAGGCAGCATTCGACACGCCTGATTCCTGTTCAGCGCTGCGACCTGTTCATGCCGCCGCACCGTCGGCCCTGGATGTGGACCCCCGCACCGAGGCCGGCCGCCCCGATTCTTCAAGCAGGAGGACAACTGCAATGCGACAGACCCTGAGCAAGGGAGCGTTCGCGGCGGCCGCCGCCACGGGGATTCTGTCCCTGTACGGCAGCCCCGCCCTCGCCGACTCCGACGCGTCGGGAGTGGCGAAGGATTCTCCTGGTGTGCTGTCCGGGAACAGCGTGCAGGTGCCGGTCGAGGTGCCGGTCAACCTGTGCGGCAACACCGTCAACGTGCTCGCGGCGCTCAACACCGCGTTCGGCAACTCCTGCAGGAACATCTCGCACAAGTCGTCGGGCCACGAGGAGGGCGCGGACGCGTCGGCGGTCGTCAAGGGTTCTCCCGGCGTGGGTTCCGGGAACAACGTGCAGGTGCCGGTCGAGGCGCCCGTGAACGCCTGCGGCAACAGCGTCAACGGGGGCGCGCTGTTCAACGACGCGCTCGAGAACGACTGCGAGAACGGCTCCTACGGCGGCGGCTACGGCGACGACGACAAGCCGTCGACGGAGGAGGAGAAGCCGAAGCCCCCGGCCAAGGGCGGTTCCGTCCCGCCGGACAGCGAGAAGCCGCGTTCCACGACCCCGGACACCGAGGACTCGTCCATCACCGAGGAGGCGGAGGAGCAGGAGGAGCCCGGCTCGCTGCCCCAGCTGGCCGAGACCGGCAGCGAGGCCCTGGCCGCCGCATCGGCCGCCAGTGCCGTCCTGATCGCGGGCGGAGTGCTGATGTACCGCCGCGGCCGCACCACCTCGTCCCGCTAGCCGTTCCCGAGGCGGCCGGGTGCCGGAAACCTCTCCCGTACCCGCACGCCACGTCGCCATCTCTCCGAGGGCGAGGCTGTGGCCGCCCCGGACCGCACGACCCGCACCCCCCGTCGACCTCGGTCCGGGGGGTGTCGGCCGTCGTGTCACACCGGTTTGCCCGACCGGCCTTCCCGGTACGGAGGCGGGCCGCTGACGACGCTTCAGCCGTCAGCGGCCCACGGGTCACCGGGCGGGGCCCCCGGTCAGCGGTGCACGGGCGCCGGCGACTCGCTCCGGCTGCCGTCCACGGGAGCGGGGACGACGCCGCCCACCGGCATGGCGCCGAGCCGGCGGCGTACTCCGCGGACGAGTGTCGACGCCGTGAAGGACGCGCCCTGCACGAAGCGCATGGCAGGGCCGAAGCCCGAAGCCGTCACCAGACCCGCGAGGAACAGGCCGGGGTAGGAGGACTCGAAGCTGCGCCCGACCTCCGGGGAGCCGTCCGGCAGTGCCGCGAGCGTCCCGCGCAGCTCGGGGGTGAGCAGTCCGAGCCGGTCGCAACGGGCCCGGAACCCCGTGGCGGCGATGACGTGTTCGGTCTCCAGACTGCGCGGGGCACCCGTACGGCTCGCCATGTCCAGCCGCACCCCGCCCGGCACCGCACAGGCCGCGGTGACCTCGTGGCCCGGCAGCAGCTCCACCACGCCCTCCACCCGGTCCCGTACCCACCAGGCGCCCGCAGGCCCCAGCGCCGTGGTCGCGATGCGTGCCCGGGTCGGCTCAGGCAGCCGCCGGAAGAGGTTCGGGCGCTCCGAGTAGAACCAGTTCCGCCAGCCGGGGCCGAGGCCGCTGTGGGGGGAGCGGGCCGACTGGTACCAGGGGCGCTCCCAGGGCGGGGGCACGTCGTTCCACCGCAGCTGTTCCGCCCTCGCCAGCACACGGACTCGCGTGCCCTGTTCGGCGAGCAGTGCCGCCGTTTCCAGGGCCGCCTGCCCGCCACCGATCACCGTGACGTCCTTGTCGCGGAAGCGGTCGAGGTCGCTGTGGTGGCTGCTGTGCGTCACCAGGGCGGGATGCAGTCCGCGCAGTGCCTGCGGTACCTCGACGA
Source organism: Streptomyces sp. NPDC126510 (assembly GCF_040302345.1). NCBI lineage: Bacteria > Bacillati > Actinomycetota > Actinomycetes > Kitasatosporales > Streptomycetaceae > Streptomyces > Streptomyces sp. NPDC126510. The sequence continues at coordinate 131,140 of NZ_JBEORR010000019.1, read as the reverse complement.
AAGGCATCACACCGACCGCCAGGGCCACCGTTCGCGCCTGCACCTCCTCCCCGTCCTCGGTGACCGCCGTGAAACCGCCCGGCCCGGCCGCCACACGGGTCACCGTGCGCTCGTCCACCTCCGGTACGGCATTGCGCGCGAACCACAGGCCGTACTCCGCGAACGCCTCGACCGGGATCGGCTGCGCATGACGTGCCGTCAAGCCGTGCTGCGCGCAGTAGACGTCCAGACGCCACTGCCCGGCCGGGTCGGAGAGGTTGGACGCCCACGGCTCCGACTTCAGGAACATGCCGCGGGGCATGTTGTCCCGCCAGGACGCCATGGGCCGGCCGAACACGCGCAGGTTCAGCCCGGCGGCCGCGGCGTGGGACGCGATCGACAGACCGTACGGGCCTGCGCCCACCACCAGAAGGTCGTACACCATCAACTGCTCGCTTTCTCGTTGTCGGTCAGGGAGGGCGAGGCCGCCCGGGGGATCCGCCGAGGCGTCGGCACCGTCGTCGTGCTCAGCCGCTCGTACAGCCGGCGCGACACGTGCCGGCACCACTGGGCCCACATGACCCGCCCGGGGGAGCGGTCGTCCGCGGCGTACCAGGCCAGTTCGCGCCCGCCCGGCGCCGCACGCAGCGCCGCCATCGGCGCGTAGTTCTCCACCACGAACGCCCGCCCGGCCATCGGGGCCCCGGCCGGCAGTGAACGGCCCGTCAGATCCAGGTGCAGGGCCCGCACGACGTCCAGGCCCGCGCTGTCGGCGAAGAGCCGGAACTGGGCGCCGGCGCGCGGGTTGAAGTCGAGCAGGTGGTAACGGCCCGTCTCGCCGCAGCGGCGGAAGTCGAGGTCGAAGATGCCCCGGTAGCCCAGCTCGCCGGTGAGCCGCTCGGCCAGCGCCTGCACCTGGGGATTGGGAGTCCAGCAGCCCACCGCGGTCAGGCCCGCCCCCCGCGGCCAGGCCAGCTGCTTGCGGCCCGGACCGCCCGCGCGCACGCCGCCCGAGCGGTCGGCGTAGCCGTGGAAGAACCAGTCCCGGTCCGGCCCCGGTGACAGGTACGCCTGGAGCAGCAGCCGGGTCCCCGCTTCCTCGGTGCGCAGGAAGAGCTCCCGGGCCTGCTGCGCGGACCGCACCAGCACCGTGCTGCGCAGCCCGCTGCCGGTGGGCAGCAGCCAGGGACGGCTCCACTTCGCCACCAACGGCAGCCCGAGCTGCCGCAGGGCCTCATCGACCTCGGCCCCACTGTCCGGGATCAGCGTCTGCGGGTGGGGGACATCGGCGGACGCGCACACGGCGGCCAGTTCCGCCTTGTCGGCGACGCGCTCGGCCAGGGTGCCGGGCATCTCCGGCAGAAGGTAGGAGGGCGCGAGTTCGTCCCGCATACGCCCTACGGTGATCGCGCTCGCGTCGTCCATCGGGACCAGGACGGCGGGTCGCGCGATCCGGTCGGCCACGCGGCGCAGCACGGCGAGGATGTCCTGCGCGGACGCTCCCGGGGGCGGCGGCGGGTGCATTTGCCGTACGTAACGTGACGCTCCGACGGGACTTCCCGCGGTGTCAGCGACGACGTGTACCTCCACTCCCGCCCTGCCGAGCGAGCGCACGGCCCCCAGCGTTCCGTGGTGGAAAGGATTCCGGTCGATCCGCAGCACAACAGCGGGGACGCGGATGTCGAGCAGCGACACGAATTCTCTCTTTCTCTTCGATCGGCTCACCCGCACGGGCGATCCCGGCACTCGAAAGCCGCAAGGGCACTGGCGCTCCATGCTTTTCTATGACTCACTTATATGACTGCCCGTCAATAACACCAATTGCGGCAGCACTCCGGACGAGAGCGAAGAAAGGAGCAGGCATGGCTCCACAGCACAGGCGGGCCAAGGCCCGCCGGCTGGCCTTGGGCGCGGCAGCGGTCGCCGCGTCGGCCGCCCTGGCGTCCGGCCTCGTGGCGGAGGTGGGGGTGGCGCAGGCCGCCGAGCCCCGGGCTCCGGCGCCGACCCCGGTGGCGCCCGCCGTCACGCCCTCGGCCCTCACACCTCCGGCCCTCACACCTCCGGCCCTCACGCCTCCGGCCGTCACGCCTCAGGCCCTCGCACCTCAGGCGATCGCCCAGTCCCCGACGCCCACCCCGGTCGCCCCCACCGCGGCGGACGGTGAGGGGATTCCCGCCTTCGGCGTCTTCCTCAAGTCCGATGCCCGGGGCGTGGCGCGGATGCCGCTGTTCAGCCACTGGCTGGGGGGCACGGAGCTCCGCGTCGGCCACACCTACCTGCCGGGACACCGCTGGCGCGACATCGAGGGTGCCGCCGACTTCCTTGACGTGTGGGCGCACTGGCGCAACAAGAAGGCCGACCGGATGCTGGTCCTCAACGTCCCCATGCAGGAGCGCAACGAGGAGGGCGTCTCCGACAACGAGGTCCGGCAGCTGCTGCGGCGCGGCGCTGCCGGGGAGTTCGATCACCATTTCCGCGTCCTCGCCGAGCGGTTGGTCGCGCTGAAGGTGCCGGACACGGTCATCGTGCTCGGCTGGGAAATGAATGGCACCACGTACACCCATCGCTGTGGGCCGGACCCGGAGGCCTGGAAGAAGTACTGGAACAGAATCGTCGCCACCATGCGTTCCGTGCCGGGCCAGAAGTTTCGGTTCGATTTCACGCCGAGCCGTGGCCAGGATGCCGTTCCCTGGACGAAGTGCTACCCGGGGGACGACACGGTCGACGTCATCGGCATGGACTCTTATGACCAGCCGAACGGAATGTCGTTCGATCAACAGGTGAAAGAGCCCTACGGGCTGCAGCACCACGTGGATTTCGCGAAGGCTCACGGCAAACCCATTTCCTATCCGGAATGGGGGCTCTTCCGCAACGGTGACAATCCCGAGTACATGCGGCGCATGCTCGCCTGGATGGACGAGTACAGGCCGCTCTACAACACGCTGACCGACTACTGCCCGCACGGTGTGTGGCAGTGCGGCGCCAACCCGAAGTCGTCCCATCTCTACCGGTCCACCCTGTTCGGCCGCGGCGACCAGGCTGCCCCGCCCCTCACGCCCACGCCCACGCCGAAGCCGACCCCGCCCGGCACGACGCCGCCCCCGGCGGACTGCACGCCCCTGGACCTGGGCAGTTGGGTCGAGGAGTGGCTCGGCGGAAAGCTCTGCCTCCGCTTCGACTGGTGGTGATCCGCCGGCCGAGTGAGACGCCGCTCCCCGGTGCCGTGCCGGAGCGGGCCCGCCGTCGTCACCGTTGTCCGCGCACATCTGCGGCGGCGGCCGGGCCGGGCACGGAGGGGGCGGGAGCGACCTCGCCGTCCCGGCCGCTCCTCCTGGGCCGCGCCAGCAGGGCCAGGCCGCCCAGCAGACCGCCGGCGCTCGCCCCCACCAGACCGGTCACCGCCGGCGACGCGGACGTCGGCTCGCGCGGCTCCACCGCCCGGGAGAACTTCACGAGCCGCACGTGGGTGCTGTCGCTGCTGTCGTCCGCGTGGCGGGTCAGGGAGCGGGTGACCGCGTTGGCCATGTCGACGGCGAGGCCGGGGCGCGAGGAAGTGGCCGAGACGGCGACCATCGGCGCGTCCGGCGACGTCGCCGTGCGCACACTGTGCTGCAGGGTTCGCACCGGGACGCCCGCGTACACCTGAGCGTCCCCGAGCACCGCGAGCTGCGTGGCGACCCGGCCGTACGCCTGGGCGAATCCGAGGGCGGCGTCCGGCGTGGACTTCTCGGTGGGTACGGCGATGACGTAACTCGTGGCCGTGTACGTGGAGGGTGTGAGCAAGCCGTAGGAGCCGCCGAGCAGACCCCCGACGAGGGTGCCCGCCGCCAGCACGGACCACAGGGGAAGGCCCCTGAGACGAGCCGGGGACAGGCGGTGCTGACGGGGCGGAGTGTCGGTCATGACGAGGTGGCTCCCAGAGGTGAGAGGGACGGCGAACTGGAGACCGCTGTCGCGTACACGTCCGTGAGACGGGCCGCGCAGTGGGTGATGCTGTAGTGGTGGGCGACCTCCGAGGCACTGCGGGGCCCGGCGCCGGCCGCGCGGACCTCGGTCATCGCGCGGGCGTAGGCCTCGGGGCCGCCGCGCACGCACCGGGCGCCGGCGGCGGCGGACGGCCGCACGTCCTCGATGGCCGGGCAGGAGGCGTAGAGCACGGGCAGTCCGGACGCCAGAGCCTCCACGGCCGCCAGACCGAAGGCCTCCTCCGTGGACGGGGACGCGAGCAGGTCCATCGCCGAGGTGAGCGAGGGCAGATCCGGTCCCGGCGCGTCGCCGCGCACGTAGGGACGTTCGCCGGTGAAGACGACGCGCTCGGCCACGCCGGCCTCGTGGGCCGTGCGACGCAGTGCGGGCTCCTCGGGGCCGCCGCCCACCAGCAGCAGCCGGCACTCGTCCGGCAGCAGGGCGAGCGCGCGGACGAGGACGTCGAACCGCTTCCCCGCGGTGAGCCGGCCGACACCGCCCACGACCCAGGCGTCCTCCGGCAGGCCGAAGTGCCGGCGGGCGTGCGCGCGCCGCTCCGGGTCGAAGCGGAAGCGGTCGAGGTCGATGCCGTTCGGGACGACCTCGATGCGGGGCGCGGGCACGCCCCAGCGCTTCAGGCGCTCGGCCACCGTCGGGGACACGGCGACCGTCGCCGAACCGAGCCGCTCACTGGCGAGGTACAGTCCCCGCACCCCTGCCGTCAGGCTGCGGCCCTCCATCTGCGAGTCGCCCAGGGAGTGTTCGGTTGCGACGACCGCCCGGACCCCGGCCGCGCGGGCGGCGAAGCGGCCGTAGACGCAGGCCCGGTAGAGGTGGGTGTGCACCAGGTCGTAGCCGCCGGCGCGGATCAGCCGGACCAGGCGCGGCAGCGCGGCCAGGTCACGGTTGCCGCCCATGCCGAGATGCGTGACGCGGACTCCGTCGGCCGCCAGGCCCTCGGCGACCGCGCCGGGGTTGGTGAGCGTCACGACGTCGCAGTCGACGGGCAGATGACGCAGCAGCAGGCGCAGCTGCTGCTCGGCCCCGCCGACACCGAGGCCGGTGATGATGTGCAGAGCCCTCATCTCACAGGCCCTCCACCGGGCGCCGGCGCAGCCGGTGCAGCCAGTGCTTGAGGTGCAGGCGCCACGCCGTGTCGTCCTGGCCGACGTACACGCGCGGCAGGGCGTGCGGACCGGTCAGCGGGCCCGGGTCGATGGCGCAGGCGTAGGTGTACCCCGCCTCCCGTACGGCCGCCACGGCGCGGGCGTCGATCGTGCCGTACGGATAGCAGAAACCCTCGACCGGGGTGCCGGTCAGCTCCTCGAGCTGTGCGCGGCTCTCGGCGACCTCCGCCTCGAGCGTGCGGTCGTCCGCCTTGGTGAGGTCGACGTGCGTCAGCCCGTGCGAGCCGATCTCCACGCCTTCGGCGGCCGCGCGCCGGATGCCGTCCCCGGTCAGCAGCGGCTTGCGCGGGCCGAGCGGATCCCAGGCGTTGTCGCCACCGAGCCGTCCGGGCAGCACGAAGAGGGTCGCGCCGCAGTCCCAGCGGTGCAGCAGCGGCAGGGCGTCGGTGACGAAGTCGGCGTACCCGTCGTCGAAGGTCAGCCCGACCATGTCGTGCCCCTCGCCCCGGGCGCGGGCGGCGAGCAGCTCGGTCACGGACACGCCCCGCAGCCCGCGCCGGCGCAGCCAGGCCAGCTGCGCCTCGAGCCGTGCGGGCGTGACCGTGATGCGGTACGGGTCGTCCGAGCAGTCGCCCACCGAGTGGTACATCGCCACCCAGGGGGCCGGGCCCTTGCGCGGGGCCCGGGGTCTGTCGGTGCCGGGGGAGTCAACGGAAACGGCCATGTGTGAGCCTTCGTGTGACGGCGCGTAGGGAGCGCAGAGCGGACGCGGAACTCTGGGCCCCGAAGGCCCAGCTGAGCGGGACGAAGACGAAGGTCACGGTCAGGAGGCCGGCCGTGAGGCCCGCCGCCGGGGACGACGGCCGGCTCGCGGCGAACGCCCCCGCGGCCGTGGCGACGGCCGCGGCGGACACCAGCCTGCTCAGCTCGGCCAGGACCGGCCGGACACGGACCGAGACGCCGTGAGAGCTGTTCGGCCGGCCCGTTCGCAGCCCGACGAGCAGCAGGGTCGCCGTGACGGTGATGCCGAGGGCGTTGGCGGCGGCGATCCCCGCCACTCCCCAGGAGTGCACGGAGCCGGCGCCGATCCAGGACGTCACGGCGATGCCCGCCGCCATCGCGCCGAGCGGGTACCAGCTGGCCCGGCCCGCTGAGAAGTAGGACCGCACGAGGGCGCCCACCAGGGTCTGGCCCAGCAGCCCGAGGGCGTACACGCGCATGACGTCCGCTGTCGCCTCGGTGTCACCCGGGGTGAACGCTCCCCGCTGGAAGAGCAGTTCGATCATCTGGGGGGCGCAGGCGATCACCGCGCACATGCCCAGCAGCACCAGCCACGAGGCGAGCGCCAAGTCCCGCTCCACGCGGCTGCGGGCCCGCGCGGTGTCCCCGTCCGCGAGAGCCCGCGCCACCACCGGGAAGGTGACGGTGCACACCATCAGCGACAGCGTCATCGGGATCTGGGCGACCTTCTGCGCGTAGTTCAGATGCGAGATGGCACCGGAGGGCAGGCCGGACGCGAGGAAGCGCTCCGCGAGGACCTGCGACTGGCGGCACAGGGCGAACAGGAGCACAGCGGCGATCAGGGCGAGTTGCATCGGCCGCTCCTCGACCACCGCACCGGCCTTGGAGAGGGGTGGCGTGGGCGACGACAGCCGCCGCCACAGCGACGGCAGTTGCACCGCCACCATCAGACAGCCGCCCACCGCGACCCCGACCGCGGCGGAGCGCACGCCCCAGCCCTCGCCGAGCAGGAACATCGCGGCGATGATGCCGGTGTTGTAGACGACGTAGATCGCCGCGGGCGCGAGGAAACAGCGGTGGGCCCGCAGGGCGGCACTGCAGTACCCGGCGAGCCCGAAGGCCAGCACGCAGGTGGCCGTGATCCGGGTGCAGTCGGCGGCGAGCCGGGGGTCGGGCAGACCGGGAGCGAGAGCCCGCACCAGGAGGGGAGCCGTGCCGGCGATCAGGGCGGCCACCGCGGCGAGGGCGAGACAGAGCCGGGGCAGGGTGGCGCCGACCAGGGCGCGGACCGGGTCGCCCGGCGCACCCCGGGCGCGGCGGGCCAGCGCCATGCTGAACGCCGGGATCAGCGCGATCGCCAGCCCGTCCTCGATGAGCAGCGTGGCGGCGAACTCCGGGACCGTCCACGCCACCAGGAAGGCGTCGGTGTCGCTCCCGGCGCCGAACAGCCGCGCCAGCGACTGGTCACGCACCAGGCCGAGCAGTGAACCGGCGATGGACAGCGACGCCGTGACGAGCGCGGCCCTGGCAAGGAAGCTCCCGGAGACCGACGACGGCGCCGAGGCCTGGTCGGTACCGTCGCCGGTCTCGGTGGCGGCCCGCGCCGAGGGCACGGTCACCGCATCGTCCGTGTCGGATCCGGGGGAATGCGAAGGCACCACCGTCATCGGACCAGGGCCTCCTCGGCGGGCTCGCGCACCCCGCTGCGGGGCGCCTCCGCGCGCACGTCGCCGGTCAGCGCCCACCAGGCCCCGAGCCCCATCGCCACGGCGATCAGCACGGTCGAGGGGCCGCCGATGTCGCCGTACATGAAATCGGTCAGCAGCCAGATCAGCAGCCCGCAGGCGACGAGCCCGCAGTCGGCTCCCGGGCCGCGGTCGCGGACGCGCACGAGCCGCCGCACCCCGCACACCAGCAGCGCCAGCCAGCTTCCGGCGAGCGCGAGCAGCCCGATCAGGCCCTGCTCGCTCAGCACCAGCAGGTACATGTTGTGCGGGGACAGCAGCGGCTGCCGCTGGTACGCCGCTCCCGCGCCTTCTGTCTCGCTGCCCGACGACAGCGCGAGCGTGGCGTGTCCGTCCCGGTACTCGGGGAAACCCTTCAGCCCGACCCCGGTCAGCGGGTGCTGCCGCCACATCTCCGTGGCGGACGCCCACAGGGTGTACCGGTCGACCACGGACTGGTCGGGGGCGTCGGCGACCTGGGCGATGCTGCCGATGCGCTGTTGCAGGAGAACCGAGCCCACACCGAAGCCGCCCACCAGGATCACACCCACGGCGACCGCGGCCGCGGCCACCTTGAGAGCACGCCGCCATCCGGTCAGGACCAGCTGCACGGCGCACGTCAGGAACGTCGCGATCCAGGCCCCCCGGCTGAAGGAGAGCGCGAGCGGCAGCAGCAGCACCGCTGCGCACGCGGCGGCGGCCGCCCGTTGCCGTACGGGCACCCGGCCCAGCGCGATACCGACCGCGCACACCAGGCCGAGCGAGACCGCCGTCGCCATGCCCATCACGTCGTGCGACCCGAAGGTGCCCACCGCCCGGATGTCGGCGCCCTGGTAGGAGGCACCGGTCCGGGTGACGAACTGGTGGACGCCGATGGCCCCCTGGCACAGACCGAGCCCCACGCAGGCCCAGGCCACCAGCCGGAAGCCGGTCCGGTCGCGCAGCAGCAGCAGTACGGCCGCCGGAACGAGGACGAAGGTCTGCAGATAGCGGCCGAGGCCGGTGAGCCCGGCCTGGGGAGAGAACGCCCCCATGGTGGAGAGCGCGAGCCCCACGACCGGCAGGCCCAGAATCACCACGGCGGCGGGCGACAGCGGGCGCCGCCGTTCGAGCAGGAGGCGGATCACGCAGTAGACCACCACCAGCCCGGAGAACACGTCGGCGGGCCCCGCTCCGTCCGACGTCAGGGGCAGGGCCAGCAAGGCCGGTACGGCCACTACGAGCAGGGCCGGTGTCAGCGCGGTGTCGCGGCGGGGGAGCGCTGTCAGCGCGAGGCTCACCTGTCTCAGCTCCCCGTGGGACGTACCACCGTGGCGGCGGTGCGCAGCAGAATGCAGACGTCCTGCCACAGGGACCAGTCGTCGATGTAGGCGTTGTCGAAACGGCTGCGGTCCTCGATCGAGGTGTCGCCGCGCAGGCCGTGGATCTGGGCGAGGCCGGTGATGCCGGTCCGCATGCGGTGGCGGACCGAGTAGCCGGGATAGGTCTGGCCGAACTGGGCGACGAAGTAGGGGCGTTCGGGGCGGGGGCCGACCAGGCTCATGTCGCCCCGGAGCACGTTCCACAACTGGAGCAGTTCATCGAGCGAGGTGCGCCGCAGCATCCGGCAGAACCAGCGCATCTCGTTCTCGTTCGCCACGCTCCACCGGGTCGCCGACTCGTGCTCGTCGACCGGGCGGTGCGTACGGAACTTCAGCAGGGTGAACGGCTCACCGCCCCTGCCGATGCGCTCCTGCCGGAACACCACGCCCGGCCCGTCGCTGATCCGCAGCACCGCGGCGAAGGTCAGCAGCAGCGGGCTGATGAGCAACAACAGCGTCCCCGACACAAGGATGTCGAGCGCCCGCTTGGCCGCGCTGTCCCGCCGGGCCGGGGACATGTCCAGCCGTCGGCAGGCAAACCCGGCCAGCCGCTCCCGCGCCGCGTACGACGGGGTGTCGGCGTCGACCTCCCAGACCACGCAGCCCGAATCGGCCAGCGCCCGCAGCAGCGGCTCCTGTTCGGCGCGTACGGAGGGGTGCACGGCCAGCACCGCCCGCACCCCGTTCTGGATGACCGCCCGCTCGACCTCCTCGGGGGTCGTCAGCACCGGCAGTGTCTCGGTGCCCTCCGGCTGCTCGGCGACGATGCCCACCGGCCGCACACCGCAGCGTGGATGACGCAGTACGGCGGCGGCCACCCGCTGCGCGGTCGTGACCGGGCCGAGGACGAGTGCCGTGTGCGGGTGGCGCAGCAGGGCGGCACGCCGCCGCGCGTGCACGGTTCCGCGCAGCGCGCAGCCGGCCGCCGTGTGCAGGGCGAGGCCCGTCAGCACGGTCCGCAGGGACAACGCGTGCTCCGGCCGGTACGCCGCCACGAGCGCCGCGAGGGCCAGCCACGCCACCGCGATGCGTCCGCACAGGGCGGGCAGTTCGTCCAGCAACCCTGGCCCCGGCGGCCGTCCGCCGCGGCGCAGCAGCAGCGAGGCGACGATCAGCAGGGTGACGAGGAGCGGGTGGCGCTGAGCCCCGGTGAGCGCCAGTGTGCCAGCGAGGGCGGCGAAGCCGTCGGCCACGAGCAGCGGGACGGGTGAGGCAGGCCGGGCCGGGGGCCGCGGGGCGGACGACCGGAAACCGGTGGTCGTGCCGCGCGGGGGCATGACCGAGACTGGTGAGGACCCGTGCTCCCGCGGCGATACGCCGGGGGAGGGCACGGTACGTTCGGCGGTCACGAGTGGATGGACTCCCTGTACTCGGTGGGCTCGACGCGCTGTACTGGCCGGTTCGCCTCGGCGCCACGTCCGGTGTCGAGCGGCTGACCGTGCTCAGCGCTGGGGGTGGTGGCGGTCCATGGGCCGAGCAGGTCGCGATAGACGTCCGAGACCGCTTCGGCGGTGAGCCGCACGTCGTGCGCGGACAGCACGTGCCGGCGGCCCTGGTCGCCGAGCGATGCGCGCAGCAGCGGGTCTGCCAGCAGCGCGGTGACGGCTTCGGCCAGCGCCGCCGGATCCTCCGGCGGAACCAGGCACCGGGCGGAGGTGGAGGAAGGCAGACTCTCCCGGGCGCCGTCGACGTCCGTGACCACGACCGGCCGCCCGCAGGCCATCGCTTCCAGCGGGGCAAGGGCCATGCCCTCCCAGCGGGACGGCAGGACGACGAGATCGGCGGCCTGGTACCAGGGGGAGGCGTCGGCGACGGCCCCCGCGAACACCACGGATCGCGGGGCGTTCTCGCGGAGCCGGTCGTGGTCCGGCCCGTCGCCGACCAGGACGAGACGGGCGTCGGGCACCTGCTGTTCGACGGTTTCCCATGCCTGCAGCAGGACGTCCTGCCCCTTCTGCCGGCACAGCCGCCCCACGCACACCGCGAGCGGCGCCGTGGGGTGGATGTCGGCGAGCGGGGCGAGTCCGGCCCGTACGGCGCCGGCGGCGGCCGGACGAAAGCGCTCCGGGTCGATGCCGTTGGGGACGACGGTCCAGCGGCCGGTGATCCTGGCGCCCATGCCCGTCGCGCGTTCCGCCTCGCTCACACACACCACGCGGGAGGCCCACCGCGCTCCCCAGCGTTCCCACATGAGCGCCAGGGTCGCGGTGCCCCCGCCGACCGCCTCGAACGACCAGGCGTGCGGCTGGAAGACCGTCGGGATCCGCCCGCGTACCGCGAGCCGTCCGGCGAGTCCGGCCTTCGCGCTGTGCGCGTGGATCAGATCCGGACGCACCTCGTCGATGACCCGTGCCAGGTGCCGTACCTCCCGGATGAGCGACGTACCGGGAGACCGCGTGGCGTGCCAGTGCCGTACGCGCGCGCCGAGCGTCCGCAGTTTCGTGGTGAGCGCGCTGTCGGGGCAGGCCACGGTGACGTCCAGGCCGTCCGACAGCTGCGCCTGGACCAGGTCCGTGACCACGCGGGCGACACCGCCGTCCACCGGCTGGGTGAGGTGCAGGACTCTGGGATGAGGTGCGGTCGATGACACGTGCATGTGCGCGGATTCCTCGCTCGCGAAGGCGTTCGGGGCGGGCGGCGACGTACTCACCGCCGTGCGTCGACGGCGGCGAAGAGCACGCCGGCCCACGCCGCGTCCTGCTGAGACTGGATCCGGAAGGTCATCTGGTCCCCGCCGTTCTGCAGGGCGCTTCCGAGATCGAACACGTCGGAGTCGTAACCGAGGGTGTTGGTGTGGGCGGGCACACGGGACGCATCCGCCCCGGGCTCGCTGATGGTGGAGTTCAGGACGTCGTCGCGGGGGTTGGCGGAGTTGCTGAGGGCGGTCCCGGACTGGCCGGTCGTCACGGTGAACGAGTCTCCGCCGGTGCCGCGGTCGCCGTTGTACGCCACCAGGCCCGCACGGCCCCACGCGCCCGCGGCGAAGTCGAGGCCGCCCAGGCCGATCTCCTGACCCCCCAGGGGGGTGAAGCCGTCCCAGACCGCGAGGTGCCGCAGCGGCTCCGCCGGGTTCTCGTAGGCCACCACGAGCGTCCAGCCGCCCCAGGCCCCGGCCGTGGATCTGCCCATGGCGATGTTGATCTGCGCCACGGTGTACAGACCCGCTCCGCCCTCCCGCACCAGCCGTGTCACGTCGGCCGAGGCCTGGAAGGCGTCCATGCCGTCCATGACGCGGTGTCCGACCGTCGTGTCCGCGAGCAACTCCTTGTACTCGCCGCCGGGTTCGGCGATCAGCACGCGCCCGTTGTCCTGTGGCGGCTTCTGTTCGCCCACGCGCAGGTTGCCACCCCAGTAGAGGCGCGCGTACGTCACCCGGGAGCCGCTGGGCAGACGGACCTCCCCGCGGGAGGAGTTGTACGTGTTGGCGTCGCGGTCGACGTCGACGTAGAACATGTCGAAGTCGCCGTTCACACCGGGGCCGCCCGCCTGGACATCGGGACACGAAGAGCTCTGGGCCGTGCGGCAGGTGATCGATGCGTTGGCAGCGCGTACGATGCCGCCGTGCTGGAGCGCGCGGTACCGCTCGCTGAAGCTGAGACGCTCGGCTTCCGGCGACGGCGCGGCAGCCGGTGCGGCGGAGGGTGAACTGCCGGCCGCCCACACGGCGGCAAGAGCGAGGACGCCCACGGTCGCGCGGCGGAACAGCGGGCCCAAGGAATGACGCATGACCGGTCGTTGCCCTTTCGAACGGGGGGCCGTGGCAGAGCGCCACGAAGGCGATGTGTCCGCGCTGAGAGTGCGTCGGGCGGTTCGCAACTCTAGTCATTAACCGGACATAGTCGATGAAATCCGATGAAATCTGACAAGTGTGTCGGAATCGTGAAAGCGCGAGTCTCTGCTGCTTCCGGCCGTCGGCCTGCCCCTCGGTAGCCGCCCTCCGCTCCGCGCGGGCCGCCGCATTGCTCCGTCAGGGCACGGAGCGGTGCGCCCTTACGAACCGTCTGATCAGCCCTGACGCGGCGAAAGGGGGAATTGCGGAATCCCGAAAAGCGTATGAGCGGTTGCGGGAAGGCGTGGGTGCTTTCACGGTGGGCTCAAGATCCAACGCCGTCGAAAGGAATTCCCATGTGTGCTCTGCCCGTGCGGCGCATCGCGTCCGGTGCGCTCTGCGCCGCCCTTCTGGTCGGGATCACCGGCCCCGTCGCCATGGCGGCCGAATCGTCCCGCGGGCACGGCCATGTGGCGCCCGAGGCCCGGCTTCCCGGCGTGGAGGCGCGGCTCGCGCAGATCGAGAAACTGCACTGGGGCGAGCTCACCCCCGTCGCCGACCTGCTGACGACTGTGCTCCGGAACAGCAACGGCACACTGCCTCCGGCGGAGGCCAGGAAGCTCGGAGCCGCCGCGAAGGCCGCCCTGACCGAGGCGGCCGCCAAGCGGACGCGAACCCCGCTCATGTCGACGGTGGTGCGGCTACCCGCTCCCGCCCTGCCCGTCGCGGTACCCGGGGTGCCGGTGCCGCGCGCCGCCGACCCCGTGACCGACCTGCTGGACCTCGTGGTCGGAGCGGTCGACGGCCTCCTGGAGGCGATCACCTCGCGTGTCGACGGCGTCCTTCCCTCGGTCGACGGTTTGCTGACCGGAGTGGACGACCTCCTGGCCGCGCTGGACGGAGGTGGCCTCTCGCTCCCGGACGAATCCGATGCGTCGGCACCGTCCGAGGAGTCGTCCGCCGAGCCGGCCGGCCCGTTGCCGACACCGGAACCCGCCGAGACGGCTGTCACGCTCCCCGAGCTCTCGGAGATCCAACTGCTGACGCCGGTCGTGTCGCCGACTTCTTGACCCAGAGCCCGTCAGTCGTGGTGCCGACCTCAGGGAGCGGCGCCACGACTGTCGCTCTTCCCGCCCCACTTCGTGTTTCCTTCGGTTTCTTCCCGGCCCCGGTTCCGGTCTTTTAATAGGTCTCGTATGAGGTATCGGCAATCTTCGGGATCTCGGTTTCCGCCCAGACCAGGGCTCGTTAGGCACGGCGACAGAATCCCCTCCGGCGACGTGCGTTGCCGAAGAAAGGAACACGATGAAGTCTCTGAAGGCTGCCGCCGTCTTTGCCGGGTCACTGATCGCCGCTGGATCCGCCACCCCCGCGATCGCCTACAACGCTCCGCAGCAGGCGCCGACCGGCTACAGCGCCCCCGACCAGGCGCCGGCTGCTCAGAGTGCTCCGTACTACGCGTCGGCTCCTCAGCAGGCTGCTCCCTACCAGGCGCCGGCTCCTCAGCAGGCTGCTCCCTACCAGGCGCCGGCTCCTCAGCAGGCTGCTCCCTACCAGGCGCCGGCCCCGCAGCAGGCTGCTCCCTACCAGGCGCCGGCTCCTCAGCAGGCTGCTCCCTACCAGGCGCCGGCCCCGCAGCAGGCTGCTCCCTACCAGGCCCAGGCCCCGCAGCAGGCCCCGGCCCCTAGCCCCGCCCCGGAGCAGGCGCCCGCAGCGCCGGAGGGCCACCGCGCCCGGGACCTGGCAGCCACCAGCATCAGCGGCGACGCGACCACCCGGGTTCCGCTCGACGTGACCGCTGAAGGTTCGAACGCGCTGCTCCCCACGGCCAAGGAGGCTGCGGCTGCGCTGAATGAGGCCAAGCCGGCGCACGGCAACCTGTGGCTGTAGGGCCGAGACCCACCAGTCAGGAGGCGGTCCTCAGTGGTGCTGGGGGCCGTCTCCGTGTTTGTCCCACCCGGTGCAGCGACCGGACCGCTGCGAGACTCCTGGTGCATCGTCCTGACGGACACAACGGTCGCCTACCGCTGGCTCCCGTGTCACTGCAATGGCCGCGCCATGGTGACCGCCCCTCGGTGTTCCTCGGTTACGGCTATGGGACAACCGAAGGGACGTGGAGCGAATCATGGTCGTCGACATCGGCGCGGTACCGGCCGGCGCCGCGGGTGCGGCACCGCGCCCGCCGCAGCCCGGAAGGGAACGAACCGCACGGCGAGACGCGGTGCGAGGTCTGGCCGCGGGCGCACTCGCCGCGGTCATGGTCCGGTTCGCCACCGCTTCCCGACCTCGACGCCCCGGCCCGGAGTCCGGGAACGCGATGCCCGACACCCGCTTCGACGAGACCTACGGCGGCCGCCGCATCCGAGGTGTGCGGATCTCCGAGCGTGGTACGGCTGAGGGCGGCCGGTGGCTGGTCATGGTGGACGGCCGACCACTGCACCTGATGCGCCGGGCCGACGGTACCTGGCTGAGCATGGTCGACCATTACTGCTCCTACCGGTCACCGCTCGAGGCCGCCCGCGCGGCCGTCGACCAGCTCGGCCCCGGTCAACGACTGCGCGAGCCGGCCCGGAGCCCCGGAGGCACGGGACATCTGCACACGGGAGGCCGACATGGCGTACGTACGTAAGGACGCCGGCATGCTCACCAAGACCGAGCGGCGCCGCTTCGTCAGGGCGCTGCTGGAGGTCAAACGGCGGGGTGAGTACGAGGAGTTCGTGCGGATGCACATCGAGTACTTCTCCGCGGACGGTGAGCATGGGCTGCGCGCCGCGCACATGGCGCCCTCGTTCCTGCCCTGGCACCGCCGGTTCCTGCTCGAACTGGAGCACGCGCTGCGCCGGGTGGACTCCTCGGTGACGGTGCCCTACTGGGACTGGACGCGTGACCGCACGACCACGTCCGCGCCATGGACGGCGGACCTCCTCGGCGGCAACGGGCGCCGGTCCGACCACCAGGTGACGACCGGTCCGTTCGCTCACCGAGAGGGCGACTGGCCCATCACGACGGGCGTGACCGACCTGAAGTTCCTCACCCGTGACCTCGGCCGCCGCCGCGCCCGGATCGACCTGCCCACCAAGAGCGAGCTGGAGTGGGCACTGAAGGATCCGGTGTACGACATGGCGCCCTGGAACTCGACGGTCCCCCGAGGTTTCCGCAACAAACTGGAAGGCTGGGGTGGCGGCCGAGGCGCCACCTCCTGGCACAACCACAACCGGGTGCACCGCTGGGTGGGCGGGACGATACTCGGCGGGGCCTCCGTCAACGACCCCGTCTTCTGGCTGCACCACGCCTTCGTGGACCTCCAGTGGCACCGCTGGCAACTGCGTCACCGCAGGGCGCGCTATCTTCCCGCCACGCCGCCGGGACAAGACGACGAGCAGTACGCCCGGATCGTGGCGAGACACCAGACACTGCCGCCGTGGGACGTGACACCGGACGAGCTGGAGGATGTCAGCCACATCTACCGGTACGCGTGAGTGCGAAGCTTCACGGCAAGAGCCCCGGCGCTGGGCGCGCCGGGGCTCTGGGGGGAACGGCAGGATCAGTGGCCGTGGTGGTGACCGGCCTTCTTGTCGGCCTTCTTGCCGGCCTTCTTCTTGTCCTTCTCGTCGTCGCCGTTCTTGCAGACGCCGGAGGCCTCGTTGAGCGCGCCGATCAGAGTGACGGTGTTGCCGCACACATTGATGGGCACGTGGAGCGGGACCTGGACCACATTGCCGGACAGGAAGCCCGGCGAGCCGATCGCCGCAGCCTTGGCGCCGGCGTCCGCGGCGGCCAGACCGGCCCCGCTGAGCACCATGGCGCCCGTGCCCAGTGCGACAGCGCCAACCTTCGCGATGTGAGACATCACGTTCTCCTTAGTGATTCCGAATGAGTGCGGCAGCGGCGCGCGACCGCACTGCCCGTTCAACGCGACGGCCGGGGGCCGGTCACGGCTGCCGAAACGATGGTTTTTTCATGAAAGTTGCGCTTGTGCGCGTTTTGTCTGTGAAGAGGCAGAAAAAATCGTCTACTGTCAGCGACTGTAAGTGACCGATCCGTAACGGATCGTGTTGACCCGAGAAACGGAGAAGTAATGCGCAAGTTCCAGAAGGCCGCGGTCGTCGCGGCCATGCTCGGCAGCGTCAGCTTCCTCGGTGCTGGCGTCAGCCAGGCCTACGGTGGCGACAAGCCGAACGTGGACATCGACACCGTCCAGAGCAACGTCTGTGGCAACGAGTCGCAGTCGGGCGTTCTGAACATCGGTCGCGCCAACGTCCAGATCCTGGACATCCTGGCGAACCAGCCGGTCGAGCAGAACACCTCGGTGACCTGCGGTAACGCCGTCGGCGTCGGCAAGTGAACCGTCGCTGACCAGGTGACCTGAGCGGGCCCCGCGCCCGGACCATGTGTCCGGACGCGGGGCCCGCTCGCTGTTGTGCGGGCCCGCCGGTCGTCGGCGTCGCCGTGGGTCCCTCACGGGCATTTCAAGAAAATGGCGCGACTCGGCGTTTCGCCTGTCAAAAGCCGCGAACGTCTCCTAGGTTTAACACTGTCGGTAGGCGGTCCATCACGGACCGTGTGCGACGTAAGAAACGGAGAGGTAATGCGCAAGTTCCAGAAGGCCGCGGTCGTCATGGCCGCGCTCGGCACCGTCACCTTCCTCGGCGCCGGCGTCAGCCAGGCCGGCGACGGGTCGCTCGAGGTGGACACCAAGCAGTCCAACACGTGCGGCAACGAGAGCCAGTCGGGCGTCCTCAACATCGGCCGCATCAATGTCCAGGTCCTGGACATCCTGGCGAACCAGCCTGTTGACCAGAGCAAGTCGGTGTCCTGCACCAACGCCTTTGCTCTCGGCGGCGGTCACTGAACAGGTGACCCGGGCGGGCCTCGAGACTCGAACGACGTTTCGGGCCCCGGGGCCCGCCCCCGGCTTTTGCCGATGCAAGTTCTCGAAGGTCCCCGTCGTCCACTCGGGGAATCGCCGTAAAGGAGTATGGACATGCCGAATGCAAAGAGGATCGCAGTCGTAGCGGGGGTTCTGTGGAGCGTGGCTCTCCTCGGAGCCGGGGCCGGCCAGGCCTTCGCCCTCGACGGCTCGGGCGGGTCCAGTGGCTCTGGCAAGTGCGTCGATGACGGCAAGGGGAATGTCCGCTGCGTGCACGAGGCCGTATACCGCGACAGAAACGGAAACGTCCACGTCGTCACGAGCCAGGCGCAGAGCTGTTCAAGCGAGGGCTGCAGCAGCAATGTCGTCATCGGTGGCAAGGACTCCTGACGTCCGAGACAGCCGAGGCGCCCTTGTCCACGCCGGCGCCTGTTGGTAAGTCCACCCGTCGGTCAGAGATGGCCGGGACCCGGTACCGGGTCCCGGCCATTTGCGTGTGCCGAGGGCCGCTGCCACTCGCATGCGGCGCCCGACGGACGTCTTCAGGGCAGCCGTCGGACGGGCGCGCCCGCGAGGAACGCGCGGATGTTCTCGACCGCCTGCCCGTAGTACGTCGCGTAGTTGGCCCGGGAGACGTAGCCGAGGTGCGGCGTGGCGAGGAGGCGGGGCGCCGTGCGCATCGGGTGGTTCGCGGGAAGGGGCTCGACGTCGAAGACGTCCACGCCGGCGCCGGCGATACGGCCCGTGTGTAGGGCGTCGAGGAGGGCGTCCTGGTCGACGATCGCCGCGCGCGAGGTGTTGATCAGGTAGGCGGACGGCTTGAGGAGGGCGAGTTCGGACCGGCCGAGCAGTCCCCTGGTGCGGTCGCCGAGGGCGAGGTGGACCGACACGAAGTCGCTGTCCGCCAGCAGTTCTTCCTTGGAGGGGGCGAGTTCCACGCCGACCTCGTCGGCGCGCTCCCGGGTGAGGTTCTGGCTCCAGGCCCCGACCCGCATGCCGAAGGCGAGCCCGACCTGGGCGACCCGGCTGCCGATCTTCCCCAGGCCGAGCAGTCCGAGACGCCGGCCGTGCAGATCGGCACCGACGGTGCTCTGCCAGGGGCCGCCGGAGCGCAGGGCGTTGCTCTCCTCGACGAGCCCGCGTGCGAGGCCGAGCAGCAGCGCCCAGGTCAGCTCGACCGGAGGGGTGGAGGAACTGGCCGTGCCGCACACCGTGACGCCGTGGGCGTCGGCGGCCGCGTAGTCGATGACGGAGTTCCGCATGCCGGAGGCGACGATCAGTTTTAGCCGGGGCAGCCGGGCGATCAGCGACCCGGGGAACGGCACGCGTTCGCGCAGGGTCACGACGATGTCGAAGCCGGCCAGCGCCGCGGCCAGGTCGTCCTCGCCTTCGATGTGCCGATCGAAGGTCACGACCTCCACGTCGTCCGCGACCCCCGCCCAGTCGGCGACCTCGGTCGCCACCTTCTGAAAGTCGTCCAGCACAGCGCATCGCAGCCGCACGGCTTGCCCCTTTCACGGTGCAGGGTCCGGTCAGGTCCGGTTTGGGACGGTCCGGTCCGGTCCGGTCCGGTCCGATCCGGTTCGGGTTTGGATCCGGGTCGGCGCTCGGGGACCATGATCGCGCGTGCCCGGGGGTTGCGGAAAGTGGCAGAACCTCGGCACCGCTTCCCGCCGACCCCTTCGTCTTCGTCCCGGATCGCTCGGGGGTGGGCCCCCGATCCGGTCTAGGGCTGCGACTGACCCTGTTCGCCGGGGAGTCCACCACGGGACTCGTCGAGAAACTCGTCACGGAACTCGTCGAGCAGCTCGAAGAACAGCTCCAGCGCAGGCCGGCCGGTGGCTTCGGCGTATCGCTCGATCACGGTCGACCAGCCCAGAGAGGTCTGCCCGCCCATGCGCCGCTCCAGCCACAGGTCGAACGGACTCTGACCTCCCGGGCTCCAGAAGTCGAACGGCTCCTCGGCGCCGTGCACGGCAAGGGCCACCCGGTACCCGGCCAGCATGGAATCCAGATGCTGCAACGACCTGTCACGCACCCACATGCCCGGGCGCAGTCGTACCTCCTCCAGGAGGTCGTACACATCGCGCATCGCGGTAAGCCGTTCGTGCGCGCTCCGGGCCTTCTCCGTCGCCGTCATGGGGGAACCGTACTGTCGCGTCGCGGGCGGCATGACGGAGTCCCCGGTCGTCCGTCCTTGGATGGTTCACGAGCACCGCCTGCTCCGTAGCTCCGTGACCGTCGGTCCACCAAGTGGACGCACCCGCCGTCGTGATCTTGCTCCCTGGGACGATGCCTGCATGACTGACGGGATACGGAATGTGTACCTGCAGGCGGCCGAGAAGGCCGTGGGCCTGCTGGCGGGCGAGAAGGTGGCCAGCTCTTGGACATCCGAGTCCGCGCTCCTCGGGATGTCAGTGGGCGGGCTGGCCGGCCACCTTGCTCGAAGTGTCCTGCAGGTTGAGTGGTTCCTCGACGGTCAGGTGGTCGGCGCGGAACCGGTGTCGCCGGTGCGGTATTACGCGCGACTCGTCGGCACATCGACCCCGGAATCGGCGCTGAACGTCGGAGTGCGTACCCGCAGCGAGGAAACAGCCGCCGCTGGTCCGGAGACCGTGGCCGACCAGGCACGGGCGGCGTGGGAGCGGCTGACGCGACGGCTGAGCGCCGAGCCGGTCGATCGACGGGTGGAGGTCCTGCACCGGCCGGGGGAGGAGATGCTGCTCGACGGCTACCTGCAGACTCGTTGCGTCGAGTTGGCGGTGCACATCGAGGACCTCGCACTCAGCGTGGGCAGTGACTGCCGGGCGCCCGATGCCGCGGTAGCCATCGCGGTTGACGTGCTCGTCGCGGCCGCCCGCGACCGGCACGGGGACCAAGCCGTGTTGCATGCGCTGGCCAGGCGCGAGCGCGACGTCGACCAGGCGCTGCGGGTGCTGTAGCTCGCCTTCCGGCGCCGGCACGTCCTGAGCCCGTGCGAGGGTTCGAGGATGCCCTGCGGGGTGAAACGGCTCCTGACCAGCGCCGCCGCAGGCGAAGACCGGGTCACATCGCGGACATACACCGGCGGTGCGGGTCCGCGGCCGTTCCCGCAGACGGATATCCATTGCCGAACTGGATTGCCGCCCCATGCACCCGACCTCAACCCCGTCGAAGGCATCTGGTCTCCCCTGCGACGCAGCTGGCTCTCCAACGTCGCCTTCATGACCCCCCGAACACCTCGACCAGCGCATCCGACGCGGCTTACGCCTCATCCAGTGCCGCAGTCACCTCATAGACGGCTGCCCCGCCGAGACCGGCCTGACCATCGGACCCGCCGATCAGCGACCCGACACCACGAGTTCGACCTCAAGTAGAGGAGCTCGAGAGGCCGATGGGGAAGCAGCCGACCGAAGTCCGTGCGGCCCGAGGGGCCCTCAGGCCGCCATCAGCGCCGCCAGGGCGCGGTCCATTGCGGCGTTGAACTCTTCCGGCGCAAGCGGCAGACGGGACTTGACGTCCCGACTCCACTGGTCGGCGAGGACCTCGGCGGAGCCCGCCTCGACACCGTCGAGGGCCGCGTCGGCCAGGTCCGACGGAGCGATCTTGTCCACCGGCCAGGCCGCGGCCATGTCGGTGTCGGCCAGGCCGAGGTGTACCGCTGTGACGAGCGTGCCCTGCTCGGCGAGCTCCAGGCGGACGCCGTTGGTCATGGCCCACGCGGCGGCCTTGGTCAGGTGGTAGGCGTTGGCGCCCTTGCCCCCGAACCACGACATGGCGGAGAGGACGTTGACGATCGCGCCCCCGCCGTTCCTGGCGAGCGCCGGCGCGAACTCCCGGATCATTCCCAGGTGGCCGAACATGTTGGTCTCCAGCTCGTGCCGCACCGCGTCCAGCGAACCCGTCACCAGGTCGGTCCCCGTGCTGATTCCCGCGTTGTTGATGAGTAGCGAGACGTCCGGGGCGGTCTCGGCGGCGGCCCTCACAGATGCGGGATCGGCGATGTCGAGGGGCAGCACCTCGACCCCGGGCAGGTCCACGGTCTCCGGTCGGCGGGCCGTAGCGTAGACCGTGCGGGCGCCCCGTTCGAGCAGGCGCTGGGCGAAGGCGCGGCCCAGGCCGCGGTTGGCTCCGGTGACAAGGGCGACGGCGTTGTTGATATCCATGTCCGGGACGCTAAAACCTGACGCTAGCGTCAGAGGCAAGTGCTGGTCGTCAGGGCCAGAGGTGAGGGGAATCACCATGACTGTCACAGTGGCCGCGGCCGAGCGGTTGATCCGCATCGGTGAGGTGGCACGGGGTGCCGGCGTCTCGGTGCGCGCCGTGCGCTACTACGAGCAGCAAGGGCTGCTCATCGCGGAGCGCAGCCCGTCCGGCCAGCGCCTGTACCGGCAGGACGCCATCGCCCTGGTCCGCTTCTTCCAGCAGATGTACGCCGCCGGCCTGACCAGCCGAAGGATCACCGAACTCCTTCCATGCTGGGACTCCGGGCACACCGACGCCGAGCAACGAGCCATGCTGCGAGCCGAGCGCGAGCGCATCCAGGCCAAGATCGACGACCTACAGGCCGCCCTGGACCGCCTCGACGAGGTCATCACGGTCACGGACACGCACCCGTAGGCGCGGTCGGTCAGACGTCTCATCAGCGATCTGACGTCGTTGTCTTGGTTGAGGCGATGAGGAGTTGCTGAGGGTGGAACTGTTGCCGGGTGGCCGACGCGATGTGCGGTGCTCGGGCAGGGCGGAGACCAGCGCGGTGGTCTGGTTCTCCAGGGTCTTTCCGGTCGTAGGCCGTCAGGGTTTGCCGGTCAACTGGCAGGTGCACAGACTGCCCGACTCGCCGGAAGCGTACAGGGCCATGATCACTCGCCCCAAAGCAGCTCCAGCCCAAAGCCGCTCCGCCGACCTCACGTCATCGGCCGTCGCAGGCCCTGGTAGAACACGCGTGTGACCTACAGATTCACAGCGAATATCGCCTATGGGTGGCACGAGCCGGGGCCAGACATCTATGCCCTGACTGCCGGAGTTTCCTAGTCGGAAGGCAGGGAGAGCTTCGCGCTTGAGTTCCAGTGCAGCTTCGAGGAACCCGATGCGCAGAACATCCGCAACGGCTGCGACTCATACTGCGTTGTCACCCCCGACCATGGCACCGCGTACGGGTGTGTGCGCACGGTGGAGCTGGAAGAAGACATACTGCGGGTCACGTTCGACCCCGAGTCCCTCGAAGCCTTGTTCCTGGATGATCCGGTAGTCGAGGCGGTTCTCCACGCACCGGCCGCGGACGTAGCTCACATGAGGGAGGCACTCACGCGCATCCTCACCTACGGCCGGCCGAACGTGCTCCCAGTGGTGATCGGGGTCTGAACTACTAGGAGGAACCACCGAGTAACGGGGGCAAGAAGCTTCTCGGAGTCTGCCCCCTGCAGCGCTCTGTGCGGTACAGCAGCGAGGTACAGCAACCGCCCCAACTCCTGGCGGCTGGCGGAGGCCGTAAGTAACTGCTTAGCCAGGCCAGGAAACCTCAGCGACCACCCCGCCCGTGGTTCGCATCGAGAGGGTTCACGTAGGCCTTGGACCGTTGTCCTTCTCTGCTGTGACCTGCAATGATTCAGCCCGAATCATCATTACGAGAGAGTCCAGGCATGCAACCTCCGAGACCAGGCTGTCCCGACACCGCGTCCCGTCGGCGCATGAAGCGGCCGCGCATTTCGCTGCTGCTCGCGCTCGGCATCGTCGCCGTCTCCGTTACGGGGTGTGGCAGTTCCGATGACAAAGGACTACCGGTGCACGTGGTCAACGAGTCGGCCTGGGATGCCCACGTGTTCGGTTGTCCAGGGTGCGGGAAGCTCGGGGTTGTGGTCGAAGGGGAACCTGACCGAAAGCCCGGCGGGAGCGGCGGTTCGGTCATGGGGTGGACCGAGGGACGCGCGTGGCCCGCGACGTACAAGGTCGTTGTCCGCGGAGTGGAGTCGGTCTGCCCATTCATCGACCCCGAGCCTGGTAAGGGAGAGGGCGCAATGGGGACCCGTGACGTCATCTACGTAGTGGACGAGAGCGGGAAATGCGTCGAAGGCCCGGGGAGCATGGACGAGATCTGACACCAGCGGCTGGCACCGACAATCGCGAACAGTGGCAGTCAGCATCAGATCTCAGGCGAGGGGCCGCGCCACTCTCGTGCCAGAACATGCGGGGACTCACGGGGAACCGGGGTTCACCAGGGCTGTGCCGACAGCCGACGCGCAAGGCAGAGAATCCCCATGTGCCGCCCACGATTGCCCAACCTCGCCCCTAAAGTGGTGGTCCAACCCGGTCACTGAGTCCAGACCCGCTGGAACTCTCTACTGCCTCGCTTCGCACAGCAGTATGCCTCTATGTAATGAGCGTCGACGACACCGTTCATCGTGAGTGGGCATCCACTCAACGCCGTCATCGGGGACCTGAAGTCTGGCTTCTTCGAGGGGCACTAGGCGGCGGGCGCGATCGTACGACGACAACGCACCCGTTGATCCCACGGACCCTGACCTGGTACCTCACTGTCGGGGCGGCGGGATTGAACCCACGACCGGGCTGCCCTGGACGAGCGGGGAGGCCTGCTGGCCGACAGGTGAGGGGCCGTTGCCGTCAGCGTTGCCGTCACAGACACGAAACGCCTGGAGGGGAAATCCCGCTGGGACCGTTATTGCTGGTAGGAGGTGGCGCCCCCGGCAGGACTCGAACCTGCGGCCAAGCGCTTAGAAGGCGCTTGGTGGGTTTGGTGTCGTACCGCTGCTGACCTGCTTCTCTTACCGTGCAGCACGCGTCATCGTCTGGACTTCGACACGCATTCGACGCGGCTCGGGCTACTCGTACGTCGTCGCTGCTTGCAGAGCTCGCGCGAAGAATGCCCAGTCGCCGCCAGGCGGCAACTCCCGGCCGGTGTGGCGGTACCAGCCGTCCGCGTCATCCATCCAGGCGGCCAGAGCGTCCAGGAAGCTCGGAAGGTCCGCGTTCTCCCATGAGCCTCCGTCCGGAGCATGACTGCGACGCAAGGAACGAACGAAGGCTGCCAGGTCTTCTCTGCTGTCGACGTGATCAGGAGAAGGGGACCCTACTCGGCACGTCGAGCCGGAGGTCGCCCCGTGGGGGAAGCTAGCGGTTGATCGGGATCTCGTACACGATCTCGCAGTGAGCGGCAGGCACCACGATGTCCGCTGTCTCTACGGGGCGTCCGTCGTCGCTGTAGTACGTCCGCCGGATGTGCGTAACGAGTGCGGCCTTCTGGATACCGAGAAGTGACGCCTCCTCGGCGGTCGCCTGCCTCGGCTCCGGCTGCTCCACTGCGTGGCTGACGGTGACGCCGATCGCAGCCATACGGTTCACGACTCCCGCCCCAGCGTGCGGCCCTCCCTCGGGGAGAACGACGAGAGTGCCGGCGGTGAGGTCGTACGGCTCCCAACTCGTCGACAGCTGCACCGGCCTGCCATCGGCCAGGAACTCGTACGACGTCTTGACGCACAGGCCGCCCTCGGCGATGCCGAGCCGCGCTGCGATGTCTGCCGGAGCCGGCACCTTGGCCTCGGTCCGGCTCTCCCAATCTCCTTGCCTGCCCACCGCCTTCATGTCCGCTCGGAAGGGCGATCCGCTGGGCTGCTCCCGGGCCGATGACCGGACTACCCGGACCCGCTGTCGGGGCTCGGCGACGTACGTGCCCGAACCTGCGCGCCCCTCAAGCACACCCTGGGAAATCAGCAGCTCCTGAGCCCGGCGGACCACGTTCTCGCCCACCCCGCACTCCTGGCCGATCTGAGCGCGGGACGGCAGGCGGTCCCCGGGCTCCCATACGTGTTCCGCGATCCGCCGCCGGAGTTCGTCGGCGATGCGGAGATAGGGCGGCTGCTCAGGCATATGGAAAATCTAGTCCACTAGCTCTAATCTAGTTAACTAGCTTCACTCAAAGTGATAGTCGGTGACGGAGGCTGCCCTGTGCCCGCTTCGGGAGTTCGCGTGGCAGCCATCGCTGCCCGGCTGTCCGACCTCGGGCTTCCCGCGCGCGTTGAGGAGCACGACCGGCACACGTCGGTCGAAGCAGCAGTGCCGGAGTCTCTCTCCGTCGATTTATGGCGGGAGGTCCTGGAAGCGGTGGCCGAGGCCGATCAATTCGGGCTGCTAGCCACCAGCCTGAACGACCGCACCCTCTGGGCGGTCGTACGCAAAGCGGTCCCCGCGACGGGCGATGTCGGGGGACCGAGCCATCAGCGATAGGAGCTGACCAGCATGCTCAACCGTATCCGTCGCGCCGTTGCCCTCGCCAGAGCGCGGCATGTCCCCAAGGGCAGGCACCGCCGCACCTTAAGGCCCTCGCGGCCACCGATGATCGCCGCCGATTCCCCGGCATCCGCTGACGAGCCGACAGTCGCCCTCGCGCAGGCCGTCAACGAGCCGAGCCATCGGCAATTGCTCAGGGGCGAGGACAGTGCACTCGTCCGTCCGTATGTGCTGGCGAGAGAAGGCCGCACCCGACGGCGCCCGACGGTCGTCATTGCTCCCTACCTGTCGACCGACGCCCGGTCGACTCTCCTGGAGGTTCAGTGACGTCCTTGCGGCGGCAGGCTCTCGGCCCGGACACCTCAGCCACCTCGTACCGCTCGGCTGCTTGCCAGATTGGCACGCACCCGGCCTGCGCGGAGTCCACTCCGGATTTGGCGCCGGTCGACCTCCCCTTGATCTACGAGGCCTGCGGCTGCCTGTGCCACTCGCCATCTGACCAGTCTCGGCCCGGAGGCGACGCAGCGAGGGGTTCGAAATCGAGCGGCACGCCGGCGCCTGACCTCGAGGCCACCGAGGGGCGAGTAAAAGGATGACGGCACAGGATGAACTGAGGCTCCTCCCATGGGCGGGGCCGGACGGCAAGCCGTGCTATCTCAGCACTGGTGACCATGGGGGCTACGTGTCCCGCCTGGCGGACCACATCGAGGCTTTCCAGCTTGGGATGGCATCCCAGCTGCTTGAGCATGCACGTCAGGTACTCGACGACGACACCGAAGACCTGGAGGAGTTGCACCTTCTCGCCGCCCAGTTGACCAGCGCATTGCGGGACGTGCTGCGCGTAGCAACCAGCCGTGGACGCGAGCCGGTCGCGCCTGGGCGCCGTTGAGGGAACTGAGCGGCAGCCGTTTGTAGTGCGGCAAGGAGCCTTGGAGACGGTCCGGGGCTCCTTGTTTCATCTGGCGTGCCCTTGGTGACCACCCCTTGGAGTTCGACACGATCCCTGATCCGGCTGCTGTTGTGGACTGGTGCGGCGGCGGACAGGGACTCTAGTTAACTGCTGGACACACCGGCGTGCCGCGCGGCAGCGTGCTAGTAACGGGCGTTCTTGCTCCGGACGCCGCCACTGCTGAACTGGAGACTTGAGGAGGCTCGTGGTCACCTATAGGGACCTTGCCCTGCCGCCCGCCAAGGAGGTCTGGCGTGACCTGAGAGGGCTTCGTGTAGGAGTAGGCGGACCAGCATCCGCAGAAGCCGCTCGACGGGCCGTTTTTGTGGCTGCGCTCGAACAAGCAGAACAGTTCACCGAGGCCGCGGCTAACGCTGGTCCGGCGACGCGGCCAGTGCAGATTTTCTATGCCCTGTCGCAATTCGGTAGGGCCATCGCTGCTGCGTCGACTTTGCTTGGAAAAGACGAGTGGCGACTGAAGGGGCATGGGATCGGGACACGGAATATCGACGCGAGCCAGGGGCTGGTGCTCGTTGAGGTCATCCCAACTGCTAAGGGATCTTTGGCTGGCGTAGCACGTGCGCTAGGGGTTGACACGCTGGAGCCGCAGGTGCCCGTTCAGCTCGGTGACCTGTGGCGCCTCATCCCCGAAACGCAACGAGTCCCACTCCCTAGAGCGCAGGGCCTGCCAGTCATGCATTTCACTCCCGGAGGTTTGATCCATCGAGGGGATGAGATGTGGTGTCGGCTCTCGATTTACCCGGTGCCCCGCAAGGTGCGCAGCCTGTCAGAAGTAGACCGTTCGACTGTAGATAGATTCTTAGCAAACTATCCCTCTTTGGCGGGTTGGTCTCATACGCCGGACGCGCCGGACACGATGCTGTGGCGCGAGCGTGGCAATGGAGCAGAGGAAGAGTTGGAGATCTTCTTGCCCTCTGCTCTGACAGTGCCTGTGAAGCCCGGGGAGGACAGAGCTGAGGCCTTGCAGCGTGCGACGCTCTACCGAGGCCCAAGTGATGCCTACGCATTCCCCGCTCTTGGCAACATGCGCAGTCCCGTACACCCACTCCTGGCGTGGTGGGCGGCGCTCTTCGGGCTGTCGATCCTGGCGCGGTATGAGCCGGAGTCTTGGGCTGAGATCGTTGACATTGACAGCTCCTCATCGGCTAACGCCGTGGAGCATTTGCTGGACGAGGCGATCACGGTAGTACCTCACATGGCCCTGCTTGCGATCCTCGACGTAGCCGGGCGCTAGATATTGGATTCCGTTCTCGCGTAACGACATTTTCCCTGGTCAGCGCATGATATGCGCTGACCCTCGGAGAGTGCCCCGGCAGGGTTCTGCTTGTCTGTTGGAGATTGCGCTGAATGCTTCTAGCACCGCAGGGGCCCGGTAGCTGGCTGTATGGAGCAGCCGAGCGCGAGCAGCGCCTCGACGAAACTTGCAGGAGCCTGCCATTCCATTCGGTCGTCGCTGTGGACTGCGCCTGCCCTATTTTCCTTTTGGAGGATCAGGAATCGCAGAGACCCGCAGGTTCATCGATGAGGGCAATGCACCAATGCCTTGAATGCGATCAGAGCCCGCTGCAAAGTAGACGTCTCGCAGGTCGCGTAGTTCAGCCAATGGTGCAATGTCGATGTGACCTTCCGCCGTCATGTCTCCTGTGAACTCACAGGAGAGTAGCCGTGGAAAGGAATCGGCTAGTCGATTAACTGCCGCTTGAATGACTCGTTCCCCGTGGCCCCCGCTGAGAGTCAGGCTAGTGACGTTCGCCAGAACCTCGTTTGGCGGCAGAGTATCGAATGACGCGGCGCTCACGCTGAGGCCAACTAGCGATGGCAGACCGGAAATCTCCCGCCAGTCATCGGCGGAAGCCGGGCTAGATTCATGGTTGAGTCCGAGATCCGCGAGTTGGGAAAAACGACTGAGCCCTTGGAGGCTTCGCAGCGGCCTTGCCCCGCCCGACACGCGCACGCTGCACAGCGGAGCACGGATCGGAAGATGCTCCGTGGACCAGCTCAGGCTGGATGGGCCGCTGATGACCAGCGATTCCAGGTCCGACAACTGTGAAACCGGTCGCAGGTCGATGCTCGAACTGACAATGGTGATGTCCAAATGCTGAATCGGGAGTCCACTGATCGCGGAGATATCCTCGAGGGTGGGGCAATCGTTGATGACGAGTGACGTCAATTCTGCTTGCGCGGCCAGGAATTCCAAGTCGGGCGTTTCAGTGCTCGACAGCGTGAGTTGTGCGAACGCGTGGTTAGAGGCGTATGACGCGAACGCCCTCAGGGATACACCCGCCCTGATGTCCAGAATTTCTGGCTGCAGCATCAGGCGGCTCAGGTGATGTAGCTGGTCGTCGGACTGGATGGTGTAAGTGAGGGCGCTCGAGTCCAAGCGCGCAATGATCTCCTCCGCGTACTGGGCGCTGTCGAAGCGAGGCCAGGCCCAAAGAAGCTGGGCCCGGACCGGGAGGAACGGGTGATCGACGAACTGGGACAGAAACGCGATGGCAGCCTCGGACTTGACGTTGGAAGCCGCGATGGTCACGTTATAGGCGGTCACTGCGTCTGCGAGTTCCTCGGGGCTGGGGAGGAGGCGGAGGATTAAGGGGCCTACTTCCGCTAGGGCGTGTGCCTCCTCCTCGTTGCCCGGGGGAATCAGGGTGGCGGTGCGTTGCTCGACGTCTTTGCGTACGGAAGGTTCGAGGGACGTCGCGTAATCCAGGCAGGCCGCGGCGAGTAGGTAGATGCGCGCCTGGACGCGTCTATCGGAAGTGCGGTCCCCCAGGGCCATGAGTTCCTGGAAGATCGTGACGCGTTCCCGGGGCCGGGCGAGAGCGACCGCCATTCGGATCACGTCCTCCCATTGGTCGTCCGCTGCGTGCTCGACGAGGAGCCCAAAGTCGGCTTCCTCGACGGCGGCCCGAGCGCCGAGGAAGTCCTGGAAGGTGCGATGGATGAAGTCCACCGTATCGGGAGCAGGTTCACGGAGGAGGCCGCTGCGCTGGAGGAAGTGGTCGAAGACAGCAGGCGCATCACCCAAAGCAGCAGCTTCGGGAATTGCGGGGAGAGCCCGAGTGATGATGTCCTCTGCGCGGGAACGGTCCATCTCGGTACGGCCATTCTTGATCAGCCAGTAGGCGAGTCGCTGGAGCAGATCAAGTTGGGGCTCCTCGCGGAGTTCGGGCCCCGTCATGTCCCGTTCCCGGTCGCGTCGACTGAGCAGCATGGACAACGCGGCTTCGTAGAGGTCCTTGCGGCCATGGGGGAGATAGCCCCGTCGGTCCCGATGGAGGGCGCAGATGAGTGCACACATCAGGGGGTTCGTGGCCAAGCGGCCGAGGTCGGGCTCGGTTTGGACAGCGGCGAGGAGTTGACCTTCGTACCTGTCGAGATCGGCAGCGTCGTCGCCATCGTTCCGTGCGGCGTCGTGCCAATGAGTGATGAAGGTAGCGATGTCCGTGGGGCCCATAGGAGACAGCGCCAGCTCAAGGAACTCGTCCTCAGAGAGCCAGTCCTGGCCCACGGCCGATGGCCGGGAGGTAACCAGCCATCGGTTGTCCCGGTCGTACGTCTCGATCAGCTCCAACAGCCACCTCCGGGTTCGCTCGCGCTCGCGGTCGGGAATCTCGTCGATGCCGTCGATGAGGATGAGGCCGCGCCCAGCGACGAGGACCCGGTTCTCCCAACCGTCGGGCTGTGTGCCAGCGAGGGGGCAGCCAGTGGCAGAGAGGAAGTGCGTGGGCGCCGGGAGGCGCTCACCGTGGCGCGTGAGAGTGCGGAGGGGCAGAACGAAAGGGATGCGGTCGTAGAGGTACTCCATGCGATCGGGGAGGTCCTGGCTGGCAGCGGCGACAGCCAGCCACTGGACGAGTGTGGTCTTGCCTGAGCCGGCCTCGCCGCGGAGGAGGACGCGGTGGCTGGCTGCCAGGGCTTGGTCCGCGGGCTGCGTCGCGAGCGGGTCGCGGATCACATGAGCACGCCCATCAGAGTTGTCGGTGAGCCACAGCCTGGCGGCGTAAGTCTCTTCATCCTGACGGGGCCCTACCTCTTCCGTGAACGGCAGGAGGTTGTCCAGGTCTCCGCTGAATTCCCCCGCGCCGGACAACATGAGATCGTCTAGAGTGCCCCGCGCTGTCGGTGTAGCGAGAGCGGAGTGACGGCGGGGCGGGGGGAACGTCGATGGATCCCTTTCTTGGGCCGCATGGACCCATGTCACCGCCCGCCGGCGCCCCGACACCGGTGATGCCTCCAAATTCAGGTACGCCACGTCCAACGGCCACCGTCTCGGGGAATTGTTGAGATCGATCCCGTAGATCGTGAGCTTGCCATGCTTCTTGGAGACGTGCTCCAGGTACGCCTGTTCGAATGCGGCGTCCTCGCCACCGGGCAAGGGATTTCGACGCATCAACTCATCGACCTTCGCGATGAGATCGTCGATCGCGCGGGTCTGTACGACCAGGGTGTGGGCGACGAAGGTCGAGCGTTGCGTGAAGAAGTTGAGGATATGGAGGCATGCGGTTTCGAGCAGACCCTCGTAGAAGTATGTGGCGTCGGCCGTGAGGTGACGCTCAGGACTGCCGCTCGCGCCACGCAGTTCCTGCGCCAATGCCTTGTGGCCAAGACCTACGGCTTCAAGGTCAGTGAGGGTTAGGTCGCCGAGGGCGTGGAGGGTGGTGGCGAGGGCATCGGTTACGGCTTGCTGCTCGTCATTGGGAATAGGGCGTTCGCCGGAGCGCAGGGCTTGTCGCACTAGCTTGGCGGCGAGGTCACGCACGTCGGACTCGGTGAGTGCGCGCTTCTCGCCTTTGAAGGAGACATAGCTGGAGATGCGGATCGGCTTGTCGACGAGACCCGCTCCGGCACCTTCGGTGAGGAACAGCTTCCTGACGAGAGGTCCGATGGCGGCCGAGGCGAGTCGGGCGCCGATGGCTGTGGGTTCCACGTTACCCCCGTAGATCCGTACCGATGCCCTCGGATCCTAAGACGCCCAGGTACCGCTCCGCCTAGCTTTGGCGATGAGTCTCTGCGCGACTTCGAGCAGACGACATTCAGCCACGAGGAGGGCCAGCCAACCGACCAGGCGTGTGCGTTCGCCGCCGCCCACCCTCAACAACACACTGCCGGTTTCTCAACCAGATCAAGCCGCGCCAGCCGGGCCGCACAGATGCGTCTGGCACGGTTGTGGCAGGCTCAGCCGACGACAGTCAGCCACGATGGCGGGTGCGTCGACCGACCGGGCGCGCGTATGCCTCGTTGCACCCCCACCTTCACCATGTTGAATGTGCCGTCAACGAGAGCAAGCCACGACGGCCGGCACGTGCTGACATGCCTGAGCCCTCAGCTTGGGAAGCTGCGATCATTTGGAGCCGGACTGGGCGCTGACCTGGACTAATGGCTGAGCCATGACCTCGTCTGGCTCAGCTGCTTTCACCGTGATTGCCCGCTGCTCCCCGCTCTATTTGTTGCTTGGGGTGCGGCGTCCGCGGCCTTGTCGGTCGGCAATATCATCAGAATAGTTCGATCAACGATCGCGCGTAAGCTGCCGCTGCGACCGCGGAATAACGCTGCCAGTCGTCATTCTTGTGTGCATCGCAGTAGTCGCTAATCCCGCGAATAACAAGGTACTTCCCGCCTGATGTGTCTGAGATGCCAGAACCTTCCATCTCTATGGCCAGAATGCCTAGCTTATCCCGCAGAGAGTCACGATGTTTGGCGTCCTTTACGACGGAGTTTCCGGATCCTATTGCGCCGTGATGGACCCTTGGGTGATTGGGCTTTCTGTTCATGTCGTCCGGGTGGGGCAATTTCCCATGTGGATCATTCGGGTCGTAGAGATTGTCTGCCGTGTCGGGTGGGCGTGTGGCGTTTTTGAGACTCCGCGCTCGGGAAATATGCTGTTCCCATGGCGCGTGTCCGGCGATATTCTCCGCCTCAAGGTACCTCACCATGGCCAGCAGTCGAGGTGATGCTGGACGCGACAGAAGCACTGGCTGCAAGGCCCATCGGTGAATTTACCGTAGTCATGCTGTATTATGCTATCTGAAACGACGATATCGCCAAGGCGTACGTGTTTCTCGGGATTTTTATGGTTCGGCACTCCTCCGGCTATTCCCACCATAAGCAAGTAATCGACCTTAAAGGCTCGCAGTAGGTGCGTTGCCGACTCTGTTGCTCGATTATTTCCTGTTCCGTGAAGCAGGGTTAGGACGACTGGGGTGGAACCTTTCCTGTCCTTGGCGGTGATATTGCCTCGCACGTAAATATTTGGGTCGCCTTTCATTTGCCTGAGTGGCGGCTTCACGTCGTCAAGCATGACCTTCATGGCCGCGAACTCATGAGGCAGTGCTGTGACTATTCCAAAGCTAGGCTTTACTTTCTTCCGGCCGCCCGTTCTGACCGCCCGCAAGTGGATTCTTCGGAGGTTATAAGATAAATTCTGTCACACCATTTGCGACGTTGCGACTCGGGCTCGTGTCCTGGGGGCGTGGCTGCGGGCGCATGCCGGAAGGCGAGTCGGGGGAAGGGGTGCCGCCGAACTTGGTCTCAAAGGCTACGGGTGCTCATCGTGCCCCTCCACGGCTGTGGGTCCCCAGGCCGTAGGCAACCCAGGACACGCGCGTCGCGCCGGGGCACCCGTCAGTGACACGGATCTTGAAGCTCGCCGGCAGTCGAGTCAGCGGGTGAAGTTGGATTCTGTGGGTCGGCCCATCCCTGGGTCCGCCGTCAGGTCGTGAACTGTCTGAAGGTAGCTGCGACCGTTCCGCGTTTTCAGGGCAGCCACCCGCAGAAACCCGGTGCCAGCCGGACAGTGCCGAACCCTCCCAAGGGTCAGTCGGGGAGGGTCCGGCGCTTCTCTGCCTCCGGCTATACGTGCTCTGACCAGCAAGAGCCCTCCCGAACGGGAGGGCGGAGACTTGCGCCCCGGCAGTCCTCGCTGTCGTCCGTTGTCAGCGTTTGCCGTTGGTGAGCGCCCCCGCACGGACCACAGACGGCCCAGGAAAGCAAGCTGGAGCACCATACTGGCAACGCAGTTCCGGTCGCTACGGGCACGATGAGGACATGGATCAAGGTATAGCCGCATTGATCGCGGCCGGATTCGGGCTAGTCGGTGCCGTGGTCGGCGGTATTGCAGCTGTCTGGGGGGCCAAGGTTGGTGCTGAGAGATCTGCGCAGGCGACTCGTCAGCAGGTGCAGGATCAAGCGGCAGCCGAACATGATCACTGGCTACGACAGCAGCGACTAGAGGCCTACCAGAACTTCCAAGACACCTACGGCGAGCTTGTTCGCCTTATGGCGCTTGATGGCGATGAGGATCTCGCGGCCGCCGCCGAGTCTGCACGCGTCATGTCTCGCTGGAGCTCCCGTATCGACATCCTTGGCCCGCCCAACGTCGCAGAGCTGGCGGACCGTGTGACGTCCGCTCTCACGATTCGCCTCACGGCGGCCATTGCCATGCATCGAATGAACTCTGGTGTCGACGGCGAGCCGGATCCGGAGTACGCCCGGACGATTACAGACCTATTCGAGGAGAGTGCAGGGCTTACTGACAGCTGGACGATGCATCAAGCCCTGTTTGTGGAAGCGGCGCAGGAGGTCATGCGGTCGAATGACTCCTAGATGCGAGCTATAGGCACACGCTCTCGTGCTGTCCTCAGCCTGATTACGCCTGCGGCTTGCGGCGCCGGCGCTTTGCAGTCCCCGAAGACTTCGACGTGACGTCGTGGGCCCAGAGAGTGCCGACCGATGAGACCGGTGGCTTGCCGGTCGGTACCCGGCGCTTACGACGCCTGGCCTGGCTCGGCGGTATTGGATCGCGAGGCGGCTGGGGCCTCATGGCCTTCAGGCACGGGAGGCACCACCACTTCCCTGCGATGCGGCTGGTGCCGTCTCCCTCACACCGATGCGCTTTGCGGCCTCTATGGCCTTGGCTACACTGACACTTCATGCTGCCCCCATCCACCCCCGCGGCTGATAGCCACAACGGAAGCTCCCTTGTACCACCGGCTGGGCTTGCATGGAATGAGGTCGGTGGAACTCAATGGCTGAGTTGAGCCGACGGGCGCCAGCCGTAAGTGATGACGGCGCCCGCGCTGGATGCAGGCTTTGAGGTCTGGCCTCATCCTTATCAGGTCGATCACTGAGGGCCAGCGACGTTGGTCAACCAGCTGGAATCATCGGCTGATCGGTCGTCGACGTTCGGCACAGGTCGCGGTTGTCCGTGCCTGTTGGTGTCAGCCGCTGGTGTCAGACATCAGCGGGCTTCTTGACGGTTTGCCGGACAGGGACTACGGCCGACGATGCCGGTGTCATTCGGCTTCGCCGGACACGGCTCTGCGATCAGTCTCCGCTCGCCGACGTCGCATTCGCTGGGCCGCTGCGCCAACCAGGCTGATGAAGGCTCCGCTGAGGATGTTGATAGAGAGATCGCGAACAAGTGACCACACGTGGGCGTGGATGCGCCATGGGGCCGGCCGCGCATCGCGCTCCTCACATGCAAAGTCGTGAGTTGGAAGGCATGACACTGGCGCAGCCCCGGCCCGAAGCAAGCACCAGCGAGTAAGGCGACGTCGCGCCTCGTTCGCTGTGCTCTGTCGGCTGGTGCTGGCCAAGGTGATGGCTGTGCGGTGGGTTAAGCGAGCTGCCTCTTGTCCGTCTCCGGTGGGCAGCAGCATCCATGACCTGGCGTTGTCGTTGCGATGCGGCTCGCACCCCTGTGATCACCCACCAACGGGAGTAGGGGACGCAAATACCCGACTGAACGACAGGTACCAGTTCGTAGTGCTCCAGGGTGCTGAACCGCAGGTCGCAGCCAGAGCACCTCCGGCGCCTTCGGATCGTCGATCCCTGCTCGTCTGCCTCGACAGCGACGACGCTGGTGGGTGCGGCACACGAGGGGCAGTTCACGTACAACTCCCCCTCGTGTTGGTGGTCATCGGCGTGACCAGAGTACGACCTTCGGTGACACCCGCGTTGTCGATGCCCGCTAGTTCCTTAACTCACGTGCTGGGGTTCGCACCTGCGGCAGTACTCAACGCGTGGTCTCTGGGTAGGGAGAGGGTTGTCGACTGTCGTCGTCTGTCGGCGTTGGCCGATGTCAGACGGCCCACAGACGCCCCGGCCATGGAGCAGTGCCTGCGCCCCTACAGAACCCTGTAGGGGCGTCCGCCAGCCGCATTCTTGGCCACACTGCGGGAAACCTAGGGAGCGCAACCCACTCCCCTCCTCAACGTCTACAATTCTGGCTCTGTCTGGGGTGCTGGGGGGGAACGTGGGAGTCTTCGAGAACGTTTCAGAACATTTGACGCTTGCTGTCCTTCGCAGGAGAGCCGGCCTGTCACAGGCTCAGGTTGCGGAAAAGATGTTCGTATCGAAAGCGCAGGTCAGCCGGATCGAAGCGATGTACCCGGACTTGATGTTCCCTACCTTGCGAGCGTATATGGATGCTATCGGTGTGAACATCAGATTCGTTGGCGAGAACATCGTCGATGAGTTGTCCGGAGAGGTCGTCGCTGACACCAGCCGCATCTACGCGGAGTCCAGGCGTAAGGATCCGACTAGGGGGTCTAGACGCCCCTGAACGTAGTTTCCTTCGCTGCGGAGAGTCAGCTGACCATGACCTCAACCCACCACTCACCCCAGCTCCCATCCCGTCCGCCGTCGACCCACACACCGTGGAGCGGGCGTGGTTCAGGGGTGTCAAGGTGGAGCGCGCCACTGTACGAACGACCTTGACGCCCCTGGGCCGCGTCTGCTCGGCTCTGCCTGGGTCGATGGCGGACGGGTGGGAGCTCCCCGCGCACGCCATCTACGGACCCGCAGTCGGAGGCGGCGCCCCCTCCATCCCGGTGCCGGCCGGTCCCCCGCCGGAGGCATTGCCTTGACCGCAGGCCGCTCTATGCGGTGATCGACTCATGGCCACCGGCCCTATCCACATCTGGGCGCGCGTCGGCGCAGCGCGCGCGGAGCGGGCCGAAGGCAGGAGCGCAGCGCGGAGCGGAGCCGGGAAGCGCGCCCGGCGGAGCGGAGCGCAGCCGGGGCTTGATGAAGTAGAGAAAGTCTTACCGCGATGCATCGAGTGCGGACACGAATGCCGTGGACAAACGGTCCCTGCTGAACCCGGAGCAGGCGGCGGCTATCCTCGATTGGATACGGCGCCGGCCACGGGGCGGTAAGCGGCTCCACGCCTTCTTCGCCACGCTGTACTACTGCGGCCCACGTCCCGAGGAAGCCGTGGCCATGCGGGTAGAGGACGTGACCCTGCCCGAGCCCGACGCCGCCGACCAGTGGTGTGAGCTGCTGTTCCACACCGCGACCCCCGAGGTCGGAAAGCAGTGGACAGACACGGGAGAGATCCACGAGCAACGCGACCTGAAAGGCCGTGCGGAGGGTGAGACCCGCACTGTCCCTGGACATCCCGCCTTGACCCGAATCCTTCGGCAGCACATCGAGGACGAACAGCTCAAGCCGGGTGACCTGGTGTTCCAAGGCGAGTCGGGCGGCATCCTCGCTGGTTCCGTCATCCGTCGGGCCTGGCGCAGTGCGCGTAAGGCCGTACTGTCCCCGTACGTCTTCGAGTCACCCACGGGACGGCGCGTCTACGACAACCGGAACACGCGCCTGACGAAGTGGCTGAACGACGGGATCCCACCCGCCCAGGTGGCCGAGTGGGCCGGAAACAGCGTTGCCGTGCTCCTGGCGACCTACGCCCGCTGCGTCGAGGGGCCAGCTGCCCGACCTGAAGAGGCGACTCGAAGCTGCCGGAGATCTCCCCGAGCGGCCGTCCGCCGACTGACCTCGCGGCCCGCGGAACTTCGACACGTATTCGACACGGCCACCCGCAAAAACCCGGTAACAGCCGGACAGCCCCGGAGCCCGCCCTTGAGTCATCAGGAGGGCGTCCGGGGCCTCGCCATACTGTCTGGCATGCACCCTGACCAGCAAAAAGCCCTCCCCAAAGGGAGGGCGGAGACTTGCGCCCCCGGCAGGACTCGAACCTGCGGCCAAGCGCTTAGAAGGCGCCTGCTCTATCCACTGAGCTACGGGGGCCGGGTGTGGTGGCCTCTGTCCTGGTGCCCGGGTGTGGGCCGAACCGTGACGTTGCCGGGGACAAGGATAGGGCTCCCGCGTCCTTGTCCCTGATGCTTCGCCTCCGTGGCTCGATGTGGAGGTTCGGTGAAGCGGTCCTGATAATCGCAGGCAGGTACGAATCGTGCACCGCTTTTGGCGTCAGACGCATCGGGTGTTGTGCACTCGTTATGCCTGGAGTGTGCCCGTGTCCCAGTCGTCCCTTCCATCCCTTGTGTTCCGTCGGCGCGCAGACATGCTCATATGCTTCAGAATTCCCCTAAAATTGGGCATTCTTCACATGTGGTGACCTTGGACGTACGGCCTCAGCTGCTCGACGCACTCTCCGCCCTGCGCGACCGTGTCGCCGCCGCACGCTTCCCGCTGCCCCTGGCGGGGGCCCCACGCGCGCGTGCCAACCGCGACGAACTCCTCGCGCAGCTCGACGACTACTTGGTGCCCCGCTTGAGGGACCCCGAAGCGCCGCTTCTGGCCGTCGTCGGCGGGTCGACCGGAGCCGGAAAGTCGACACTGGTGAACTCCCTCGTGGGGCGGCGGGTCAGCGAGGCGGGCGTGCTGCGGCCGACGACACGCACCCCCGTGCTGGTCTGCCATCCGGAGGACCACCACTGGTTCAGCGGGATGAGGGTGCTGCCCGACCTCACACGCGTGTGGGTGCCCCAGCAGGAAGCCACCGAAGACCTCCTGCTCCCCGGCGAGGACCCCGCGCGCGTGCTGCGTGTCGAGTCCGCCGACACCCTCCCGCCCGGCCTCGCCCTCCTCGACGCGCCCGACATCGACTCCCTGGTCTCCGACAACCGGGTCCTGGCCGCCGAACTCATCTGCGCCGCCGACATCTGGGTCATGGTCACCACCGCAGCCCGCTACGCCGACGCCGTCCCCTGGCACATGCTGCGCACCGCCAAGGAGTACGACGTCACCCTCGTGACCGTGCTCGACCGCGTGCCCCACCAGGTGGTGAACGAGGTGTCACGGCAGTACGGCGCCCTGCTCACCAAGGCCGGCCTCGGCGAGGTGCCGCGCTTCACCGTGCCCGAACTGCCCGAGTCCGCCTGGGGCGGCGGCCTCCTGCCCGCCACCGCCGTCGCCCAGTTGCGCGGCTGGCTGATCCACCAGGCCCAGGATCCCGCGGCCCGGCA
Organism: Streptomyces sp. NPDC126510; assembly: GCF_040302345.1. Taxonomy (NCBI): domain Bacteria; kingdom Bacillati; phylum Actinomycetota; class Actinomycetes; order Kitasatosporales; family Streptomycetaceae; genus Streptomyces; species Streptomyces sp. NPDC126510. The sequence goes on along the minus strand of NZ_JBEORR010000019.1, from coordinate 92,198 downwards.
GCAGGTCCTCGCCCGCACGGCGTACGGCGTCCTCGACTCCCTCAAGTCCCGGATGCCCGAGCTGGCCGGTGCCGCCGCCGCGCAGTACGCCGCCGCACTGCGGCTCACCTCCGCCGTCGAGGGGGCGTACGACAGCGAGCACACGCGCGTGCGGGGCCGGTTGCACGGCGGGGCGGTCCTCGCCGGGGACGCACTCAAGCGATGGCGCGCCTTCCCCCTGGACTGCACCGCCGGTGAACTCCTCGACGCGCTCGTGGAGAGTCTCAGCGCCCTGCTGCTGTGCGCCGTCACCGCCGCCGACGAGCGCATCGACGACGCCTGGCGGCGCGAACCGGCGTCCGCCGCCCCGGAGCTCGCCGCACGCGACTCGGGGGCGGACAGCGCCGAACAGCGCATCGGGCTGGCCGTACGGCGATGGCGGCGGGAGCTGGAGGAGCACGCCGAGGACGAGGTACGCGAACTCGACCGCACCCTCGCGCCCGACCCCGAACTGGTCGCCGCCCTGGTCGCCACCTCCCTGCTGGGCGGCCGCCGGGGCCGGATGGCCGGGGAAGGGCTCGCCGAGCGGATCGGCGCCCATGGCGCGCTGCGGCTGCGCGACCGGGCCGGGCGGCTGCTCACCGAGCACGTGGACCGCGTCCTGCACGCCGAACGCGAGCGCCGTCTCGCCCCCCTCGACGCGCTGGACGTCCACCCCGAGCCACAGGCCGAACTCATCGCCGCGCTGTCCGTACTGCAGAAGGAGAGGTGACCGGTGACCGCCATCACCGACCAGGACCCCACCGAGCACGCCGATCAGCCGGACGACGACGCCCGCAGGACGGCAGGCACCGCCGGCCGGAGTGCCCCGGACGGTGAACGCGCGGCGCACACCGACTCCACCGAGACCTGGGACGACGGGCTCATCGCGCGCCGAGTCAACGAGACAGCCGAAGGAGGCCGGTTCCCCATGACGGACAGCCGCTCCGCCGTCCCGCCGACGGTGACCCCACTGGTGTACGAGGGGTCGCTGCGCTCCCGGCTGGAGGCGCTGCGCCAACTGGTGGGGCTCTCCCGTACCCGGCTCGACAGCCGGACGCTGTCGCAGGCCGGCCGGGTGCTCGACGAGGCGTCCGCGCGGCGCAGGCTCTCCGGGCAGCACACCGTCGTCGCCATCGCGGGCGCCACCGGAAGCGGCAAGTCGCAGCTCTTCAACGCGCTCGCGGGGGTGACCATCTCGGAGACGGGCGTACGCCGTCCCACCACCGCGGCGCCCATCGCGTGCAGTTGGAGCGACGGGGCGGCCGGACTCATCGAACGGCTCGGCATCCCGCCCCGGCTGCGCCGCCGCCCGCTGCCGTCCGGGGACGGCGAGTCGCCGCTGCGCGGACTCGTCCTGATCGACCTGCCCGACCACGACTCCGCCGCCGTGCAGCACCGTCAGCACGTGGACCGCATCCTGGCGCTCGTCGACGCGGTCATCTGGGTCGTCGACCCGGAGAAGTACGCCGACGCCGTCCTCCACGAGCGTTATCTGCGGCCCATGGCGGCCCACGCCGAGGTCATGTTCGTCGTCCTGAACCAGATCGACCGGCTGCCCGGGGAAGCCGCCGAACAGGTCCTCGACGATCTGCGGCGGCTCCTCGACGAGGACGGCATCGCCCTCGGGGAGTACGGCGAACCGGGCACGACCGTGCTCGCGCTGTCCGCACTCACCGGGGACGGCGTGGGCGAACTGCGTGAGGCCCTCGGGCAGTTCGTCTCGGAGCGCGGGGCGCCGAACCGTCGTATCTCGGCCGATGTGGACATCGCCGCTGCCCGGTTGTGGCCCGTCTACGCCACCCAGCGGCGGACCGGGCTCAGCGAACAGGCCCGGGAGGAGTTCTCCGACCGGCTCGCGGACGCGGTCGGCGCCACGGCGGCGGGCGAGGCGGCCGAGCGGGCGTGGCTGCGCAACGCCAACCGGGCCTGCGGGACGCCCTGGCTGCGGCTGTGGCGCTGGTACCAGGACCACGGCGAGCCCACCACGGGACGGCTCCCCGGGCGCACGCAGGCCGACGAGGAGGCGACCGCCCGCCAGCGGGTCGAGCAGGCGGTGCGGACGGTGGCCGACCGGGCGTCGGCCGGGCTGCCCGCGCCCTGGGCGCAGGCGGTGCGCGAGGCGGCCGTGCGAGGTTCGCAGGGGCTGCCGGAGGCATTGGACGAGCTGACCGTGCGTGCGGGTGTGCCGACGGGGCGGCCGCCACGGCCCGGGTGGTGGCCGGTGGCCGTACTCATCCAGGCGTCCATGACGATCCTGCAGTTCCTGGGCGGGTTGTGGCTGCTGGGCCAGATCATCGGGGTCGTGTCACCCAACCTGGGGGTGCCGGTGCTGCTCATGGTGATCGGCATCGTCGGCGGTCCGCTCATCGAGTGGAGCTGCCGGATGGCGGCCCGCGGCCCGGCCCGGCGCTACGGCCTGGAGGCGGAACGCCGATTGCGGGAGGCGGCGTCCGGATGCGGCAGGGCCCGGGTGCTGGACCCGGTCGCGGCGGAGCTGCTGCGCTACCGGGAGGTCAGGGAGCAGTACGCGAGGGTGGTGGGAGCGGGGCGGTGACGTTCCTGGTGGGCCGGTAAGGCTCCGGGGGGCGAGGGGAGGAGTCGGCTGTGACGGGCCGCATGCGTTGCCTTCGCTCCTCCGGCACCCACCCGCCGTCACCCCATGCGTTGCCTTCGCTCCTCCGGCACCCACCCGCCGTCACCCCATGCGTTGCCTTCGCTCCCCCGGCAGCCACCCGCCGTCACCCCTGCGGGTGGCGGCGTTGTCCACAGGCCGGCGGTGGTCCACAGCGCTCAGCGGGCCCGGCCCGGCGGCGGCAGTCTGGCAGACGCAGCCGTACGGGACGGGCCCGTACGCGTGTCGGCCCGGTGCGTAGCCGTAATCCGGGCGAGGGAGGGTTCGCGATGAACGAGACGATGGTCTGCGCGGTGGGCAGGGTTGCGACGCAGCCGGTGTACCGGGAGATGGCGTCCGGCCCGTCGGCGAGGTTCCGGCTGGCGGTGACCGCTCGCTACTGGGACCGCGAGAAGAACACGTGGACCGACGGGCACACCAACTTCTTCACGGTGTGGGCCAACCGCCAGCTGGCCACGAACACGGCGGCGTCGTTGACGGTCGGTGAGCCCGTGATCGTGCAGGGCAGGCTGAAGGTGCGGACCGACGTGCGCGAGGGGCAGAGCTGGACGTCGGCGGACATCGACGCGGTGGCGATCGGTCATGATCTGGCGTGGGGCACCGCGGCCTTCAGGCGCGCGGGCAAGACCGAGGCCGCCGCACCCTCGCAGGCGCAGCCCGAGCCCAACTGGGAGACGGCGCCGGATGGTTCGGAGCAAGGGGCGGCCGCTCGCGCACAATCAGGCTCGGTCACAGCTGTTTTGACGTGACGTCAAGCGGCGGGACCGTGGCCTGCCCGAACTGCGGCTTATCGGCGAGTGCGCACCGAACGACCAGGGGCGATTTGTCGATAAGCCCTGCTCGCCGGGGATGTTGGCGATAACGATTCCGAGTCGGATCACTCGTCCGACCGTCTGACCGGCGGGCGGAGTCTCCCGCGTCCCTAGGATGCCGGACATGGCTCTCGGGACTTTTGTGTCCGGTGAGGCTTCTGATTCTGCAGGTGGGACCGTCCCCCCACGTCAACTGGTCCTGCTCGAAGGGGAATTTGGTGTTTGCTTCGTTCTCTGAGCTGTTCGTCCGCAGGCGAGGCGCGGCCCGCCTCGCCACCGCGACGGTGGTGTCCGGACTCGTCGCCGCGGGCGGGCTGGCCGGTGCCGGCCGGGCGGCCGCCGACGATACGACACAGAGCCAGGGCGGGGCGGCCGCGACGATAGGCGGCCTCAAGACGTTCGGCGCGGCGGTGATACACGCCGGCACCGGTGACCAGGAGATCTCGGCGGGCCTGTTCGAGATGTCCGTCGACGGCGGCGGCATGCTGCAGACGTACTGCGTCGATCTCCACAACCCCACGCAGCGGGACGCCAAGTACCACGAGACGCCCTGGAGCGGCACGTCCCTGGGGGCCAACAAGGACGCCGGCAAGATCCGTTGGATCCTGCAGAACTCCTACCCGCAGGTGAACGACCTCGCGACGCTGGCACGCAAGGCGGGCGTGCGGGGCGCGCTGACCGAACAGGACGCGGCGGCCGGCACGCAGGTCGCGATCTGGCGGTACTCGGACGACGTGGCCGTCGACGCCCTCGACCCGCAGGCCGAGCAGCTCGCGGACTACCTGCACAAGAAGGCCCGCAACCTGCCCGAGCCCCGTGCCTCGCTCACCCTCGAGCCGTCCGCGGTCTCCGGCCGGCCGGGCGAGCTGCTCGGACCGGTGACGGTGCGCACCAACGCCGGCAGCGCGACGGTCACCCCGCCCGCCGACGCCGCCACGAGCGGGGTGCGGGTCGTCGACAAGCAGGGCAAGGCCGTCACCTCCACGTCCGACGGCGGGCAGGTGTACTTCGATGTGCCCGAGGACGCGGCGGCGGGCACGTCGGAACTGACCGTGCAGGCCTCGACCACCGTGCCCGTCGGCCGGGCCTTCGCCTCCGAGAGTCGCAGCCAGACGCAGATCCTGGCCGGTTCCAGCGAGTCGACGGTGTCCGCGACGGCCGGGGCGACGTGGGCGAAGCAGGGCCCGGCCCCGGCGCTGTCGGCGGCGAAGAACTGCGCCGAGGGCGGCGTCGACATCATCGCGTCCAACAAGGGTGACGAGCCGTTCACCTTCGAACTGGCCGGGCTGCAGCACACCATCGCCGCCGGCGAGTCCCGTACGGTGACGGTCCCGCTCCAGGAGGACCAGGCCTACGACTTCACCATCCACGGCCCCGGCGGTCTCGAGAAGCGCTTCACCGGCATGCTGGACTGCCAGACGCGTGGCAGCGACACCGGCACGACCACCCAGACCCTGAGCGAGCCGGTCCCGGCGACGGTGGGCGGCGCGGCCGCGGACACCAACCTCGCCGAGACGGGCGGCTCGGCCATCACACCCCTGATAGCGGGCGTGGCCATCGGCTTCGTCCTGATCGGCGGGGCGACGCTGGTCGTGCTGCGACGCAGGGAGTCGACGGCGGGGGAGTGACACGGGCGAACGCCGCCCCGGACGGGCCCTGACCGCCGTCGCCGCGCCAGAGCCCGGGCGCGCGGTGCACGTCAGGCCGCGAGAGGTACCTGCTCGCCCTCCGCCGGGGTCTGGTAGTGAGCCCAGATCTGGTTCAACTCGTGCTGGTAGTAGAGCGGATACAGGCCGGCCACGATGAAGAGGATGACGCCGATCCACGGGTTGCACTCCTGCTCCAGCCCGGCGGACCGCTGCATCCTGGCTATGCGCACACCGGTGTTGTAGACCGAGATGAAGGGGGGCACGATCAGCACCCAGCCGAGAGCGAGAGCGACCACCGACACGGCCGGATTGGCCTCGATCCGATCATCGAAGTCCTGGGCCTCGCGATTGATTTTGTAATACCAGACCAGGTGGTAGATCCCCAGTGTGATCAGCGGCCAGACCAGCCAGACGAGAAAGATGTTGCGGGTCTTACCAGCGCGACCTGACATGGCACACCTCCCATATGTTCCAGTGCATCACGATCAGGTGCCGGGCGCGCGTGGTGAGGGCCGCGGCGGCCCCTGGCGCCCGGCAGTGACCGAGAGGCCCGGCCGCTCCCGGTGAAACCGCAGGTCACAGCCCTTGCTTCAGACGCGTTTCCACCCAGGGGTGGCGGTACGGCAAGATGGGGTGTATCTGCCCACTGCCAGTTTCAAGCTGCCGGACGGTTTCTCTTGGCTGAGTTCATTTACACCATGCGCAAGGCGCGCAAAGCGCACGGCGACAAGGTGATCCTCGACGACGTGACGACGAGCTTCCTCCCGGGAGCGAAGATCGGCGTCGTCGGCCCGAACGGCGCCGGCAAGTCGACGATCCTGAAGATCATGGCCGGCATCGAGCAGCCGTCCAACGGTGACGCCTTCCTCACGCCCGGTTACACGGTCGGCATCCTGCTCCAGGAGCCCCCGCTGACCGAGGACAAGACCGTCCTGGAGAACGTCCAGGAGGGTGTCGCCGGGATCAAGGGCAAGCTCGACCGGTTCAACGAGATCGCCGAGCAGATGGCGACCGACTACACCGACGAGCTCATGAACGAGATGGGCAAGCTCCAGGAGGACCTCGACCACGCCAACGCGTGGGACCTCGACGCCCAGCTGGAGCAGGCCATGGACGCCCTGGGCTGCCCGCCCGGCGACTGGCCCGTCACCAACCTGTCCGGTGGTGAGCGCCGCCGCGTCGCGCTGTGCAAGCTGCTGCTGGAGCAGCCCGACCTGCTGCTGCTCGACGAGCCCACCAACCACCTCGACGCCGAGTCGGTGAACTGGCTGGAGCAGCACCTCGCCAAGTACCCGGGCACCGTCGTCGCGGTCACCCACGACCGGTACTTCCTCGACAACGTCGCCCAGTGGATCTGCGAGGTCGACCGCGGTCGCCTCTACCCCTACGAGGGCAACTACTCGAAGTACCTGGAGACCAAGGCCGCCCGCCTCAAGGTCGAGGGCCAGAAGGACGCCAAGCGGCAGAAGCGGCTCAAGGAAGAGCTCGAGTGGGTGCGGTCCAACGCCAAGGGGCGGCAGGCCAAGTCCAAGGCGCGTCTGGCTCGCTACGAGGAGATGGCCGCCGAGGCCGACAAGATGCGGAAGCTGGACTTCGAGGAGATCCAGATCCCGCCGGGCCCGCGCCTGGGCAACGTCGTCGTCGAGGTCAGCAACCTCAGCAAGGGCTTCGGCGACAAGCTGCTCATCGACGACCTCAGCTTCACGCTGCCGCGGAACGGGATCGTCGGGATCATCGGCCCGAACGGTGCCGGCAAGACCACCCTGTTCAAGATGATCCAGGGCATCGAGGAGCCGGACTCCGGCGCCATCAAGGTCGGCGACACCGTCAAGATCTCCTACGTCGACCAGAGCCGCGAGAACATCGACCCCAAGAAGTCGCTGTGGGCCGTCGTCTCCGACGAGCTGGACTACATCAACGTCGGACAGGTCGAGATGCCGTCCCGCGCCTACGTCTCCGCCTTCGGGTTCAAGGGGCCGGACCAGCAGAAGCCGGCCGGCGTGCTCTCCGGCGGTGAGCGCAACCGGCTGAACCTCGCGCTCACCCTCAAGCAGGGCGGCAACCTGCTGCTCCTCGACGAGCCGACCAACGACCTCGACGTCGAGACCCTCTCCAGCCTGGAGAACGCGCTGCTGGAGTTCCCGGGTGCGGCCGTGGTCGTCTCCCACGACCGGTGGTTCCTGGACCGGGTGGCCACGCACATCCTCGCCTACGAGGGCGAGTCCAAGTGGTTCTGGTTCGAGGGCAACTTCGAGTCGTACGAGAAGAACAAGATCGAGCGGCTCGGTCCGGACGCCGCCCGTCCGCACCGCGCCACCTACAAGAAGCTGACCCGGGGCTGATCGATCTTGCGGCACATCTACCGCTGCCCGCTGCGCTGGGCGGACATGGACGCGTACGGCCACGTCAACAACGTGGTGTTCCTCCGCTACCTGGAGGAAGCCCGTATCGACTTCCTGTTCCGCCCGGAGAAGGACTTCAAGCAGGGGTCCGTGGTGGCACGCCATGAGATCGACTACAAGCGGCAGCTCGTGCACCGGCACCACCCGGTGGACATCGAGCTGTGGGTCACCGAGATAAGGGCCGCGTCCTTCACCCTCACCTACGAGGTGAAGGACGGCGACCAGGTCTATGTGCGGGCCTCGACGGTGATCGTGCCGTTCGACTTCGAGGCGCAGCGCCCGCGCCGGATCACCGCGGAGGAGCGGGAGTTCCTCCGCGAGTACATGGATGACGCCGAGGAGGAGGCCGTCGCCGCATGACGGTGCTCCACCTCGCCGACGAGGGGGAGGCGGCGGATCTCGCCGCCTTCCTCTCCCGGCTGCTCCACTACGACCGTGGGGCGGCGGTGCGTCTGCAGGCCGCGGGCACCGCACTGGCCGTCTTCGGGCGGCCGCCGTCCTTCGAGGTGCTCGCCGTGCGGGCGGTGCGGCTGGCGAAGCCGTACGAGAAGGGCCTTGAGGTCACGCTGGACGTGACCGTGTCCGCCGGTGAGTTCCTGGAGTCGGTCGACGAGAAGGCCGGCACGGCCGTCGTGCCGGGCGCCGTGACCGGGCCGCCGTGGGCGGGTGTGCTGCCGCCCCGAGGCGACTGGCGGGCCGAGCCGGGGCTGCCGGCGCCGGAGGCGCTGCGCGAGCTCGTGGCCGCGGTGATCGCCGAGTTCCGCTCGCGTACACAGGAGTTGCCCCCCGAGGGGCGGACGCGGGACGAGCTGGACCGGATCGGCCGGGACGTCTGGTCCCGGACGGTCGGGGACACCCGGCTGCCCGTCCGGGCCGTGCACGCGGCGCAGTCCCTCGGCTTCCTGCGCCCCGGTGTGCCCCTGGGGCTGTTCTCGTCGGGCGCGTGGCTCAGGCTGCGCACGCCGTACGGGTCCGTCGCCGTACGACGGGCCGGGCTCGGGGCACTGGACGTCAGCGTCCGCTGAGCAGCGCCGCCCGGCAGTGCCCCGCAGGCGTCAGCCCGCGGTGTTGACCATCGAGGCCGCCGCGTACGTCAGGTAGTTCCACAACGTGTGCTCGTGCTCCTCGGACAGGCCGAGTTCCTCGACGGCCACCCGCATGTGCTTCAGCCACGCGTCGTGCGCCGCACGGTCCACCGCGAAGGGGGCGTGCCGCATTCGCAGCCGGGGGTGGCCGCGGTTCTCGCTGTACGTCGTGGGGCCGCCCCAGTACTGGATGAGGAACAGCACGAGGCGCTCCTCGGCCGGGCCCAGATCCTCCTCGGGGTACATCGGCCGCAGCAGCGGGTCCTCGGCGACTCCCTCGTAGAAACGGTGGACGAGCCGACGGAAGGTCTCCTCCCCGCCGACCTGCTCGTAGAAGGTCTGCTCCTGAAGCGTGCCGCGCCGAATCTCATTCACGCGATCCATGGTCTCAGACGCCCCGGCATAGGACTCAAGACCTAGGACCCCGCCCCTGCGGCCGGACCCTGCCCCTACTGTGGAGACATGGGCGGGCACGCACCCGGCAGGGACATCGACTCTCTCGCCGCCGACGCGCGGGCGGCGCTGGTGCGGCGGATCGAGGCGAGCGGGGCCTGGGCCGCCGACCCGGGCTGGCGGGAGGCCTTCGCGGCGGTCCCGCGGCACCTCTTCGTGCCGTATTACTACGTGGGTGTCGCCGGCGGCTATGAACGCCGCTGGCGCGAGAGCGCCGACCCCGCGGCGCGGGAGCGATGGCTGCGCGGCGCCTACGAGGACACTCCACTGGCCACCCGGCTGCGCGACGGCGAGCTGCTGTCCTCCAGCAGCCAGCCGTCCCTGATGGCGGACATGCTGGCCGCGCTGCGCGTCGAGGACGGTCACACGGTCCTGGAGATCGGTGCCGGCACCGGCTACAACGCGGCGCTGCTGTCCCATCGGCTGGGCGACGACCAGGTCACCACCGTCGACCTCGACCCGGAGATCACCGAGTCGGCCCGCCGGCACCTGGACGCGGCCGGGTATCACCCGGCGGTCGTCACCGGCGACGGTGCCCGGGGCGTGCCCGAGCGCGCCCCGTTCGACCGGATCATCGCCACCTGCGCCCTGGGCGGCGTCCCGCGCGCCTGGGTGACCCAGAGCCGTCCCGGCGGCCGGATCCTCATGCCGCTCGCCACCGGCCTGATCGTGCTCACGGTGACCGGCGTGGGGCATGCCGAGGGGCGTTTCCTGCACACGCCCGCCTACTTCGTGCCGCTGCGCGGCGCCGGCCGGCCCGGGGGCGATCCGGTCCAGCTGGGCGGGGTGCCGCACCGGGCGCGGGAGGACGACCTGTTCCGGTTCCTGCTGGCGCTGACCCGGGGCAGCCTGGACCCGCAGGAGGCCCACGCGCTGTGGGAGCAGGAGGGCAGGCCGCAGCGCGAGCGCTACGGCATCACGGTCGGCGAGGACCGGGAATGGGCCTGGCTGGACGACCCGGAGGGGCCGTACGCCTGGCCCCTCCCGTCGTGAACGATCTCAGTGAACGGTCTCAGCCGCGGCGGATCGTGATCGTCGTCCAGGCGCCCACGTGCACCCGGTCGCCGTCCTGGAGAGGAACGGGGACGAACGGCTGGATCGGTTCATCCGAGCCGTTGACCGTCGTGCCGTTCGTCGAGTTCTGGTCGACGACCGCCCAGCTGCCGTCCGGCTGCTGGACCAGCACCGCGTGCTGGTGCGAGACGCCCGGGTCCTCCGGCGGCGTCGACAGGTCGATGTCGGGGGTGTCACCGGTGGAGTGCCGGCGGCGGCCGATCGTGAGCTGGTTGCCGGTGAGCGTGCGCTGCTGCTCGGGCGAGTACGCGGGCAGGTTCAGGCCCGCGGCCTCGGGGCCGGAGCGCTGCATCATCGCCATGAAGTAGTCGCGGTCCGGGCCGATGGTCGCGGTCCACGTCGCGGGTCCCTGCGGCGCCTGGGGCTGCTGTGGGAAACCGCCGGGGCCGGGCGGGGCCTGGGTCGCGCCGGGCTGCGGGTAGCCGTAGCCGCCCTGGCCGGGGCCGCCCTGGCCGCCCGGGCCGGACGTCGGCGGGGAGATCACCCAGTCGTCGTCACCGCCACCGAAGGACGGACCGCCCTGCTGCGGGGGCCGCTGGGTCTCCTGCGGGAACCCGGGCGGGGCCGGCGGGCCGGACTGGTGGAACGCCTGCGGAGCACCGCCGGGACCACCAGGACCGCCGGGTCCGGGCGGGGGCGGAACCGGCCGCGAGGGGTCGGCACCGAAGCCGCCGGGGCCACCCGGGCCGCCGAAGCCGCCGGGACCACCGGGACCACCCGGGCCGGGAGGGCCGCCGAAGCCGCCGGGACCACCCGGGCCGCCGGAACCGCCGGGGCCGGGCGAGGTCGGGGCACCGCCGGGCTGCGGGAAGCCGTAGCCACCGCCCTGCTGAGGGCCACCGGGGCCACCGGGGCCACCGGGGCCGCCCGGGCCGGGGCGGCCGGACGGGTCGCCGCCGAACGGCGGGATCGGCTCGGCCGGGCGGTTGATCTGCGACGGGCGGGAGCCCTGGTACTCGTAGGAGTCACCGCCGCCGTACGACGGGCCGGGGGGCGGGCCGCCCTGCTGGCCCGGTGGCTGGAAACGCACACCCGGACCGGGCGGAGGGGCCGCGGGGGTGTACGACGTCGCCGTGTTCGTCAGGAAGTTCCACCGGCACTCCTCGCAGAACGGGGCGCCGCCCTCACGCGGCGTACGGCACTGCGGGCAGAGCTCCGGCTCGGCGTGCGGTACGGCGGACAGGTGCGGCGGACGTCCACCGGGCTGGCCGCCGGGGCCCTGCGAGCCGCCCTGGCCGGCGGGGGGCGGGAAGCCGTAGCCGCCGGGCGGGGGCGGCGGGGGAGGAGGCGGAGGCACGGCACCCGCCATGCGGTGACCGCAGACCTCGCACCAGTCGTCGGAACCCGACTGGTGTCCGTTCGGGCAGGTCGGCATGTCGGCGCGTCCCTCCTTCGATCTCTTCTAGGTCACTTCTTGACGCGAACGGTCTTGGTGGAACGGGTTTCGAGCGTCATCTCGTCAGCCTCCGCGACCTTCGCCTTCAGTCGCACAGTACCGGTCGCGGCGTCGACCACGTCCACCACCTTCGCAAGCAGTTTCGCAGTATCGGCGTTCCCGGAGGCACTCGCGAGCTGAACGGCCCGGCCCAGTTTGGCCGTTGCGCCATCCATATCTCCGGACTTGCGAAGATCCAGTCCTTGTTGGATGACTTGTGCCAGTTCGGCCTGCCCGGTGTAGTGGGCGACCTGAGGGTTGATCGACGTCGAGGCGACCATGTCGTCCGTCCACACGGCCCGCACGAGACCCTGCGCGCCGAGGTTCTGGACGCTGCCGTCGGACTGCGGAATGACCAGCGAGATCCGGCCCGCCAGCATCTCCTGCCCGATGTTCGCGACCGGGACCTCGATGCAGACGTGGTAGTCACGCGACTCGTCTCCCCAGGAACCGAGGGGGTAGTCGCCGGCGCGCGGGCCCGCCTCGGTGCGCCGGCCGGTCAGGTCCTCGACCGTCGGTGCGACCTGCTTGACGAACCTCACGGTCGTGTTGACGGGGGTCCACAGCCGCAGGGAGACGTCCGCGACCTCCTTGCCCATCGCCGTCTCCATCATCTTCGTGAAGTCCGCGGCGAGCGCGGCCGGATCGGCGACGATGTCGGCGGTGCCGAGCAGGGCGGAGGCGATCCCTGTGACTTCTTTCACTTCCCAGTCGGTGCCCACGCCGCGCGCGTCACAGGTGAAGCGTCCGGCGCACGCGTCGAGCGCGGCCTTCAGGTCCTGCGGCGACTCGTGCTCGTTGCGGCCGTCGGTGAGCAGGATGCCGTGCCGGATCGCGACGTCCGCGGAGGACAGCAGGCGGTCGGCCAGTTTCAGCCAGGTGCCGATGGCCGTGCCGCCGCCCGCGCTGAGCGAGCGCAGTGCCTGCTTGGCCTGCTCGCGCGTGGTGGCGTCGGCGACCGCGACGCGCCCGCCGCCCGGGTAGACCTCCTTCGCCAGGTGCGTCCCGCCGATCACCGCGAAGTGCACGCCGTCGCGCAGGGTGTCGATCGCGGCGGCCGTGGCGTCGCGGGCGTTGCGCATCTTGGTCGGCGGGTAGTCCATCGAACCCGAGCAGTCGACCATGATCGCCACGGCGGCGGACGGGCCCTGGCCGGGCGAGTAGAGGTGGGGCGCCGCGACCGCGCTGCCGATCGTGCCGCCGCCGGTCGCCGTCACCGTGACGATGGCGTTGACCTCGCCGGTGCCCTCCGGCAGGTACTCGTTCTGGTAGACGTCCACCGAGAACTGGGGCACGTTCGATTTCGAGAAGTTGGCCATGCCTGCTTCGATCCCCCTTCAAAGCCCCCGCCGCTGCGGGGTGATGACGGTAGGCGGACCGGTCCCCTCCGGTCCGCCGAGGCGTCCCCGTACGTGGCCTCAGGCCGATCCTGCCCCCTGGGGCACGGCCGGGAACGGCACGAGCGCCACTGTTACGTTGTCGTGGCCCCCGCCGTCCAGGGCGTGGCCGAGCAGCACCCGGGCGCTGTGCAGCGGATGCGTGGCCGCGTCGGGCGGGACGATCCGGGCCATCTCCTCGGCCGCCTCCGCGTAGTTCCACAGGCCGTCCGTGCAGACCACCACCACGCCGGGCCGGTCCGGCTTGAACGCGGCGGTGTGCGGTTCCAGCTCGTAGGCGTCCGCGCCGAGCCAGCCGGTGATCGCGTGGGCGCGATCGTCGGCGTAGGCCTCGGCCTCGTTCATCAGGCCCGCGGCGACCATCTGCGCGGCCCAGGAGTCGTCCTCGGTGAGCCGGGCGGGGGGAGCGCCGCGGTCGACCGGGACCCAGTAGGCGCGGCTGTCGCCTACCCAGCCGACGATCAGCAGGCCGGACGTCACCACGGCGCCGACGATGGTGCAGGCGGGGGCGTTCTGGTGAGGGGCCTGCTCGAGAGCCGTGGCGGGCTCCGCGGCGAGCGAGTTGACGGCGCGCGAGGCGGCGAGGATCGCGTCGTGCATCGCCTGCTGCGGGTGCGTGCCACGTGGCAGGGCCGCCAGCAGTGTCTCGCCCGCCGCCTTGGACGCCGCCGCGGAGGCGTCGTCGGGGCGGGTCGCGGAGGAGACGCCGTCGCAGACGATCGCGACGGAGGCGGGGGAGCCGTCGGGCAGCGTGGTGGTGCCGATGGCGAACGCGTCCTCGTTGCGGTGGTGGCGCAGGCCGCGGTCGCTGACCGCGGCCAGGGGGCCGGACTCCTGCTCCATGTGGTCCCGTTCGCGCGGCTGGGCGTGGCCGCAGTTCTCGCAGTAGCCGTCGTCGTCCACGCGGCCGGCCCGGCAGGCGACGCAGACCTTGCCGCCGGTGCCCGCGGCCTGGACCGCCGGCTCGGCGGACGCCCGTGGGTCCGGTGCCTGGAGGAGGTACTCGTCGGGCTGTGTCTGGTAGATCTCCGGCGACGCGGCAGACCCGTCGGGTTGCCGCGGCCGGTCGAACCGCACGCCCGCGGTGGGCGGGGCGCTCGGCGGCGGGGGTGTTTCCGGCGGCAGGGCGGAGCCGCCCGAGTCCGTGCCCGGCAGGTCCGTCGGCAGGTGCACCGCATCCGGGGCACCCGTGCCGTCCGGCCCGGGCGCGGGCCAGGCCGTGCCGGCGGGGGGCGCCGACGGCGGCTCGGGATACTCACCGGCCGGGGCGCCCTGGGCGGGCACCGAGCCGTTCATGGTGATGGTCGGGTTGTCCTGCGGCCGTTCGGGCACGGCGGACAGGTCGTATCCGCACGCGCCGCAGAAACGGTCACCCGACTCGAGGGGTTCCTCGCAACTCGGGCAGGCGGACAACTGGGGCATCTGCGACATCAACTACACCCACGTCCGGGGGCGGTAACGATTGGCACGTTCCACCAGGTCGATCCTCTCCTCGCCGCCCCGCGCCAGCCGGGCCAGCGTGCGGTACGAGCGTTCCAGACCGAAACGCAGGCCCCGCTCGTCCAGGCCGCTGCCGAGCAGCGTCCGTCCCCCGGCGGCGGGAGGGGCGGAACCCTGGCCCCCGGAGAGTACCCAGTCCAGCGCGCAACCGAGGACTTCGGCCGACAACTGCTCCCGTCGCGCCGGATCCAGACCGTACGCCTCCAGCGCCTCGACCTGCGCGGCGGAGGCCGTCAGGTCCCCCAGGAACGCCGCGTCGGCGGCGGTCGGCGTGCGCTGCCGCAGCCGCGCCCGGACGGCCGCGACCCGCGCCGCCGTGTAGTGGATGGAGGATTCCGGGACCGACTCCAGCGTGCGTACGGCGCCGTGCCGGTCCCCGGTCGCCAGCTGGACGCGGGCCAGTCCGAACGCGGCGCTCACATAGCTCGGGTCGGTCGACCACACCAGCCGGTAGTACTCGGCGGCGTTGTCGAGCTGGCCCAGCACCTCCGCGCACAGGCCCAGCGCCAGCTTGGGCGCGATCTCACCCGGGAAGGCGTCGTAGATCGCGTCGAAGGCGAGGGCGGCGCCCTCGTCGTCGCCCGTCACCAGGGCTGCCAGGCCCCGGTACCAGACCACCCGCCAGTCGTCGGGCCGCTCACCCTCCAGCGAGACCAGCGCCTGCAGCGCCGCGGCCGGATCGCCTGTCTCCAGCCAGGCCCGGATCTGCCGCAGCCGCGTCTCGATCGACGGGGCCGGGGCGGCCGCCAGGGCGCCGAGCAGCTCGCCCGGCGCCGAGGTCATCAGACCGGCCAGGAAACCGGCATTGGGGTCGGTCGGGTCGACGCGCGGGACAGGCAGGGCGAAGGCGGCGGCCGGGGTGTCGACGGGCTTCACCAGACGGTGCGCGGGCCCGGGCCGCTGCGGATCGGGCAAGGAGGCGGGGAGGGCGGCACGAGCCCGGACCTGCGGCATCCGCGCCCCCAGGCGGGACACCTCGCCGTCCAGCCTTGGGAACAACTCCGTGTCGGTGACCCGCAGTTCCGGACCGAACAGCGTGGACAGGGCGGGGCGGGCGCGGCCCGTCTGGAGGGAGACGACCTCCCGCAGGACGCCCGTCAGCTGCTCGGTCATCTCCTGCGCGGAGGCGAACCGGCGGGCCGGGTCGGGGTCCGTGGCACGGACCAGGAGCCGGTAGAACGACTCGTACTGCCGGAACACCTCGATGTGGTCCGGGTCGGGCAGGGAGTCGGCGTAGACGTTCGTGTAGCCCTGGAAGTCGAACGTCATGACCGCCAGGGTCCGGGCGACCGTGTACAGGTCGCTCGCCACCGACGGGCCCGCCTCGGCCACCTCCGGCGCCTGGTAGCCGACCGTGCCGTAGATGGCCGACTCCTCGTCGTCCATCCTGCGCACCGCGCCCATGTCGATCAGCTTGAGCTGGTCCTCGGTCTGGATGGCGTTGTCGACCTTGAAGTCGCAGTACAGCAGGTTCCGGCTGTGCAGGTGCCCGAGCGCCTCCAGCGCCTCGATGCCGTACGCGCAGGCCTGCTCCACCGGCAGCGGGTCGCGTCTGCCCTGCGGGGTGCGGCGGGCGTTGGCGATCTCCTTGAGCGACTTGCCGCCGACGTACTCCATCACGATGTAGCCGTCGAGCGAGCCCGTGCGCTGGTCCAGATGCTCCACGAAGTTGTAGATCCGCACGATGTTGGCGTGCTCGATCTCCGCGAGGAACCGCCGCTCGGAGATCGCCGCGGCCATCGCGTCCTGGTCGCCCGTGTCCAGCAGGCCCTTCAGGACCACCCACCGGTCGGACACCGCCCGGTCGACGGCCAGGTAGATCCAGCCGAGCCCGCCGTGCGCCAGGCAGCCGACCACCTCGTACTGGCCGTGCACGACGTCCAGGGCCTTCAGCTTCGGCACGAACGAGTACGGGTGACCGCACTTGGTGCAGAAGCCCTCCGTACGGCCCGGCCGGTCGCCGCGCGCCCGCCCCACCGGGGCGCCGCAGTCGGAGCGTGAGCAGAACCGCTTCCGCTCGGGTACCTCCGGGTTGTCGAGGACCATCTCGCGCGGGTCGGGCCGCGGGATCGGCGGCACCTGCACCAGCCCGGCGCCCAGCCGGCCCCGGGACCCCGAGCCGGTCGACGAGCCGGAGCTGCGCACCGACACCGAGCGGCCCGTCGACGTGCCCGACAGGGACCGCGACAGACGCCCCGACACCGAGCGGCGGGACTTCGACGACTGGGACGACGTCCGCGAGCTGCGGCCGCTGGAGCGGGAACTGCCGCTGCCGGCCGACCCGCCGGAACCGCCCCTGCCCCCGGCGGTGATGCCCGTGGGAGGCGAACCGACCATGCCGTTCCCCGCGACGACCGGGGCCAGACCACAGGTGTCGCAGTACAGTTCACCGCCGCCGACGTCCTCGTACGTGCCCTCGCAACCCGGACGCTGACAGGTGCGTGGCGGCGCGCCGGCCGGCTCCTGCGGTGCCTGACTCATCGACTCCCCCTCGTCGCTCATGCGCCCGGCCCCCTCCGGTCGTCCTCCGGCACGCCCTGCTCCGGCAGCCGCGGGCCCCCGCCCAGCAGTTCCGCTGCCGCGTGCTGGAAGCGCAGCACCGCCTGTTCGGCGACGCGCAGGTCGCAGGGGGCGCTCCACAGCATGCGGCGCGCCTTCTCGTACCGCTCCATCAGCAGCGTGTCCTCGGCGAAGCCGTGCCGGGCGACCTTCGCCTTGTACGCGTCGAGACGGCCGCGCAGCTCGGCGCGGACCGCCAGCGGTGCGGTGACCTCCGTCAACGACTCGCGGGCGCGCAGCAGTTCGTCCTCGGCCTTCTGCTCCAGCGACTCCAGCAGCGGGGACAACCGGTGCCACTGCGCCTGCCTGCGGTACTCGGCCGCCGCCGCCAGCTGCTCCTGCAGCACGGTCGGCGGTCCGCTGACCACCGGCACCTCCG
Source organism: Streptomyces sp. NPDC126510 (assembly GCF_040302345.1). Taxonomy (NCBI): domain Bacteria; kingdom Bacillati; phylum Actinomycetota; class Actinomycetes; order Kitasatosporales; family Streptomycetaceae; genus Streptomyces; species Streptomyces sp. NPDC126510. The sequence goes on along the minus strand of NZ_JBEORR010000019.1, from coordinate 74,800 downwards.
TCGCCGCGATCTTCGCGAGGACCTCGCCGCGTGCCGTGCGTGCCTCGGCGAGCGTGCGGTCCGCGCGGCTGAGGAGGTCCCGCAGCCGCACGATCCGCTTCTCGGCGTCCTGGCGGACCGTCAGCACGGCGTCGATCTCACGGCGTACGTCCTCCAGGGCGCGGGCCTCGCGGTCGTACACCGTCGTGTCCGGTCTGCCGCCGCCCGGCGCCGAACTGCCCTCCGCGGCCAGCCAGAACGCCAGCGGGTCGGAGACCACCTCCTCGCGCAACCTGGTCAGGACCCGCGTGATGCGCTCCAGGTCGTCACCGGCCGGGTGCTCGCCGGGGCGCACGCCGACCGAGTGCGCGAGCCGACGCGTGCGCTGGAGTTCGGCCGCGAGCAGGTCTATCCGGGCCGGCAGCGCCGACCAGACCGCGTCCGCGGCGACCACCATGTCCAGGCTCGCCGCGTACAGCCCGTTCATCCGGTCGACGAGGGTGCGCAGCGAGTGGCGTTCGCTCAGCTTGGCCGGACCGGAGTGCGGCGTCGGGGCGTTGGCCGTCGCCGTGGCGCTGCCCGCGACGGTCACCGAGTCGCCGTTCAGGAGCTCCGTCAGCTCCACCAGGTCCTCGCGGCTGGACCAGCGGCGGCGGGCCCGGACGTCGCGGGCGGAGCGCAGCGCGTCGGTGTAGGCGTCGAAGTAGGTCCACAGCAGCGTGATCGACGCCTCCGTGGACGTCCAGCGCTCCTGGGTGACTCCGGTGAGCTCGGCGCCCTCCAGGAGTCTGCGGCCCGCGTGGTCCTGCAGGGCGAGGAGCGAGGTCTCGATCGCCTCGTGCTCCGCGCCGAGCCGCGCCAGCGCACGGTCCACCTCGTCCCGGTCCATCACCGGCCCGGTGGATCCCGTGGCGCCCATCGATCACCTCTCGCTGCGGTCGTGCCCGTCGGGGCGTTCTCGGTCGTGGTCCGGCTGCGTGCCGGTCATCAGCTCGTGCGGAGGTACTGCGGTGCCGGCGGTTCCGACTTCTTCGCGTCCTTGCGCAAAGTCGCCGACAGCCATCGGTCGTAGGACGCCTGCCAGCCGTTCGCGGTGTCCTTGCGGTAGTCGACCAGGATCTGGTTGACCCGGCGTACCAGATCGTCCGCGTCCCTCTTCATCGCCACGCCGTAGTAATCGGTAGTGAAGGCGTCGCCCTTGAGCTCGACCGTCGGATCCTGTGCCGCCTGGCTCGCCGCGAGGGCGCCGTCGGTGACCACGGCGTCGACCTCGCCGAGCTGGAGCCGGACCAGACAGTCGAGTTGGTTCGGGACGGTGGTGGATATGTCGGTGTCGGCGGGCAGTTCGCCGGCCTCCTTGTCCCGCTCCAGCCTGGAGTGCGCCGTGGAGCCGGCCGCCGTGCAGACCTTGCGGCCCGCGAGTGTGTCGTCGTAGCCCTTGACGGGCGAGGACTTCGGGGCCAGGACCTGCTGGCCCGTCTTGAAGTAGGGCGCGGAGAAGGCCACGTCTCCGATGCGGTCGCAGGCGATCGTCATCGTGCGGACGACCATGTCCACGCGGTCGCCCTGGATCGCCGGGATGCGCTGGTCGGTGGGGATCGCCTTGAACTGGACGGCGTCCGGGTCGCCCAGGATGTCCTCGGCGATGCGGTGGACCAAGTCGATGTCGAAGCCCTCCAGCTCCGCGCTCTTGCCGCTGTTGGGGTCGCGGTAGCCCCACCGGTAGCTGTTCTGGTCGACGCCGACGATCAGTTTGCGCTTCCCGCCCTTGCGCTCCTTGATCGCCCGGATGGTGTCGCCGTCGGCGGAGGAGGGGGAGAGGGTCTGCTTCTCGGGAGCCACGCACTTCTTTTCCGCCTTGGTCTCGGCGGTCCGGGTGGTCGCGGTGGCGTTGCGGGCCGACGGCGTGGTCGTGGTGAGCGGCAGGCAGAGGGCCATCAGCGCCACCAGGGCGCAGACGACTGCCATCGCGGTCACTCCGCCCCAGCCCCTGAGCGTGTCTCGCACGGTCGTTCCTCCCTTCGCCCCTGGCCCGATCATCGGTACTCCGAGAGCCTGCGGCCGATGCCCAGGACCGCGCCCGCGGCGCCCAGCACCGCCAGTACGGCCACACCGGCCGGCATGCCCGTCAGCGCGGCACGGCCCTCGCCCGCCGCGCGCTTGAACTCCGTCTCCTCGTGCGCGAGTGCCGTGCGCAGGTTCTCGTCGACGCTGTCGAAGCACTCGCCGGTCGTGTCCTTGGTACCGATGACGCGGTCCAGCGCCTGCTGGTAGTTGCCGTACTCGTCCTGCTCACGGGCCGCGGCGTGGCGCTTCTTCCACACCTGCATGTTGCCCACGGCGGCGGTGACGGGGTGTTCGCCCGAGGTGTCGTCGGCGAGCTTCTCGGCTGCCGCCAGATACCGGGCCAGTTTCTTGATGTCCGTGCCGAAGTCGTAGTCGTAGGCGTCGTACGTCTCCTCACCGACCTTCTTCGTCTCCGCGCCCCGGGCCACCAGGGTCAGGTTCTCGTTGCCCCTGGCCTTGAGGGAGGCGATGCGCGCGTCGTGCAGCACGTTCAGGGAGCGGACGCCGTGGTCGAAGGAGTCGTTCAGGCCCGCGCGGGCGACGGTGTGGCCGACGACCAGCCACAGCAGGACGACCGTCGCCGTGGCGGTGGCGGCCACCAGGCCGTGGTTCAGGACTCTGTTCGTCCGCTGGTAGTTGCGGTGCTGGGCCCAGGCGAGGGCGGCCAGTGCGGCGACGCCGAGGGCGATGGCCGCCCAGGGGTAGGGCGTGGCGGCCGCGTAGTCCGCGCTCAGGCGCTGGTTCTCCTTCGTGTACAGGTCCTCCGCCGCCGGGAGCATCTGCTCCTGCATCTTCTCGTTGGCGTAGCGGAGGTAGGCGCCGCCGACGGGGAAGCCCTGCCGGTTGTACGTGCGGGCGCGCTCCACCAGGCCCTTGTACTCCGGGAGGAGGCGGTTGAGCTTGGCGATCGTCTCCGTGGACGGTGAGTCCGGCTCGGCGTTCGCGGCGGCGTTGACGAGCTTCTCGGCGGCCGTGCGGATGTCCCGCTCGTAGCGGTCGCGGGTGGCGGCCGACTCCTGGCCGCCGGCGAGGAAGCCGCTGGATGCGGCGGTGTTGGCGTCGGCGAGGGAGCGGTAGATGTCGGCGGCGTCCGAGCTGAGGGGCTGGCTGCGGGTGAGGACGTCGTCGGCGGCGGCCGCGCGGTCGGTCATCTGCCAGGCGGTGACGGCGCCGAAGGCGATGACGAGGAGGGCCAGCAGGGCGCCGATGATGCGCAGGCGGCCGGGCTCGGTGGTGGCGGCGGAGCGCAGGCGGTCGAAGCCCTCGGCGAACGCGGTGCGGCGGGGGTCTGCCGGGGGTGTCGGGGGCGCGGGAGCGTTTTCGGGGGGCCGGGCGGGGGGTGCTGCCTGTGCCGGGACCGCCGGCAGGACGGGCAGGGCCCGGCCCGGTGGTGGTGGGCTGCTCTTCGGCGTGTGCGTCATTGTGACCTCCCCCGTGGTCATCCGTCGCCGCAAGTATCGCTGCCGGGACTGACATCCGCACCGGCCTTGCCCTGATCTTGATCGGATCGCAGCGTGGCGCACCGCCCCCAGGCGCCACCCCTTGTCCAGGAACACGTACGGGGGGTTGGTTCGGTTCCCGTGGGGTGGTGGGTGTGGCTGCGGCGGCCCGTGCGGCTGGGTGGGGGTGCGCGTCTTCGCGTGACGCCGGTGGGGGGTCGGGGCCGCGCCGGGGGGTGTCCGTCCTCGGAACGGCGCGATGGGCTTGCACGCCGACTGACTGTGTGTTGACGCGCCAACCGCTGCGGGCGGACACCCCCCGACACGGCCCCTTCTCGCCGTGCGCGGGTGCGGGCGCGTCTCCGCTCGGCTGCGGGCAGTCGTGCCGCTGGGCGCAGCGGCACCCTGCTCCGTCCGGCCTCAGCGATTCACATGCCGTAGTACCTCCGCAACCGACTCTGCGCCCCCTCGCCCGAGCCCACCCTGTCCAGGCCCAGCAGCGCAGCCCCCAGCACCGGGCTCGCCGTCACCACCTGGGGGACCGCCTTGGGGGCGCGTTTCTCGAGCAAGTGCTCGATGCGGTTGTTGAGTTGGGGGTGCCGGGCCGCCAGGACGCCGCCGCCGAGGAGGACCGGTGTCGGCTCCTCCAGGAGCTCCAGGCGGGTCAGGGCGACCACGGCCATGGAGACCACCTCCTCGGCCTGGCGCTCGATGACCGCCCGGGCGATGGTGTCTCCGTCGGCGGCCGTGGCGAAGAGGACCGGGGTCAGTTCGTGGCGCCGGAGTGCCGGGATGTGCCCCAGGTGGAGCGCTTCCACCAGGGCGTACACGGAGGGCAGACCGAAGTGGGCGGGGAGGGTGTGGGACAGGGCGGTGGGGGCGCCGCGGCCGTCCTCCGCCCGGGACGCGTGCCAGAGGGCCTCCTCGGACAGGCCCCAGCCGCCGCCCCAGTCGCCCGAGACCCTGCCCAGTGCCGGGAAGCGGGCGGTGCGGCCGTCGGGGCGCATGCCCACGCAGTTGATGCCGGCGCCGCAGACGACCGCCACACCCCGGGGCTCGGTGACTCCGGCCCGCAGGATCGCGAAGGTGTCGTTGCGGACCGTCGCCGTTCTGCTCCAGGCGCGCGCCCGCAGCGCCCCGGCCAGGCGCTCCTCCTCGACGGGGAAGTCGGCGTTGGCGAGGCAGGCCGAGACGTGGGTGACCGAGGTGAGTCCGGCGGTGGTGAGAGCCCGTGTCACCGTTTCGGCGAGGGCGTCCATCGCCGTGTCGACGCCCACGGCCGGGGGACGGAAGCCGCCTCCGCGTGCTGTGGCGAGGACGTCGCCGTCCGCCGTGACGATCGCGACGTCCGTCTTGCTGTTGCCCGCGTCGATGGCGAGGACTCGTGCGGTCAGGCCCACGCGAGGTGCTCCCGGTTGTGGGCGATCAGCCGGTCGGTGAGCGTCTCGGCGTACGCGTACTGGCCGATGAGGGGGTGAGAGAGGAGGGCGCGGAAGACGCGGTCCCTGCCGCCGTGCAGGGCGGCCTGGAGGGCCAGGTCCTCGTAGGCCGTCACGTGGGCCATCAGGCCCGCGTGGAGCGGGTTCACGGGGTGTACGGGCAGGGGGGACGCGCCCTTGGACCCCACCGCCGACTGGACCTCGATCACCGCGTCGTCGGGGAGGAAGGGGAGCGTGCCCCGGTTGTACGTGTTCACCACCTGGTACGGCGAGCCGCCGCCGCCCAGCAGGGCCGCCGCCAGGTCCACGGCGGCCTCGGAGTAGAAGGCACCGCCCCGCTGGGCGAGCAGTTCCGGTTTCTCGTCCAGGGCCGGGTCGGCGTACATCGCGAGCAACCTGCGTTCCATCGCCGCCACTTCCACCGCGCGGGACGGCTTCGTCCGCAGTTCCCGGACGACCTCGTCGTGCGCGTAGTAGTAGCGCAGGTAGTAGGAGGGGACCACGCCCAGGGTGTCCAGCAGGGGGCGGGGCAGGCGGAGGTCCGCCGCGATCGTGTCGCCGTGCTCGCCCAGCAGTTTCGGCAGGACGTCCTCGCCCTCGGGGCCGCCGAGGCGTACGGCCGTCTCCCAGGTGAGGTGGTTCAGGCCCACGTGGTCCAGGTGGATCCCGGACGGTTCCGTGGACAGCAGGGCCGCGAACTTGCGCTGCAGACCGATCGCCACGTTGCACAGGCCCACCGCCTTGTGGCCCGCCTGGAGCAGGGCGCGGGTCACGATGCCCACCGGGTTCGTGAAGTCGATGATCCAGGCGTGGGGGCTGGTGCGGCGGACACGGTCCGCGATGTCCAGGACGACCGGGACCGTGCGCAGGGCCTTGGCCAGTCCGCCGGCGCCGGTGGTCTCCTGGCCCACGCAGCCGCATTCCAGGGGCCAGGTCTCGTCCTGCTCGCGGGCCGCCTGTCCACCCACGCGGAGTTGGAGGAGGACCGCGTCCGCGCCGTCCACCGCCTCGTCGAGGTCGCTGGTCGTGGTGACGCGGGCCGCGTGGTCCTGGCGGGTGAAGATGCGCCTCGCCAGGCCGCCGACCAGGTCGAGGCGGTCCTGGGCCGGGTCCATCAGGACCAGTTCCTCGACGGGCAGGGTGTCCCTCAGACGGGCGAAGCCGTCCACGAGTTCGGGGGTGTAGGTCGAGCCTCCGCCGACCACGGTGAGTTTCATGTCTAGCCCTTCACTCCGGTGAGCGTGACACCCTCGACGAACGCCTTCTGGGCGAAGAAGAACACGAGGATCACGGGGGCCATGACCAGCACGGTGGCGGCCATGGTGAGGTTCCAGTCGGTGTGGTGGGCGCCCTTGAACGACTCCAGGCCGTAGGAGAGCGTCCAGGCGCCCGGATTCTCCGAGGCGTAGATCTGGGGGCCGAAGTAGTCGTTCCACGCGTAGAAGAACTGGAAGAGCGCCACCGCGGCTATGCCCGGTCTGGCCATCGGGAGAACGACTTTGAGGAGGGTGCGCAGGTCGCCGCAGCCGTCGACCCTCGCCGCGTCCAGGTATTCGTCGGGGATCGTGGTGAGGAACTGGCGCAGCAGGAAGATGGAGAACGCGTCGCCGAACGCCATGGGGATGATCAGCGGCCAGAGCGTGCCGGACAGGTCCAGCTGTTTCGCCCAGAACAGGTACATCGGGATGACGACCACCTGTGGCGGCAGCATCATCATCGAGATGACCAGCATCAGGGCCAGGTTGCGGCCCCGGAAGCGGAACTTGGCCAGGGCGTAGGCGACGGGGATCGAGGAGAGGACCGTGAGGACCGTGCCCAGGCCCGCGTAGAGCAGGGTGTTCTTCCACCAGGTGAGGAAGCCGGGGGTGTCGAAGACCTCGGCGTAGTTGCCCCACTCCCAGGTGTGCGGGATCAGGTCGCGGCTGAGTGCCTGGCTGTCGCTCATGAGGGAGGTGAGGAGGACGAAGACGAAGGGGAGCGTGAAGAAGAGGGCCGCCGCGATGCCGAGGGAATGGACCGCGATCCACTCCAGCAGCGCCCTGCGGCGGGCCGTGCGTTCCGCCGGTGACGGGGGTGTCCTCAGCTCCAGGGGTCTGTCGAGTACCTGCGTCATCGTTCACCTGCCTGGATCAGGCCGCCCCTGCGGCGCATCAGAAGGGCCGTGAAGGCCATGGAGAGGGCGAAGAGGACCAGGGCGACCACGCAGGCCGAGCCGTAGTCGAAGCGCTGGAAGCCCAGGTTGTAGACGAGCTGGGGGAGGGTGAGGGTCGACTTGTCGGGGTAGCCGGGCTCGAACTGTGTTCCCGCGCCCTGGATCACGCCCGAGGCGACCTTTCCGGCGATCAGCGGCTGGGTGTAGTACTGCATCGTCTGGATCACGCCCGTGACGACGGCGAACATGACGATCGGCGAGATGTTCGGGAGCGTGACGTAGCGGAAGCGCTGCCAGGGGCTCGCGCCGTCCAGCTCGGCCGCCTCGTACTGCTCCTTCGGCACGTCGAGCAGGGCCGCCATGAAGATGACCATCAGGTCGCCGATGCCCCACAGGGCCAGGAGGGTCAGGGCCGGCTTCGACCAGGTGGGGTCGTTGAACCAGCCCGGGGTGGGCAGGCCGATCTTCTCCAGGATCGAGTTGACCGGGCCCGTACCGGGGTTGAGGAGGAACGCGAAGGCCATCGTGGCCGCCACGGGCGGGGCCAGGTACGGCAGGTAGAAGAGGGTGCGGAAGACGCCCGTGGCCGTCTTGACCTTGGTGATGAGCAGGCCCACGCCCAGGCCGAAGACGACCCGGAGCGTGACCATGACGACGACCAGCCACAGCGTGTTGCGCAGGGCGGGCCAGAAGAAGGGGTAGTGCCCGAAGACGTACACCCAGTTCTTCGTGCCGCTCCACACGGGCGGCTGGAAGCCGTCGTAGTGCATGAAGGAGAAGTAGACGGTGGAGAGCAGGGGATAGGCGAAGAAGACCGTGAAGCCGATCAGCCAGGGGGAGAGGAAGGCGAGGGTGCGCAGGGTGGAGCGGCGCTGTCTCGCCCGCAACGTGGAGGTGCTCATGGCTACTTCGCCTGCGCGATGTCCGTGTCGATCTGCCGGGCCGTCTCCCGGAGACCCTTGTTCAGATCGGTCGCCTTGCCGCTCTCGTAGTCGTAGCCGAACTGCTGGATCGTGGTGAGGTAGACACCGCCGTTGACGGACGCGGGGGCCGTCGTGGAGTCCGGGTTGGCGGCGATCTCCAGGAACGTCTTGAAGCGCGGGTCGTACTTCAGCTTCGGGGACTTCAGGGCCGCCAGCGTCGAGGGCACGTTGTGGATGGCGTTGGAGAAATTCACCACCGCGTCCGTGTCCGTCGAGATGTACTTCACCAGCTCCCAGGCGGCGTTCTGCTTCTTGCTGGTCGCCGCGATACCGGCGATCGTGCCCGTGATGTAGCCCTTGCCGTACTGGTCGGCCCGGTCGTCGGGGACGGGCAGCGGGGCGACGCCGATGTCGAACTTCGGCTTGGTGGCCAGGGCCATGCCCAGGCGCCACTCGCCGTCGAGCTGCATGGCGACCTGGCCGGTGTGGAACGGGTGCTTGGGGCCCCATTCGTCGCCGAGCTTCGAGCGGTAGGTCTCCAGCCTGCGGTAGCCGCCGAGTGCGTCGACCAGCTTCTTCTGCACCGTGAAGGCCTGGGCGAAGGCCGGGTCCTTCGCGACGTTCGACTTGCCGTTCTTGTCGAAGTACGTCGGGGAGAACTGGCCGAGGTAGTGCTCGGTGGTGGTTTCCCAGCCGTGGTAGTTCGGCATGAAGCCGAGCTGCTTGTAGGTGTCGCCCTGGGGGATCGTCAGTTTCTCGGCGGCCTTCTCGAATTCCGACCAGGTCTTCGGCGGGCTGGTGATGCCGGCCTTCTTGAACGCCGTCTTGTTGTAGTAGAGGCCGTACGCGTCGCCGAGCAGGGGGACCGCGCAGCGGTTGCCGTCGAACCGGGTGTACTCGTTCATCGCCTTCGGGAAGGTCTGCCGCGGGTCGATGCCCGACTTCTCGAAGAACGGGTTGAGATCCACCAGGGCACCCGAGGAGCAGAACTTTCCGACGCTGTTCGTGGTGAACGACGAGATGACGTCCGGGGCCTTGGCGCCGCCGGTGCGCAGGGCCTGGTTCATCTTGTCGTCCGTCATGTTGCCGACGACGTCGACGTGGATGTTGGGGTGCGCCTTCTCGAATCCGGCGACCAGGTCCTTGACGGCCTTCACCTCCGAGGGCGCGCTCCAGGCGTGCCAGAAGGTGAGGGTCGTCTCCTTGGACGCGTCGTCGCTCGCGCCCGCGTCCGACTGGCCGGTGCAGGCCGTGGCGAGGAGGGCGAGGGAGGCGGAGACGGCGACAGCGAAAGCCGTTTTTCTGGGCATTCCGGGCATGGCAGGGCTCCCTGAGGCACGGGGGAAGAAGGGGATTACCGGGAGGGGGGGTGGGGTCAGCGGGAGATGATCAGCGAGAGGTGTCGAAGACCTCGTCGCGGGTGGTCGCGAGCGCGCTCTCCAGCGCGCCGCGCAGCACGGGGTGTTCACGGACGTCGCCCACGACCAGGCGCGGGCGGGACGCGGCCAGCTCTTCCAGTTCGGCCTGGACGAGCGCGCGCAGCGGCTCGCCGCCCGAGGTGAGGACGGCGCCGCTCAGCACGACGAGCTCGGGGTCGAGGACCGAGACCAGCGAGGCCAGACCGGTGGCCAGCCGGGTCGCGTAGGTCCGGAGGAGGTGCAGGTGGGCGTCGTCGCCGGCCTGTGCCGCCCTGGCCAGCAGGCCGGCGGCGGCCTCGGCGTGCGGGGCCTGCGGGGCGTCCTCGATGCCGAGTTCGCGGGCCAGGCGCGGGACGGCCTGGGAACCGGCCAGCTCCTGGTAGCCGCCGCTGTTGGCCCTGGTGACCTGGCGGACCAGCGGCGTGCCCGGCACCGGCAGGAAGCCGACCTCGCCGGCGCCGCCGGTCCAGCCGCGGTGCAGCCGGCCGCCGAGGACCAGGGCGGCGCCCAGGCCCTCCTCGTTCCACAGCAGCACGAAGTCCGTGTGGCCCCGGGCCGCCCCGAGGCGCTGTTCGGCGAGTGCGACCAGGTTGACGTCGTTCTCGTACTCGAACGGCATCGGCAGGGCGGCGGCGAGCTCGTCCAGCAGGGTGGGGGAGTGCCAGCCGGGGAGGTGGGAGGCGTAGCGCAGCCGGCCGGTGGTGGGGTCGAAGGCGCCGGGGGTGCCGATGACGAGGCGGTGGATGTCGTCCCGGGCGAGTCCGGCCGCCTTCACCGCGCCGTCCAGGGCGTCGGTGACCTGCTGGACGACCGGGGTGCCGGTGCGCCTGCCGGGGGTGGGCAGCTCGTGGCGGCCGATCGTGCGCCCGGTGATGTCGGCGACGGCGGCGAGGATCCGCTGCGGGGTGACGTCGAGTCCGGCGGCGTGACCGGCCGCGGGGTTGACCTCGTAGAGCTGGGCGCTCGGGCCGGGCCGGCCTTCGGTGGTGCCGGTGGCCAGGACGAGTCCCGCCGCCTCCAGGCGGGCCAGGAGCTGGGAGGCGGTCGGCTTGGACAGGCCGGTGAGCTTGCCGATCCGGGTGCGGGACAGTGGTCCGTGCTCCAGCAGCAGGTCCAGGGCGGCCCGGTCGTTCATGGCGCGCAGGACGCGCGGGGTGCCCGGCGTGCCGGCGGTTCCTGCCATGCGTGTCCACACCTGCCCTTCAGCTGTTCAGCCTCTCAGTGATCAGGCGGGGAAGTCCATGGGGAGGCCGCTCCCTCGATCACTGTTAGGAAAGTTTCCTATCGGTGGGAGGAAGGTAGGCCCGGCGCCCCGCGGGCGTCAATAGGGGACGGCCTGCCGTCATCCGGACATACGAGAGGGCGGTGTCCGGCCGAACCGGACACCGCCCTCCGCGTACGTGGGGTGCCGCTATTTCGTGGTGCTCGTCGGCGCGGCGGGAGTGAGCGGGGACGCCGCCGCCGACTGCGGGGACCCCGTGTTCGCGTACACCGACGGCGCGGCCATGCCCGCCGTCGGGTCGACCGGCTGCTCCTCCACCGGGGCCGTGGCGCCACCGACGATCCGGATGTCCGCCGCGTCGAAGGCCCGCTTGACGCGCCAGCGCAGCTCGCGCTCCACGGTCAGCGACTTGCCGGGCATCGTCTTGGCGGTGACGCGCACGACCATGGAGTCCAGCAGCACGCTGTCCAGGCCGAGGACCTCGATGGGGCCCCACAGCAGTTCGTTCCAGGGTTCCTCGGCGCTCATCTTCTCGGCCACCTCGTCCAGGGTGGCCTTCACCTTGTCCAGGTCCTCGCCGGCGTGGACGGTGACGTCGACGTTGGCCGTGGCCCAGCCCTGCGAGAGGTTGCCGATGCGCTTGACCTCGCCGTTGCGGACGTACCAGATCTCGCCGCCGTCACCACGCAGCTTGGTCACGCGCAGGCCGACCTCGATCACCTCGCCGGAGGCGACGCCCGCGTCGATCGTGTCGCCGACGCCGTACTGGTCCTCCAGGATCATGAAGACGCCGGACAGGAAGTCGGTGACGAGGTTGCGGGCACCGAAGCCGATCGCGACACCGGCGACACCGGCCGAGGCCAGCAACGGGGCGAGGTTGATCTGGAAGGTGCCCAGGATCATCAGCGCGGCCGTGCCGATGATCAGGAACGACGCGACCGAACGCAGCACCGAGCCGATGGCCTGCGAGCGCTGCCGCCGGCGTTCGACGTTGACGAGCAGGCCGCCGAGCGCGCTGCCGTCGACGGACTGCACGGTCCGGTTCATGCGGTCGATCAGCTTGGTGATCGCCCGGCGTACGAAGACCCTCAGCACCGCGGCTATCACCACGATGAGCAGGACCCTCAGCCCGATCGCGAGCCACGTCGACCAGTTCTGCTCGACCCAGCCGGCGGCGTTCGTCGCGCTCTCCTGGGCGTCCTGGAGCGAAGGCACTCTCGGGGACTGGGTCTCCGAGGGGGTCGGCGACGGTGACGGGTCGGCGGCCATCAGGACGGCGTCCGCGAGGGACAGGGACACGGCAGGTACCTCCAGGTGCAGCGGTCCGCCCCGGTGCGGTGGTTGAGGGGTCAAGGTCACGGCAGGGTCACCGAAGGGGCAGAACCACCACACTAACGGGGCATTGTGTGTGCTCTCGCGGAATGTGTGAAGGAGAGACCGTGCTCACCTGGGCTTGAACAGGCCGTGATCCGGGGGATGAATGGGATGTGGTCGAAAACACTCCCAGCCCGTTACGGGGACATGGTGGCGCTTCCACCAGGCATGAGGGGAGACTGGCTACGAATCGTCCCGGCGCGAGCCACGCGCCGCCGGCGTCCAAGGAGGCATCCGTGCCGCATGTCCTGGTCCTCAACGCGTCGTACGAGCCGCTAGGTGTCGTACCGCTCCGCCGCGCGCTCGTCCTCGTCCTCGAGAACAAGGCCGTCTGCCTCGAGGAGTCCGGCGCCTATCTGCACAGCGCGACCGTCACAGTCCCCGCACCCAGCGTGGTCCGGCTCAAGCGATTCGTCCGGGTTCCCTATCGGGGGCCCGTTCCTCTGACCCGCCGGGCGCTGTTCGCCCGCGACGGGGGCCGGTGCATGTACTGCGGTGGCGTCGCAACCAGCGTCGACCACGTCATCCCGCGCAGCCGCGGGGGCAAGCACGTCTGGGACAACGTGGTGGCGTCCTGCCGCCGCTGCAACCACGTGAAGGCCGACCGGCACCTCTTCGAGATCGGCTGGCGGCTGCGCCACAAGCCCGCCCCGCCGTCGGGCCTGGCCTGGCGCATCATCGGGACCGGCCATAGGGACCCGCGCTGGCTGCCGTACTTGCAGCCGTACGGCGCGGAGGACGCCATGGCCCGGATCGACGGCATTTCCGCCTGACGAGGATCCGGGCCTTCGTACTGCCGAACACGTGTGAGCCGGCCCCGGGGGCCCCCTGTTCCCCCGGGGCCGGCCTGTCATGGGCCGGCCGTGCCGGCGCTCACGCGTACCGCAGCTCCGCCGGCCGCACCGAGCGGCCCAGCAGCGGCAGTGAGGTCGCCGCGGCGAGCAGGCAGCCGGCGTAGACGGCCACGGGCACCAGGGCCGCCGCCCAGGGGAACGGGTGACCGGTGAGCAGCGCGTAACAGGTGGCGATGGCCGTCCCGCCCAAGCCCGCGAGCAGCACCGCCGGTGCCAGCGGCAGCGCGGTCTCCAGCAGCAGGGCCCGGCCGAGGACCGCGCGCGGCACCCCGGCGGCGACCTGCGCGGCCAGACCGCGGCGGCGGGTGGCCAGGGACTCGGCCGTGCCGACGGCGAGGCCCGACAGCGTGATCGCGAGGGCGACCGCGAGGGCGACGCCGGTGAGGTCCAGGCCGGTGATGTAGTAGTCCGGGCTCGCGGCGAGCTGCTTGCCGGAGCGCACCTCGGCGAGGAGCACCGCGCGCACGCCCATGAAGCCGCCCCCGACGACCGTCACCAGCAGCACCGCCGCGTGGGTACGGGCAGCAGCCCACGGGTCGTCGCGCAGCCGCTCCGCCGCGATCAGCGCCGCCGCCGACCGGGCCCGGGCCGCGAGGACCCGTCCGGTCACCTTGGCCGCGGCTCCGGAGAGCCACACCGCGCCCGCGCCGACCGCGAGCACCACACCCACCATCGTCAGCGGCGGCCCGGCGTAGGGCCGGTTGGGGGCGGCCGTGGATGTGCCGAGCACGGCGACCAGCGTCATCACCCCGACGAGCACGACCCCGGCAAGGAACAGCAGCCCCGGCCCCCGCCCGGTGCGCGGCCCGAGCCGGCGGACCCAGCCGAGGGGCGAGGCCACGACCCGGCGCAGCGCCAGCGCGCCCGCTGCCGCGCCCAGCAGCGGTACGCCGACCGCGACCAGGGTGATCCCCGCCCAGGTCAGGGCGGTCGGCCGGTCCCACAGGCGCAGCAGGACCAGCACAGAGAAGACGGTGGCGACCGCCGAGCCCAGCAGACAGGCCAGACCGGTCTCCAGTGCGGCGATCCGTCGCACCTGCCAGGCTGTCGCCCCGGCCAGCCGCAGCCCGGCCAGCCGCCGGTCGCGGTGCACCGCCCCGATGCGGGCGCACTGTCCGAGGAACCCGAGCACGGGCACGAGCAGGAGCATCAGGCTGGTGATCACGCCCGCCCGGGTGCCCGGCTCGTTCAGGAGCCCCGCGGCGACGGGCACGTTGTGGCCGCCGCGCAGGGACGCCAGGGCGACGGCGGCCAGGGCGAACCCGGTCGCGAGCGCCGCCCCCGTCGCCGTGAGGGTGACGCGCCACCACTCACCGCGGTCGGAACCGCGGGTCAGTTCCCAGGCGAGACGCAGATCGGCCTTCAGTGACGTCATGCCGTCACCCCCAGCGCCGCCACGGCCCCGTCCCGCAGCTGGACCTCGCGGTCCGCGTACGCGGCGACCTGGGCGTCGTGCGTGATCAGCAGGACGGCCGTACCCGACTCACGGGCTGTGCGGACGAGGGCCGTCATGACCTGCTCGCCGGCCAGGGAGTCCAGCGCGCCCGTCGGCTCGTCGGCGAAGACCACCCTCGGGCCGGTGACCAGGGCCCGGGCCAGTGCGGCCCGCTGCGCCTGGCCGCCGCTAAGCTCGCCCGGCCGCAGGTCCTCCTGGCCCCGCACCCCGAACCGCTCCAGCCACTCACCGGCCCGGGCCCGGGCCTCCGCCCGGCCGGTGCCCGCCAGCAGCAGGGGCAGGGCGGCGTTGTCCAGGACCGTGAGCTCGGGGATGAGCTGCCCGAACTGGAACACCACGCCGAACTCGGTGCGCCGCAGCTCGCTGAGCCGCTTCTCGGGCAGGTCCTCCAGGCGCCGGCCGTCGTAGGTGACGGACCCGGCGTCCGGGCGGACGATGCCGGCCAGGCAGTGCAGCAGCGTCGACTTCCCGCTGCCGCTCGCGCCGGTCACGGCGAGGATCTCGCCGGCGTGCAGGTCGACCGAGGCGCCGCGCAGGGCGGGGGTCCGGCCGTGCGCCTTGGTGAGACCGGCGGCCGTGAGAAGGGGCACGGGTCTGCTCATGCTGCGTCGACCTCCGCGGTCAGGGTGGTGAGCCGGGCCGCGGTGGTGTTCATCCAGCGGAGGTCGGCGTCGAGGTGGTTGAGGGCGTAGTCCGCCGAGAGCACGGTCGCGAGATCGGCTCCCTCGGCGGCCTTGACCGCCGTGAGTTCCCGCATGCGCTCCATGTGCGCGGCGCGCTGGGCGCTCAGGTACAGGGCCGGGTCGCCGCCCGAGAGGATCGCGACCACGACCTTGGCGAAGATCTCGTTCGCGACGAAGGGCGCGGGTGGTGCGATCTCCCCGGCCCACCGGGCCAGTTCGCGGCTTCCCTCGTCGGTCGTCCGGTACGCCGTGCGCTCCGGGCCGCCGTCCGAGCCGGTGCCGTCGACCTCGGCGAGGCCGTCCCGCACCAGGCGCTGCAGGGTCGTGTAGACCTGCCCGTAGGCCAGTGGGCGGGCCTGCGGGAAGCGTTCGTCATGGCGCCGCTTGAGGTCGTAGCCATGGCTCGGACCTGTCGCGAGCAGGCCCAGCAGGATGTGGCGGGTGCTCATGCCGATCATTATGCACCGAGTACATGTACTGAGTGAATAGTGATCGGCGGCAGATTCCGCCGCCGATCCCCACAGGGCTCACTCCGAGACGGCGTACGCCTCCGCCGACCACAGGGAATACCCGTACCGCGTCGCCCGCTTGTCGCCCTGCACGCGCACGAAACGCACGCCCCGCTCGTCCATCGGGACGCTCTCCCGGCCGCCCCCGCTGTCCCGCACCGTGGCGGCGGTGCGCCAGCGGCGGCCGTCCGGGGAGACCTGGACGCGGTAGGACGAGGGGTGGGCGTCCTGCCAGTGCAGCGCGACCTTGCCGAGCCGCGCCGGGCGGGCCAGCTCGACCTGCCACCAGGCGCCGTCGTCCACCGGCGACGACCAGCGGGTCTCCGGGTCGCCGTCGTTCGCCGCCGACGCGGGGAAGTCGGGCGTCTCGTCGCCCGAGGAACGGGCGGTGCCGAAGCGGGCCAGATCGGGGCCGCCGGCCGGCGGGACGGCACGGACGGCGAGGGTGCGGTCCGCTCCCGCGAATCCCAGCCGGACCTCGTACGACCGCATCGGCGCGCCACGCTCCACGGTCACCTCGACCGGGATCTCCACCGTCGTGCCGCGCCGCACGGTCAGCTCGCCCTTCGGCACCCGGACGCGAACGCCTTCGGGCGCCTCGGCGGTGAGCCTGCCGCGGACGTCGGCGGGGCGCAGCGACCCGAGCCGGGCGGTCAACCGCTCGGTCCGCCCGGTCTCGACGTCCGCCCGGTCGCGGGGGAGACCGAGGGAGGTGGCCGGGGATTCGGCGAACCAGGGGATGAGGTGGTGGACGCGGGACGGGTCGGGGCCGGTGACCCGCAGGGCGTCGGCGCGTTCCGCCGGCCGCGCTTCGGTCGCCCCCGATCCGTCCAGGAGGCCTGCCTCCCGCCAGCCCTGCCCCGGCACGTGCACCTCGACGGCCCCGTCGGTGCCCGGCTCCGACAGGACCGTCACGGCGGTCAGCGCCCGCGCCTGCGGGAAGCGCAGAGTACGGCCGTCACCGGGGTTGCGGGGCGGCTCGTGGTCGATGCCCGACCAGGCCGCGTACGCCTTCTGCGCCCGCTGCAGGAACGGGTCCAGCACGTCCGTGCCGACCTCGACCGGCGCCGACTCCAGCCGGGCCCGCAGCGCGCCCAGCCTGCGGTACGCGCTCCAGGCCGCCGCCGCGTCCCCGGCGCGCTGCGCGTCCAGCATGCCGAGCGCGGCCGTGCCCGCCTCGCCGTACGAAGCCAGCTGCCGCGCCCAGGGGGCGACCTCTGCGCCGAGGCCGGTTCCCGACAGGCGCCGGGGCAGCTCGCGCAGCACGGTGAAGGCCCCGCGCAGCCGCCGGGTGGCCTCGCGGCCGGTTCCGGTACCGCCGGCCGTGCGGGACGCCCAGTACGCCTCGGTCAGCGGGCGCAGATACGCCGACTCCCCGTCGTCCAGGACCGAGGAAGCGTCGTTGCCGGCGAGCGCGGCCAGGGCCTGCTCGCGGCGCCGGTCCCCGCCCGCGAGGTCGGCGATCGCGGCGCGCCAGGACTCGCCGGGCCGGTAGGCGCGCGGGTTCCAGGCGTAGTCGGCGGAGGTGAACAGCGGGATGCGGGAGGCCTCCGGCTGCTGCATCGCGTTGGCGAGCAGGGCGGCCGAACCGGTCGCGACGGCCGGCTCACGGCCCCGGTGGGGGCCGAGGAACAGGCGGCCGGGGTCGTAGTCGTTGACCGGGTAGTTGTCCATGGTGACCAGCGGATGCCCGAACGCCTCGCGCGCGTCGGCCAGTTCGCCGCCCGTGATGGTGCGGGGCACCACCCCGACGCCCGTCCAGGCCACCTCGACGGGCGCGGCCAGCTCGCCCGCCAGTGCGCGCCGGTAGTCGGTCGTGCCGTCCTCGTAGTACTCGGTGGGCATCAGGGACAGCCGGGCGGCGCCGGGGTGCCGCCGTGCCAGGTGCCGGGCCACCGCGTTCGCCACCCGGGCCTGCGCCCGCGCCGCCGCCTCGGGGCCCGAGCCGAACCGGTCGGCGTCCGCCCCGCAGTGCCACTCGCTGTAGCTGACGTCCTGGAACTGGAGCTGGAACGCCCGGAAGCCCAGCGCCCACATCGCGTCCAGCTTGCGTGTCAGCGCCCGCACGTCGGCGTCCGAGGCGAAGCACATCGCCTGGCCCGGGGCCACCGCCCAGCCCAGCGAGACGTGGTTGCGCCGCGCCCGCTCGGCCAGCTCCCGGAACCGGGCCCGCTGCCGCGCCGGGTAGGGCTCACGCCAGCGGGCCTGCCGGTAGAGGTCCTCCCCGGGGGCGTACAGAAAGCGGTTCTGCTTGGTGCGCCCCATGAAGTCGAGCTGCGCCAGCCGCTGCCCGTGCGTCCAGGCGGTGCCGTAGAAGCCCTCGGTGATGCCGCGTACGGCGGTGCCGGGCCAGTCGCGGACGACGGCCGACGCGATTCCGCGGTCGGGGCGCAGGAGCTGCCGCAGCGTCTGCGCGGCGTGGAAGAGGCCGTCCTCGCCGGTGCCGGTGAGGGAGATGCCGCCCCGGCCCACGGACAGCTCGTACCCCCCGGAGGGCAGGGCGTGGCGGTCGCCCCGGCGGACGGGCTCCGTGCGCGCCCGCACGACCAGGGCGCCCGGCCCGGCCGTGTCCGTGATCCGGCGCGCCCCGGCCTGTCGCAGCAGCTCGCGCAGGGTAGCGATCGCATGGGGGTCCCCCCTGCTCGAGCGAAGCCGAGAGCTTGGGGGAGGGTCCGCCTGTGCGTCGGCGATCAGGGCGACCTCGTCCGGCACCGCGACCGGGGCGCCGTTCGCGCGCAGCGACTGCGGGCGCGGCCAGACGGAGAGGTCCGGCCCGGCGGTGTCGGGGGCGGGCGTCGCGGTCGTGCCCGGGGGAGACGGAGCCGCCATGGCGGCGGGCGGGGCGACGAGGCTCCCGGCGACGACGGCGACCGCGAGGGCCACGGTCCGCTTCCCACGCCGCAGTCCCACGGGCCCCCTCCAGATGCGTTCGACCGGCGGAACGAGCCCACCACCCGTCCGGCGAGGGTGTCAACGAGAGTGGCCGTTGTAGCCGAAATGCCGGAATCTTGACTGTGTGGAGGGGAGTGGAATGTGAGCAGAAGCACGATGTCGGGTCCGGGGTGTCTGCCTTCGCGTCGACTGGGTAGGGCTGCGATGACCCGTTGAAGTCCCACCCGACAAGGAGGCCCCCGTGGCTGCGATGACTTTCCTTCCGCTCCCGGCCCCGTCCAAACCCGTGGCGGACCCGTCCGCCGACCTCGACGACACCCGTCACGACGACCCGCGCTACTGCGTTTTCAGTTCCGAGAGCACCCACACCGAACTGCCGCTGACCAGCGAGCCCCCGCTGCCCGACGCCGAGCCCCTCACCAGTGAGCCGCCGCTCGCCGAAGCCGCCCCCCTGACCAGCGAGCCCCCGGCCTTCGTCCCGGACTTCACGAGGATGTAGATGACCGCACCCCGGCCGGCCGACCCGCCTTCCGAGGACCTGTCCCGCCTCGCCGTCCTGCACGGCGTCGCCACTTCCTACAGCCCGTCCCCGGACCGCTCGGTCACGGCCTCGGCCACCGCGGTCACCCTGACCCTGGCCTCCCTCGGCGTGGACGCGAGCACGCCCGGCGCCGTCCGCGCCGCGCTCGCGGCCCGCGAGGGGGAACTGGCCGAACGGCTGCTGCCGCCGACCGTGGTCGGCTGGAGCGGCAGCCCCCCAGCCGCCCTGGCGGCGCTTCCCGAGGGGACCCGGCTGCGTATCGACACCGAGCAGGGCGAGCGCCGCACCGCGGCGGACGGCCTCCCGCCCGGCGTGCACCGGCTGACCGCCACCGCTCCCGACGGCCGCACCGCCACCGCCCACCTGATCGTCGCGCCGCCCCGCCTGCCCGCCGCGCCCGGCCGCTCCTACGGACTCCTCGTCCAGCTCTACTCCCTGCTGTCCCGCCGCTCCTGGGGCATGGGGGACCTCGGCGACCTCGCCGAACTGGCCGGCTGGGCCGGGCGGTCGCTCGGCGCCGGATTCATCCAGGTCAACCCGCTGCACGCGGCCGTACCCGGAGCCCCCACCGACCCCTCCCCCTACCGCCCCTCCTCGCGCCGCTTCCCCGACCCCGTGCACCTGCGCATCGAGGACGTTCCCGAGGCCGCCTACGTCCAGGACCCCGACCGCCTGCGCGTCCTGCTGGAGAGATCCGGCCGGCTGCGCGAAGCGGTGCTGCGGCAGGGCGCGTTGATCGACCGGGACGCCGTGTGGGAGCTCAAGCGGGAGGCGCTGGACCTGCTCGGCGAGGTCCCCCTCGGGCCGGGCCGGCGCGCCGCCTACTGCGACTTCCTCGCCGCACAGGGCCAGGCGCTGGAGGACCACGCGACCTGGTGCGCGCTCGCCGAGGTGCACGGCTCCGACTGGCACCGCTGGCCGACCGGCCTGCGCGATCCGCGTTCGGCCGAGACCGCCCGGGCCCGCAACGGCCTCATGGACCGCGTCGACTTCTGGTCCCGGCTCGCCTGGCTCACCGACACCCAGCTGACCGCCGCGCAGCGCGCCGGGCGCGAGGCCGGGATGCCGGTCGGGATCGTGCACGACCTCGCGGTCGGCGTGCACCCCGGCGGCGCCGACGCCTGGGCGCAGCAGGAGTACTTCGCCGCCGGCATGTCGGTGGGCGCCCCGCCGGACGCCTTCAACGCCCGCGGCCAGGACTGGGGCCTGCCGCCCTGGCGCCCCGACCGCCTGGCAGAGTCCGGCTACGCCCCGTTCCGCGAGCTGCTGCGCGCCCTGTTCCGCTATGCCGGAGCACTGCGCATCGACCACGTCATGGGCCTGTTCCGCCTCTGGTGGGTCCCCCAGGGCCACCCGCCCACCGAGGGCACCTACGTCCGCTACGACGCCGAGGCCATGCTCGCCGTCCTCGTCCTGGAGGCCTCCCGGGCCGGGGCGCTGGTGATCGGCGAGGACCTCGGCACCGTCGAGCCCGGCGTCCGCGAGACGCTGCGCGAGCGCGGTGTGCTCGGCACGTCCGTGCTGTGGTTCGAGCGCGACTGGGACGGCGACGGCCACCCCCTGCCCCCCGACGGCTGGCGCGCCGACTGTCTGGCCACCGCCACCACCCACGACCTGCCCTCCACGGCCGCCCGCCTCACCGGCGAGCACGTCGAGCTCCGCGACAGCCTGGGGCTGCTGACCCGCCCCCTGGAGGAGGAGCGCGCCGAGGCCGCCGCCGACGCGGGGGAGTGGCTGTCCCTCCTGTCCCGGCTCGGCCTGCTGGAGGGCACCGGCGGCGGCAGCGACACCTCGTCGGAGGAGGCCCAGATCCAGGCCGTCCACCGCTTCCTGCTGCGCACCCCGGCCCGCATGGTCGGGGTCTGGCTGCCCGACGGCGTCGGGGACCGACGCCCGCAGAACCTCCCGGGGACCTGGGACCAGTATCCGAACTGGCGGCTGCCGATCGCGGACGCGCAGGGGCGGCCCGTGACGCTGGAGGATCTCGCGGCCTCGCCGCGGCTGCACGCGCTGATGGAGGTCCTCAGGGACGGCGGCGCATGAGCCGGGGGCTCTTACGGCACCCCGGGCGCGCGGGCCCGGTCGGCGTTGGATATTTTGACACCGTGGACAAGAAGAACGCCCTGCGCGCCGGCGCCCTGGCAGCCGGTACGACGCTGATGATGCTGCTCATGTCGTCCCCTGCGAGCGCGCTCACCCGCGACGACGGTGACGACCCCGGCCCGGGCCTGAGCGTCATCGAGACGCTGGGCCTCTTCGTCGTGGCCCCGATCGTGCTGTACCTGATCATCCACGGTCTGGTGATGATCAGCGACAAGTCGCACCAGAAGAAGGACCCGACCAGCTCCAACATCGCCACCAAGGCCGAGGCGAAGAGCGAAGTCAAGGCCTGACCAGCGTTCTCCCCGAGGGCGTCGTCGCGAGCACCGCGACGGCGCCCTCGTCGCGTCGGGCCCCGTCTAGGCCCGGTCCGTCCCCGCCAGCAGGTCCCGCAGCAGATCGGCGAGCTGCCCGGCCCGCCGCGGGCCCAGAGCGGACAGCGCATCCGTCTGGACCGCCAACCCCGCCCCGACCGCCTCGTCGACCAGCGCGAGGCCCTCGTCGGTGAGCGTGACGTGCAGCCCGCGCCGGTCGTGGGGGTCGGGGGAGCGACGCAGCAGCCCTGCCCGTTCCAGCTTGTCCAGACGCCCCGTCATGCCGCCGGTGGTGAGCATCAGCGTCGCTGACAGCTGCCGGGGCGAGAGCGTGTAGGGCTCGCCGGAGCGGCGCAGGGTCGCCAGGACGTCGAACTCTCCGCGCGAGATGCCGAACGCCGCGTACGCCTGCCCCACCCGCTCGCCGATCGCGTGGGAGAGCCGGTTGATCCGGCCGAAGACCTCCATGGCGGCGGTGTCGAGGTCGGGCCGGACCGTCGCCCACTGGCCGATGATCGCGTCGACGGGGTCCTTGCGCGGCTCGGAACGTTCGCTCATGCCCTGAGTATCGGCCGCACCTCGGTCACCCGCAAGAAAGTAGCTTGACGGAAAGTTGCTTAGTGCTAAGCTACTTTCTGCTGACCTACTCAGAAGGGTGTCTCCCATGGCCCTCTCCCGCCCGGCCCTCATCACCCTCACCGCCCTCGCGCCCGTCTCCTGGGGCACGACCTACGCGGTCACCACCGAGTTCCTCCCGCCCGACCGGCCCCTGTTCACCGCCCTGGTGCGCGCCCTGCCCGCCGGTCTGCTGCTGCTCGCCCTCGCCCGGGTGCTGCCGCGCGGCGCCTGGTGGTGGAAGGCGGGGGTGCTCGGCGCGCTGAACATCGGCGCCTTCTTCCCGCTGCTGTTCCTCGCGGCGTACCGGCTGCCCGGCGGTCTGGCGGCGGTCGTCGGCTCGGCCGGCCCGCTGTTCGTGGCCGGGCTCTCGGCCCTGCTGCTCGGGCAGCGGCCGTCGGCGCGCACGCTGGTGACCGGGGCTGTGGCCGCGTTCGGGGTCAGCCTCGTCGTCCTGCGGGCGGCCGGCGCCCTGGACACCCTCGGCCTGCTGGCCGCCGTCGCCTCCACGGCGTCGATGTCCACCGGCACCGTGCTGACGAAGCGGTGGGGACGCCCCGAGGGCGTCGGACCACTGGCGCTGACCGGCTGGCAGCTGACCGCGGGCGGCCTGCTCATCGCGCCGCTAGCCTTCCTGGCCGAGGGCGCCCCGCCGGCGCTGGACGGCCGTGCGCTCGGCGGCTACCTCTACCTCGCCCTCGCGAACACGGCCCTCGCGTACTGGCTGTGGTTCCGTGGCATCGGCCGCATGACCGCCACCCAGGTCACCTTCCTCGGGCCGCTCTCCCCGCTGACCGCCGCCGTCGTCGGCTGGGCGGCGCTCGGGCAGGCACTGACGCCGGTGCAACTGGTGGGCATGGGGCTGGCGTTCGGGGCGACGGTGGCGGGGCAGTTCGTGACCCGGCCGTCGCGGACCCTGGACTACGCCCGGCGGAACGCTCGCACGGAGCCGGCGGACCTGCGGGACGGCCCTGCTGTCGTGTAGCCACCGCAAGTGGCGTGGAGCGTCGAGCAATGACGTGAGCCCGAACCCGACCCGGGACCGGACCTGCGATGATCGGTTCATGCGCGCGGCCCGGCTCCTCTCCCTCGTTCTCCTGCTGCAGAACCGGGGCAGGCTGACGGCCGACGAGCTCGCGCACGAGCTGGGCGTCTCGACCCGGACCGTCTACCGGGACATCGACTCACTGGGCAGTGCGGGCATCCCGGTCTACGGGGACGCCGGGCACCGTGGCGGCTACCAGCTGCTCGGTGGTTACCGGACCCAGCTCACCGGACTGCACGCCGACGAGGCCGAGTCGTTGTTCCTGGCCGGGCTGCCCGGCGCGGCGGACGACCTGGGACTGGGCGAGGTGCTCGCGGCGGCACAGCTGAAACTGTCCGCGGCGCTCCCGACCCCCCTGCGGGGCCGAGCCGACCGGATCCGGGAGCGCTTCCACCTCGACGCCCTCGGCTGGTACCGGGAACAGGACTCCCCACCCGCTCTGGTAGCGCTCGCCCATGCCGTGTGGAACCAGCGGCGCATCCGGGTGCGCTACCGCCGCTGGGCCGAGCCGCAGGAGGTCGAGCGCGAACTCGACCCCTACGGCCTGGTCCTCAAGGCGGGCGTCTGGTACCTCGTCGCAGCGGTGGACGGCGCGGTGCGGACCTATCGGGTGTCGTCGATCCTCCGACTGGACGTCGGGGAGGACGGCTTCGAGCGCCCCGACGGCTTCGACCTGACCGCCCACTGGCAGAACTACCTCACCGCCTACGACGCCCGCAGGCTGCGGCTTCAGGCCTCCCTGCGGATCGCCCCGTCGCTGCTCGCCGCACTGCCGGACCGCCTGGACGCGGCACTGGTCCGCGCCGTCGAAGCCTCGGCAGGTCCGCCGGACGGTGACGGCTGGGTGACAGCGACGGTACCGCTGGAATCGGTCGACCTGGCGGTGCCCATACTCCTGTCACTGGGGCCGGACATCGAGGTGCTGGCCCCCGAGGGACTGCGCTGCAAGATCGCGGAGACGGCGGCGGCCGTGCTCGACCGGTACCGGCCGGCGGACACATCGGGCCGGGACGGTGCCGGCGACCTCAGCAGCAGTCCGGCGGACAGAGTCGCCAGCAGTGCGAGGGCGGCAAGGACCCCGAAGCCGTAGCGCGTGTCACTGTGGTCGGTGACCATCGCGACCAGGAACATCACCCCGACCGTAGCCGCCAGCCCGCCACCGTTCGCCAGCCCGAAGGCCCTGCCCACCGAGGCATCGTCGGCCGAGGCCATCAGCATGGTGCGGGAGGCGATCCGGGCCTGCCCGAAGAAGAACGCGCCCAGTGGCACCCCGACGAAGTATCCGGCGATCCCGAACTGGCTCTGCAGTACCAGGCAGACATCGCAGAGCAGAAAGCCCACGACGGCGATGTGCAGGTCCGCACCGCGTCTGCTGACGATCCGGTAGGCCCCGGCGGCCGCCAGGAAACCGAGGCTCCCGAGGGCGTCCACGAGACCGAAACTCCCTGCGCCCAGGTGGAGTTCACCGATCACAGCCGTGGGCAGCAGGGCGTTGAAGACCGTGACGACCACGCTCCCCTGGGCGTAGAGCAGGATGAAGCGGCGCATCCGCAGCGGCCCACGCGTAGCCGCCCGGACCGGCGCCTCCTCCCTGGCGGCGGTGGCCGTCGGCACCCGGTCCGGGCGACGCCCCACCGCGGCGACGCAGAGCGCCGAGACGATGAAGGTTCCGGCGTTGAACACCAGCAGTGGCACGGCACCGAACGCCTGGACGCACAGCCCGCCGACAGTCGCCGAGAGCAGCATCCCCGCCTGGGTCGCCATCTCGTAGCGGGCGTTGAACCGCCGCAGCCTGTCCGCCGGAATCCGTTCCTTGATCAGCGCGGAGCTGGCCGGGAAGAACAGGGCACCGACCATGGCGAGCGCCAGATTGGCGCCGTAGATCCCGGATCCCGGGGCACCACCGCAGGCCAGCCACAGCGGCAGCCCGAGGGCCAGCGTCGCGCTGGTGACATCGCATCCGATCCACAGAGCTCGTCGGTCGAAGCGGTCGGCCAGCCGGCCGAAGAACGGCGACAGCAGGGCCTGTGGCCCGGCGACGGCGATGAACAGCCAGCCGACGGCCATCATGGTCTGCTGCTCCCTGATCATGAGCAGCGCCCCGACGATGAGCTGGACATTGTTGCCGAGAGCGGTGGCGAAAGCAGCGGGAACAAGCAGCCGCTCGGCGCGGCGGGAGTGGTGGTTGAGGATCACGGCACCACTATCCGAAGGTTCGCTGACATCTTGTGTCAGTGAAGTTTTCGCACGACAGGCTCCCGTCGGGCGACGTCATCCTGACCGGGGTCCGATGGTGTCCCGCCTGGAACCACGGTCGTCACGCCGGGACTTCGGGTGCCTCTCCACGCGAGGTGTGCGGGGGCCGGGCACCCTCGACCGCATGGAGCATCCGTGCGTACTCCGCTGTGGGCGGAGGACAGACGAAGGGGCGCCCGGTGCACCGGACGCCCCTTCTGTCACCGGGGAGGAGCCGCCCGGGTTACTCCCCCGCCGCCGCGTCAGCCCGCTGGGCCCGCAGGGCGCGCTCGACGCCCGCGCGGGACTCCGAGACCAGGCGGCGCAGGGCCGCGCTCGGCTCGGCGGAGTCCAGCCACGCGTCCGTCCTGTCCAGGGTCTCCTGCGACACCTGGACCGTCGGGTAGAGACCGACGGCGATCTGCTGGGCCATCTCGTGGGAGCGGGACTCCCAGATGTCCTTGACCACCTCGAAGTACCGGTCCGCGTAGGGGGCGAGCACCTCGCGCTGGTCGGTCTGGACGAAGCCGCCGATGACCGCCTCCTGCACGGCGTTCGGCAGCTTGTCGGAGTCCACGACCGACGCCCACGCCTCGGCCTTGGCCTCCGCGGTCGGGCGGGCCGCACGGGCCGTGGCCGCGTGACGCTCACCGGCCGCCGTCCGGTCCCGCTCGTACTCGCCCGCGATCTCCGCCTCGTCGAACCGGCCGACCGCCGCGAGCCGCTGCACGAACGCCCACCGCAGCTCCGTGTCGACGACCAGGCCCTCGACGGTCTGCGAGCCGTCCAGCAGCGCGTCCAGCACGTCCAGCTGCTCCGGCGTGCGGGCCGTCGCCGCGAACGCGCGCGCCCACGCCAGCTGGTGGTCGCTGCCCGGCGCCGCCGCCCGCAGATGGGCCAGCGTCGCGTCGGTCCAGCGGGCCAGCAGTGCCTCGCGGGCGGCCGGGTCGGCGTACAGGTCGATCGCCAGCTTCACCTGGCGGTGCAGCGACTGCACGACACCGATGTCGGACTCCTTGCCGATACCGGACAGCACCAGCGACAGGTAGTCGCGGGCCGCCAGCTCCGCGTCCCGCGTCATGTCCCAGGCCGACGCCCAGCACAGCGCGCGCGGCAGGGAGGACTCGAAGTCGCCGAGGTGCTCCGTGACGAAGGCCAGCGACCGCTCGTCCAGGCGGACCTTCGCGTACGACAGGTCGTCGTCGTTGAGCAGGATCACGGCCGGGCGGCGCTCGCCCACCAGCTGCGGCACGGCGGTCAGCTCGCCGTCGACGTCCAGCTCGATCCGCTCCCGGCGGACCAGCTTGCCGCTCGCCTCGTCGAGGTCGTAGAGGCCGACGGCGATCCGGTGCGGGCGCAGCGTCGGCTCGCCCTTGGCGCCGGCGGGCAGGGCCGGAGCCTCCTGGCGGACGGCGAAGGACGTGACGACCCCGTCGGCGTCCGTCTCGATCTCCGGGCGCAGCACGTTGATGCCGGCCGCCTGGAGCCACTTCTCCGACCACGTCTTCAGGTCGCGGCCGGAGGTCTCCTCCAGCGCGCCCAGCAGGTCCGACAGGCGCGTGTTGCCGAAGGCGTGACGCTTGAAGTACGCCTGCACACCCCGGAAGAACTCGTCCATGCCGACGTAGGCGACGAGCTGCTTCAGGACGCTCGCGCCCTTGGCGTACGTGATGCCGTCGAAGTTGACCAGGACGTCGTCCAGGTCGCGGATCTCGGCCATGATCGGGTGGGTGGACGGCAGCTGGTCCTGCCGGTACGCCCACGTCTTCATGGAGTTGGCGAAGGTCGTCCACGCGTGCGGCCAGCGCGACCCGGGCGCGTGCGCCTGGCAGGCGATGGAGGTGTACGTGGCGAACGACTCGTTCAGCCACAGGTCGTTCCACCACTCCATGGTCACGAGGTCGCCGAACCACATGTGGGCCAGCTCGTGCAGGATGGTCTCGGCGCGCACCTCGTACGCCGCGTCCGTCACCTTCGAGCGGAACACGTACTGGTCGCGGATGGTCACCGCGCCCGCGTTCTCCATCGCGCCCGCGTTGAACTCCGGCACGAACAGCTGGTCGTACTTCTCGAACGGGTACGCGTAGTCGAACTTCTCCTGGAACCACTCGAAGCCCTGCCGGGTCACCTCGAAGATGGCGTCCGAGTCAAGGTACTCGGCGAGGGAGGGCCGGCAGTAGATGCCGAGCGGGACGGACTGGCCGTCCTTCTCGTACACGCTGTGCACCGAGTGGTACGGGCCGACGATCAGCGCCGTGATGTACGTCGAGATGCGGGGCGTCGGCTCGAAGACCCAGACGTTGTCCTGGGGTTCCGGAGTCGGCGAGTTGGAGATGACGGTCCAGCCCTCGGGGGCCTTCACGGTGAACTGGAAGGCCGCCTTGAGGTCCGGCTGCTCGAAGCTCGCGAACACCCGGCGGGCGTCCGGCACCTCGAACTGGGTGTAGAGGTAGGCCTGGTCGTCGACCGGGTCGACGAACCGGTGCAGGCCCTCACCGGTGTTGGTGTACGCGCAGTCGGCGACGACCCGGAGGATGTTGCGGCCCTGGAGCAGCCCGGGCAGGGCGATCCGGGAGTCCGCGAAGACCTCGGCCGGGTCGAGGGAGTCCCCGTTCAACGTCACCTCGTGCACCGCAGGCGCCACCAGGTCGATGAACGACTCCGCGCCGTTCCCGGCCGTCACATCGAAGCGCACCGTGGTCACGGACCGGTAGGTGCCGCCCTCCTGCGCGCCGGAGAGGTCGAGTTCGATCTCGTACGAGTCAACGGCGAGCAGCTGCGCCCGCTGCTGCGCCTCTTCGCGGGTCAGGTTTGTGCCAGGCACGCGGTCATCTCCTCGTTATGGGTGGGTTGCGTCATCTTTCCACGGCGGCTCGGCGTCAGGCGACGACCCGGGCGTCTCCTAGGGATACCCCTCGGGCGGTGAGGGCCCGGGCGAACGCGCGTACCCCCGCGGACTCCCCGTCCCGGTGCCACACCAGGCCGAGCGCGGACTCCGGAACGCCCTCCACCGGCACGAACGTCACGTCCTCGCGCCGGTGGTACGCGGCCGTGGGCCGGCACAGCAGCATCCCCGCGCGTCCGGCAGCGACCTGCGTGAGGCCCTCCTGGAGGGTGGTCACCGCCGGGCCGGGCACGGCGGTCGGGGCGTGCGCGGCACGCCAGTAGGCGGGCGCCGGGGGAGCGGCCGTGACCAGCGGGGCCGCCGCGACCTCCGCCGCGCTCACCTTCTCGAGGGACGCGAACGGGTGGTCCCGGCCGACCGCGATCGTCTGGGGCCGTCTGGAGAAAACCGGTCCCAGCACCAGGTCCGGCTCCTCGACGGGCAGCAGGACGACCGCCGCGTCCACGGTGCCCACCCGCACGGCGCCGAACGGGTCGGCGAGCGGAATCTCCACCAGATCCGTCACACACTCCGGGTGCGCGGCCCGGAACGCACGCACCGCCGCCGTCAGCCGGGTGTCCGCCGTCCCCTGGAAACCGACCCGCAGCGCGCCCTCGACACCCCGGGCGGCGACCCGCGCGTCCTCCACGGCATCCCGCAGCCCGCCGTACGCCGGGCGCAGCCGCTCGACGAACCGTTCTCCGAGCGGGGTCAGGGCGACCCGGCGGCTCGTACGGTGCACCAGCCGGCCGCCCACCCGCCGCTCCAGCGCGCTCAGCAACTGGCTCACCCGGCTCTGCGAGACGTACAGCCGCTCGCCGGTCCGCCCGAAGTGCAGCTCCTCGGCCAGTACCAGGAAGCACTCCAGTTCGCGCAACTCCAGCCCCGCCACCGGCGTTCCCCTCCCGTCTCGATCGATGAGTCCCGCTCATGGAAGGGTGAGAGCTTCGCCGTTGTTCCCGGCCGGGCGGCGCAAAAGGGTGGAGGCATGCCTTCCACGACCTCCGTTGCGGAGACCACCGCCCTCGCGCCGACCCGCCCCTGGCCCGCCGTCCTCGCCCTCGCCACCGCCACCTTCTCCGTCGTCACCACCGAGATGCTCCCCGTCGGCCTGCTCACCCCGCTCGGCGACGGCCTGGGGGTCTCCGCGGGCACCGCCGGGCTCGCCGTCACCCTGCCCGGTCTGGTCGCCGCGGCGAGCGCGCCGCTGCTGCCGGTCGCGGTCCGCCGTGCCGACCGGAGCACGGTGCTGTGCGCCCTGCTGCTCCTGCTCACCGCCGCCAACCTGCTCTCCGCGCTCGCCCCGCACATCGCCGTCCTGCTGGTCGCGCGTGCCCTGGTCGGGGTGTGCATCGGCGGGGTGTGGGCGATAGCGGCCGGACTGGGCACGCGGCTGATGCCACCGCACCGGGCGGGCCGGGCGACCGCGCTGATCTTCAGCGGGATCGCGGTCGCCTCGGTGCTGGGCGTCCCGGCCGGCACGTTCCTCGGCTCGCTCGCGGGCTGGCGCTGGACCTTCGCGGCACTGGCCGGCGTGACCCTGGCGGTGACGGCGGCGCTGTTCCTCGTGCTGCCGCCGCTCCCGCCCGGCACGCCCGTCGGTCCGGGCACGTTCGTGCGGCTGGTGCGCACGCCCGGGGTCGGCCGGGGCCTGCTGGCGGTGGCGCTCCTGGTCACCGGGCACTTCGCGGCGTACACGTACGTCCGCCCCGTGCTGGACCGGGTCCCGGAACTCGGCGCGGGAACGGTGAGCACCCTCCTGCTCGCCTACGGTCTGGCGGGCGTCGCCGGCACGTTCGCGGGCGGCGCACTGGCGGCCCACGACCCCCGCAGGGCCCTGCTGGTCATCGCGGCCGGACTCGGCGCGGTGGTCCTGCTGCTGATCCCGGCGGCGGGATCACTGGTGGCCTCCACGGCCTTGCTGGTCCTGTGGGGCCTGGTCTACGGAGGAGTCTCGGTCTCCGCCCAGAGCTGGCTGTCGGCCGCGGCGCCCCGGGCGCGGGAAGCGGGGTCGGCGCTCTTCGCGGGGGTCTTCAACACGGCCATCGCGCTGGGGGCCTTCACCGGCGGCCGGACGGCGGACGCGCTGGGGCCCGCCGCGGTGCTGGGGGTGGGCGGCGCGCTGGCGCTGCTGGCCGTGCCGGCCGTGCTGAGCGCGGGAACGCGACGTCCGGATCCCGCCGGTGACGCGGCCCCGCGCGAACGAGTCTGATGGGTATGACGACGACCACGTACACGGCACGTGCCATCCCCCCACGCGCCCTGAAAGAGCTGCGCGCGACGGACGACGCGGGCCGTCCCGCCGCCCCCTTCACCGACCCCGAGGGCGACGCGCCCCTGCGCTGCTGCCTGCGCCGCAGCGAGCCGGGCGAACGCATCGCGCTGGTGTCCTACGCCCCCCTGCGCCGCTGGGCCGCGCAGACGGACGTGACCCCGGGCGCCTATGACGAGGTGGGCCCCGTCTTCATCCACGCGGAGGAGTGCGAGGGCCCGGCCGGAGACGTCCTCCCCTTCACCGGGGCCCACCGCACGGTCCGCCGCTACTCCGCGCAGGGCCACATCCTGGGCGGGCGGCTCGTCGAGGAACCGGCCGCCTTCGAGGAGGCCCTGACGGAAGCGTTCGACGACCCGGCCGTGGCACTGATCCACGTCCGGGCCGTCGAGTACGGCTGCTTCCTCTACGAGGTGCGCAGGGGGTTCGAGGAGGGCAGGGGGTTCGCTGGGGGCAGGGACTAGCCCTGCAGCTCCGCCGCCACCAGCTCCGCGATCTGTACGGCGTTCAGCGCGGCGCCCTTGCGGAGGTTGTCGTTGGAGACGAAGAGGGCCAGGCCGTTGTCCACCGTCTCGTCGCGGCGGATGCGGCCGACGTAGGACGGGTCCTTGCCGGCGGCCTGGAGGGGCGTCGGGATGTCGGAGAGCTCGACGCCCGGGGCGTCCTTCAGCAGCTCCGCCGCGCGCTCCGGGGAGATCGGGCGGGCGAAGCGGGCGTTGATCTGGAGGGAGTGGCCGGAGAAGACCGGGACGCGCACGCAGGTGCCGGAGACCTTCAGCTCGGGGATCTCCAGGATCTTGCGGGACTCGTTGCGGAGCTTCTGCTCCTCGTCGGTCTCGTTCAGCCCGTCGTCGACGATGTTGCCCGCGAGCGGCAGCACGTTGAAGGCGATGGGGCGCTTGTAGACGCCCGGCTCGGGGAAGTCGACCGCTTCGCCGTCGTGGGTGAGCTTCTCGGCGTCGGCGACGACCTTCTGC
The DNA here is from genome assembly GCF_040302345.1 of Streptomyces sp. NPDC126510. Classification (NCBI taxonomy): domain Bacteria; kingdom Bacillati; phylum Actinomycetota; class Actinomycetes; order Kitasatosporales; family Streptomycetaceae; genus Streptomyces; species Streptomyces sp. NPDC126510. The sequence continues at coordinate 43,410 of NZ_JBEORR010000019.1, read as the reverse complement.
GTCTGGCCGTGCAGCTCGGCCACGCCCGCGAGGCCGGAGCCGGAGACCGCCTGGTACGTGGCGACGACGAGGGCCTCGAGACCCGCCTCGGCATGCAGCGGACGCAGCACCGGCATCGCGGCCATGGTCGTGCAGTTCGGGTTCGCGATGATGCCCTTGGGGCGGTCCTTGATCGCGTGCGGGTTGACCTCGGAGACGACCAGGGGCACCTCCGGGTGCTTGCGCCACGCGGAGGAGTTGTCGATCACCACGGCACCCTGGGAGGCGACCTTCTCGGCCAGCGCCTTGGACGTGGCACCGCCCGCCGAGAACAGCACGATGTCGAGGCCGGTGTAGTCGGCGGTCGAGGCGTCCTCCACCGTCACGCCGTCCAGCTCCGACCCCGCGGAACGGGCCGAGGCGAACAGGCGCAGCTCGGTGACCGGGAAGTTCCGCTCCGCGAGGATCCTGCGCATGACCGTGCCCACCTGTCCGGTGGCTCCGACGATTCCGACCCTCACGGTGACTCCCTCTCCTGCGTCTCTTCACGTACTCGTTGCTTGGCCGAGGCTTTTCCATCATGCGGCCGACCACGGCCCGCCTGTCCACTTCTTTCCCCGGTCTGCCCGGAGAGTGGGACGGCTCGTCCCACTCCATGGTTGCGGACCTGCGGTGTCGACCCCGCTGAGCTGGAGGAATTCGTCCGGCAGGGGTCGTGCGCCGCAAGCTCGCCTGCCCATGGCGGTCCCGGCCACACGGAAGTGTGATGTACGCCTCGGCCGACCGCGACCGCGACCGGATCCGGGCGGGCCGTCGCGGATCCCGGCGGACCGCGTCGGAACCAGGCCGAAAGACCACCGAACGTTCCGGGCCGTCCCGGCGTCGTAGGAGAAACACGGCTAGGGGGGTGGCTTGTGCTGTTGCGCGGGAGGGCCCGGCGCGCCCGGGAGGCGCACGCCGGGTCCGGCGACGTTCCGCCGAGACAGGGCGATCGCCGGAGCGAGACCGATCCGCTGGACGCGGCACAGGAGCGCCGGGTGCGGGCGGTGCTCGCGCTCGGCGGGGTGCCGCAGGCGGACCTGCCGGACGGGGTGCAGCAGGTCCGCCTGCGGCTGCTGGAGCGGGCCGCGAGCGGCCGGGAGGCGCCGCGGGACGTCTCGGCGTGGGCGGCGGTCGTAGCCTCCAACCTCGCGATGGACTGGCACCGGGCCAAGCGCCGCCAGGAGCGGCTCGGGGAGAGGCTGGCCGCCCTGCGCCAGACGGAGCATCCCTCCGGCGAGGACAGCAGTGTGCTGTCCGTCGCCGTCACCCAGGGCCTGGACGAGCTGCCCGACGCCCAGCGGCAGGTCGTCGTCCTGCGCTTCTACGCCGACCTGCCGGTCCGGTCCATCGCCGAGCAGCTCGGCATCCCGGAGGGCACGGTCAAGAGCCGGCTGCACACGGCGGTACGGGCCCTGCGCGCCCGCCTGCACGAGGACGAGGTGGTGTGACGTGACCGCCCAACAGGACCAGACCGGGCACGACGGGACCGATGCGCTGATGGCGGCGATCACCGGCGAGGCGCCACCGCGCGAGGCCCGCGCGAGCGAGACCTTCATGACCGAGTACCGGGCCGCGACCGCCGACGTGGCGTTGCTGCGCGAGCAGCTGGGCCTCATCGCGCACGCCCTCGCCGGGCCCCCGGAGGTACCCGCGTCCGAGACCGGCGGCGCCTCCGTGACGCCGCTGCCGGCGCGCCGTAAGCGGCCCGAGCCCCTGGCCGTGGCTCTGAAGGGCCTCGTCGCCGCCGTCGGGGCCAGTCTGGTGATCGGCATGGGCTGGCTCGTCGTCCAGAGCGGCGACATGAGCGCCGGGAGTGATCAGGGCGGGTCGTCCGCCGCCGACAGCTCCGCAGGCCGGCCGCAGACCGAAGGGGGCGCCAAGCTCGGCCACGCCGGGTACCTCGCCTGCGCCCGGACCGTGGTCGAGGGCACCGTCGCCGAGGTCGAGACCCTTCCCGGTACCGGCCAGGACCGGATCACCCTGGACGTGACGCGCTACTACAAGCCCGACAAGGGCCGGGCGCGGATCACCTTCCCCATGGAGACCGGCGCCGAGCCCTCGCTCCGGGACGGTGAACACGTGCTCGTCGGTTTTTCCGCCGGGCAGGCCCTGCCGGACATGTGGGCGACGGGGGAGAAGGAGATCGCCCGTGACCGGGCGTGGATCACCGACGCGCTGCCCGCCTCACGCACCCTCCCGTGCCCGTGAGCCGCAGCAAGAAGGGGCGGGCGCCCGTACGGACGCCCGCCCCATAGCTGCCGTGGTGCCGCTACGGCAGCACCTTCTCGATCTTCACGCTGCCCAGGCCCGCGACCGTGCCGCGCGCGTTGACCAGCTGGACCTGGCCGAAGAACTCACGCCCCTCGGGAGCGGCCGCCGCGGCGGTGACGCTGCCCGAGACCGTCGCGGAGTCACCCGAGCCGAGCTTCACCGGAGCCGACCCGTCGACGGTGACGCTGCCGAGGGAGGGGGAGAAGAACACGTCCCGGTAGTCGTACTCCGTGGCGCCGGCCGGCACCGAGTAGCCGACGACCTCGATCGAGTACTTCCCGGCGGCCGGGGCCGGGATGGAGACCGACTCCTCCGAGTCGCCGTCGGCGGAGCTGCCGACCTGCGTGCCCGACGCGTCGTAGACGGCGAGGTCCAGGTCCGCGGCGTTGTCCGAGACACCGCCGATGGCGACATCCAGCGACTTGGCGCCCGCGGGCACCTCGACCGTCGTGGTCTGCGTCTCGCCCTGCTTGATCGAGGGGCGGGCCGCCTTGGCCGAGCCCAGGGGGCCGCCCACCAGCTTGCCGTCGAGCGCGGCGAAACCGTTCGTCACCTTCCAGGAGGCGGCGGCCGGGGTGCCGACCTTCGCCTCGGGCACGGTCACGGTCTCCGGGTCGAAGACCGCGCCGAGCACGGCGACGTCCAGCTTGTACGGGTTGTCGAGCAGCGGCGACGTACGGCGCGACTCGACCTCGATCTCCCAGACGCCCGGCTGCGGGTCGGCGTAGGAACGCACGTCCGGACGGCAGGTGTTGGCCGGGTTGTCGTAGTTCGGGTAGCAGTTGACCGTCGAGGACGGGTCCGACGGCGTGCCGTACGGGTGGATGGAGATGAACCGGGTCTGGCTCTTGTCCTTCAGCCCGCTCATCGCGACCTCGAGGGTCTTGGCGCCCTCGGGGACGGTGACGAAGTAGTGCTGTGTGCTGTTGCGCTGCACCGAGCCCGACGCGGAGAAGGTGTGCTTCAGCGGCGCGGCGACGACGACCGTGCTGAGGACCTGCTCGTCGATGCCCTCGGTCTTCGGGTCGTCGACCTCCAGGATCGCGCTCTTGAGGCCCGCGGACTTCGGCGCGGCCTGGACCTTGACGGTCACCGGCTGGTTCAGCGGCAGCTTCACCTCGTCGGAGCCGACGATGCGGAACGTGCCGCCCGCGTTGTTCTCGAAGTGCAGCTCGTGGCGGATCGCCTTGTCGGCGCCGGACGTACGGGTAAGGGTGATCTCGTACGTCTTCTTCTGCCCGGCCTTCAGGCCGCCCTCACGGTCGTACAGGCCCGTGCCGAAGCCCGGGGTCTTCAGGAACTGGTCGATCGCGGTGTCGACCGGAGCCTTGACCGAGTAGGTGTGGGCGGTGGCGTCGTCGCGGATCGCGTCCCAGGCGTCGGGGATGTTCATGAGGCCCACGCCCTCCTCGTACGCCTGCACACCCTTGATGTGGTCGGCGGTGGAGGTGAGGGCCGTGCGCAGGGTCGCCGGCGTGAGGTCGATCTTCTTCTGCTTCGCGGCCGAGATCAGCAGCGCCGCGGCGCCCGTGGCCTGCGGGGAGGCCATCGAGGTGCCCTGGAGCATCGAGTAGCCGGCCGGCAGGGAGTAGCCCGCCTCGGCGACCGGGGAGCCCGGAAGCCAGGTCTGCGTGGTGTTGATCGCGGCACCCGGGGCGACCAGGGTCGGCGTGAAGCCACCGTCCTCACGCGGGCCGCGCGAGGAGAACGGCATCATCGCGTACTTCTTCTCCACGACCGAGCCGTAGTTGGCGGCCCAGGTCTCCTTGGAGACGGACGCGCCGACCGAGATGACCTTGTCGGCCAGGGCCGGGTCGCCGATGGTGTTGGCGCCGGGGCCGGAGTTGCCCGCGGAGATCACCAGCTGGACGCCGTAGGTGTCGATGAGGCGCGTGTACAGCTCGGCGCGCGCGTTGTTGCCGTCGTTGAGCGCCGGCAGGCCGCCGATGGACATGTTGACGATGTCGACGCCGCGCTTGGTGACGAGGTCGATCATGCCCTCGGTGAGCGCGACGTTGGTGCAGCCGCCGGACCAGGTGCAGGCGCGCGAGGACACCAGCTTGGCGCCGGGAGCGGCACCGTCCATCTTCCCGCCGAACAGGCCGTTGGCGGCCGTGATGCCGGCGACGTGCGTGCCGTGCTCGGACTCGATGACGCCGATGTTGACGAAGTCGGACTTCTTGCCGACCCAGGAGCCGCCCAGCGGGTCCATCGGGACGTCCTTGCGGATCTCCACGACGAACGGCTGCCGCTCGGCGACGTCGGTGGCCGGGTCGTCGGTGCCGAAGTACCCGACCTGGTGGCCGTCCTTGTACGGCTTCATCGGGGCGTCGTCCGCGAAGTCGTTGTTGTTGTTCAGGTCGACCCGGACCGTGCCGGCCTTGGCGTCGTACAGCACGCCCCAGACGTCGGTGGTGTCGCCGTCGCGGTTGGCGTCGCCCTTGGCGTCGCCGCCCGTGGTGTACGACTCCTTGAAGAGGCTGACGGCGTACGAACCGGCCGGCGCCTTGTACGACTGGCCCTGGTAGCTGAAGGCCGGGCCGGACACGGCCGAGACCATCGGGCGCCAGGTGCTGTCGTTGTCGATGATCGGGTCGGTCGCCGTCACCCAGTCGACGATCTTCCGCTCGCCTGTCGTCGTCTTCTGCAGCGCCGGGTGGCCGAGGTCCACGCCGGAGTCCAGGATGCCGATGGTGACGCCGCGGCCGTCGGCCTTGGGGTGGTCCTCGACGAAGTCGACCGCGCCCGTCTCGAACGACGGGTTGTACGGGTTCTCGGCCGGGGTCTTCTTCCCCGGCGCCGGGTACGTCCCCTTCGCGGCCTTGGCGCCCTTCGCGGTGTCCGCGCTCGGCGTCGGGTCGTCCAGCGGGATCTCCTCGCGCAGGTCGATGCCGTGCACGGAGGACAGCTTCGCGGCGGCGGCGATCGCCGAGTCCGCCTTGGCGGTCGGGACGGTGGCCCGGACGTAGCCCAGCTTGTCGTCGGCCCGGCCCACCGAGCCGCCCTTGACCGCGTCCAGCTGCCCGGCGACCTGCTCGGTCTTCCCGGGCACGGTGGCGATCATCATCGTGACGGTCTTGTCGCCGTCGGCCTTGGCCTCCGCGAGCAGGTCCGCGTCGTCCGAACCGAGCTTGGCGTGGGCGGACTTGACGCCCGGGTCGGCCGGGGCGTCCGCGCCCGGCCCGTCGGCGGAGAAGGCCATCGGGATCGGCCCGGCCGCGGAGAGCGCGGCCACGAGACCGGCGGCCACGGCGATGCGGGCCACGCGTCTCGGGCCCGATATCTGATCGCGCGGGGTGGGAGGGGTCATCGGCATCCCTTGTAGGTAAAGGAACGAGCGGGAAGCGACCGAGGCCCGATCGGTCCTGGTCGCAGATGGTCCGAACGGCGAGCCCGGACGATCGCACAGCCTTACGCAAGGTGAAGTCCTTTGGGGAGTGTTGACCCAAACGAGATGGATGTATGGGGAAAACCCGCGATGCGATTTGTGGACATCAGTCCCGAAGGTGGCGAAGAAATCGGTTAACGTCCCGGAGTGCGACAGAAGTTGAGGGTGGCGGCCTACGCCATATGCGTCCGGGACGGACAGATCCTCCTCGCCCGCTCGCCCGCCTGGGACGGCACGCTCGAGTGGGTCGTGCCGGGCGGCGGCATGGAGCACGGCGAGGATCCCTACGACACCGTCCGGCGGGAGGTGGAGGAGGAGACCGGGTACCGCATCGAGGTGACCGGGCTGCTCGGTGTGAACTCCTCGCAGCACGTCTTCCGCAGCCGCTTCGGACCCCCCGTCGACCATCACGGCGTCCGGCTCGTCTACGAGGGCCGGATCATCGGCGGCGAACTGCGCAACGAGGTGAACGGCTCCACCGACCTCGCCGCCTGGCACGACCTGGACGCGGTCCCCGGGCTGGTGCGGATCTCGATGGTCGACATCGCGCTGCGGATGTGGCGCGAACGCCCGGCCACCGGACGGCTGGCCGACCTGCAGAACTAGGTGCAGTACCCCGGAAGATGAACGACGCGTGACCGGCTCCGGGCCGTATCCGGAGCAGGCGGCGACGCGCAGGGTAGTCCAAGATCCACGTTCGGTGATCGGCGCTGCGCGTTGCCGCCTCGTTCACGCCCAGGTCATCCCCGCTGCCAACGATCCAGTACGAGCGGGGTGTTCACGTCGTGAACGCCCCGCGACCACTGCCGACGCGTTCGCACTCGGGGAGAGAAGCGCATGTCGCGCACACGCTCAGTCGCCGGCTCCGGCCAGGGCATCCACCGTCGTTCCGTCCTCGCCGCCACCGGCGCGGTCGCCCTGGCCGGGGGTGTCGGCTACGCGCTGCGGCCCAGCGACAGCCAGGCCGCCACGGGCACTCAGCAGGCCACCGAGGCCGTCGCCGCCTCTTCGCGGCAGGCACCGGCCGCACCACTGGCCCCCTACACCAAGGGCACCACCGTGGCGTCCGTCGCCGCCCCGCGCGGCGGCTCCGGCTACCGGCGCCTGGGCGACGGAGCCGGCTGGCGGCGGGTCGTCCGCTCCGACCTGGCCGCGCCCAAGCCCGGCCGGGCCGGACGCCGTACCGCGCTCGCCGCGTTCGTGCAGCTCACCGACCTGCACATCATCGACGCCCAGCACCCGCTGCGCCTGGAGTACCTGCGCTCGGCCGACATTCACGCCTGGCGGCCGCACGAGGCGCTGACCGTGCAGGGCGCGATCGCGCTCGTGGAGCGGATCAACGCGCTGCGCGGCGCCCCCGTCACCGGCGCCCCGCTGCACTTCGCCATGACCACCGGCGACAACACGGACAACAACGCCAAGTCCGAGCTGGACTGGTACCTGAAGATCATGAGCGGCGGGCGCATCACACCCAACACCGGGGACGCGCGCCGCTACGAGGGCGTCCAGAACAGCGGCCTCAAGCAGTACTGGCAGCCGGACGCCGCCGTCCGCGACAGCGACAAGCAGGCAGGCTTCCCCCACCTCGACGGCTTCCTGAAGGCCGCGATCCGCGAGGTGCGCAGCCCCGGCCTCAACCTGCCCTGGTACTCGACCGTCGGCAACCACGACTCCCTGCCGATGGGCTGCTACGGCTCGCACGGCGACTCCTACCTCACCGAACTCGCCGTCGGCGGCAAGAAGCTGATGAACGTGACCGCGGCCGAGGCGCAGCGGCTCCAGACGCAGATCAAGAAGGCCCGGGACCCCAAGGGCGTCAGCTACCACGACTTCCTCAAGTCCCATGCCCGCTCCATGCGTTCGGTCACCCCCGACGAGCGGCGCGCCCCCTTCACACCGGCCGAGTATCTGAAGGCGCACCTGGACCCGGCCCACCGCGGTCTCGGCCCGGCCGGACACGGCTACTCCTCCGCCAACCTGGACGCGGGCACCCAGTACTACTCCTTCCGCATCTCCGACGACGTGATCGGCATCAGCCTGGACACCACCGACTCCGGCGGCCACTACGAGGGCTCCATCGGCACGGCCCAGCTGAAGTGGCTCGACAAGACGCTGCGGGACAACAAGGACTCCTACGCGGTGGTCTTCAGCCATCACACCAGCAAGACGATGACGAACCTGCGCAGCGACCCGGCGAGGCCCGGCGAGCGCCGCCACGACGGCCAGGAGGTCCTCGCCCTGCTCGGCGGCCACCCCCGGGTGCTCGCCTGGGTGAACGGGCACATCCACAAGAACGTCATCACCCCGCACGCCCTGGCGAGCGGCGGCTCCTTCTGGGAGATCTCCACGGCCTCCCATGTCGACTTCCCGCAGCTCGCCCGGATCATCGAGCTGACCGACAACAAGGACGGCACCATCTCCCTGTTCACGACCCTGGTCGAGTCCTCGGCCCCGCACCGCACGGACTTCTCCGACCTCTCCCAGACCGGCCTCGCGGCCCTCTACCGCGAGCTGTCCCTCAACGCCCCCGGCGCGAGTACGACCCTCGGCGGAGACCCGGAGGACCGCAACACCGAGCTGGTGCTCAAGAAGGGCTGAAAGCCGCTCAACCGTCCCGCGCCGATCAACCCCGGCCGTGCGGCCGTGGTCCCTCCTCCTGGCACGACACGACACGACACGACACGACACGACTCGACAGGTTGTGACAGGGGGAACGGGGACATGAACAGACGAGCGCGTACGGCGGCCCTGACGGCGGCGACGGCGGTGGCCCTGTCGGTGGCCATCGCGGCTCCGGCACTGGCGGCGGCACCGGCCGGTGCGTCCGGCGGTCATGAGGCGACCCGGCGGGCGATGCGGGCCGCGGTCGCCGACGGGGTCCCGGGGGCGACGCTGACGGTACGGCAGGGGCACGGCACCTGGGCCGGTACGGCAGGCGTCGGCAACATGGACACGGGCAAGCCGCGTTCGGTCCGCGACCACTACCGGGTCGGCAGCATCACCAAGACGTTCGTCGCCACGGTCGTCCTCCAACTGGAGGCGGAAGGGCGGCTGTCGCTCGACGACACGGTGGAGCACTGGCTGCCGGGCGCCGTGCGGGGCAACGGCCACGACGGCGGCCGCATCACGGTCCGGCAGCTCCTGAACCACACCAGCGGCGTCTTCGACTACCTGGAGGATCCGGACTTCCAGCAGACCTACATGACCCCGGACGGCTTCATGAAGCACCGCTTCGACGAGGCGGCCCCCGAGGACATGCTCGCCGTCGCGATGAGGAACCGGCCGTACTTCGAGCCCGGAGCGTCGTTCGCGTACTCCAACACCAACTACCTCCTGGCCGCCCGGGTGATCGAGAAGGCCACCGGCAACGACTACGGCGAGGAGATCGACCGCCGGATCATCGCCCCCCTGCACCTGACGTCCACGTCGGTCCCCACCACCCGGGTGACGCTCCCCCGGCCCAGCAGCCGGGGCTACTCCAAGCTGTCCCGGGAGACGACGGGCCCGACGTACGACGTCACGGAGCTGAACGCGCGCATGGCCTACGGCTCGGGCCAGATGGTCTCCAGCTCGGCCGACCTGACCCGCTTCTACTCGGCCCTGCTCGGCGGCAGGCTGCTCCCGACGGAACAGCTGAAGAAGATGAAGACGACGGTCCCCTCCAGCCGTGAAGGCAGCCGCTACGGTCTCGGCCTGGTCGACCGCAAGCTCGGCTGCGGCGTCCACGTCTGGGGCCACGACGGCGGCATCTACGGCTCGATCTCGGACGCGGTGACCACCGGGAACGGCCGGCACTCCCTCGCCGTGAACTTCAACGGCGACTGGTCGGGGAGCACCGACGCGATCGTCGAGGCGGAGTTCTGCGGTGACGGGGTGAGCGGTCCGGCATGACAGCTCGTCATGGCCCGGGGAGAACAGGGACATTCCGACGCCCCTTCGCTGGACTGCACGGCCGCCCGGCGAGGGGGTGACGCGCCCCGCCTGCACGCCTGCCCGGCTCAGCGGCCTGCGGCCGGAGAAGGGTGAGGCCGGTGAAGGGAGCAGATGGGCGGCTGCCTCCTCTGCCGACCTGGGGAGGCGCGCGTGGGGGCGGCCCAGGCGCTCCGATTGCCGCCCCCTGTCCAGCCCCCTGGGGCTCCGCCCACTCGGCGATGGCCGCTGAGCCGTGGCCGGGACGGGAGTGGCCCGGACGGCTGCTTCGGAGGCGGCCGTCGGGGGACGCCGAGGAGGGGCCGCCGGTGTGCCCCGGCGGCCCCTCCTCTCCCCTCCTGGTGCTGCCACGGTTCGTCACTACCGGGGCAGCACCACGACAAGTGCCGCCGGTTCCCGGTCGACCGAGGCCATCAGGGCCGTGCGGATCACCGTCGCCTGCTGTTCCGGGGAGTCGCGGAGCTTGCGCGGCGTGATGTGGACGACCGTGATCCCCAGTCGTTCCAGGTGCTCGCGCTTGCGGGCGTACTCGGACCACAGGGCGTCGTCGTCCTGCCGGGGCGCCCGGGTGTCGAGTTCCACCGCCACCGCCTGGTCGGGCCAGTACGCGTCGAGTCCGCCGAGGTAGGGGCCGCCGGGCAGGCGCAGGTCGACGTTCCAGACCGGGTCGGGAAGGCCGTACTCGCCGATCATGCGGTACAGGCGGTCCTCCGCGCGGGCCCGGCCCTCGGCGAGCAGGGACTCCACCGCGTCCACCACGTGCGGGCGGCTCAGCAGCTGGGCCCGGTTCAGCTCACGGACCACCGCCGTCGGGTCGCAGTGGGCGCCCCGGACCGCCTCCGTGAGCAGTCGGCGTACGGTGACGGCGTCGGCCAGTTCGGCCACCGCGTCGGCCAGCGCGCGGGCCACCGGTGCCACCGGCACCCCGGTGACCTGGTCCGGGTCGGGCACGACGGGCGTGCGGACGATGCGCGCGCAGCCGGTGGAGCGCAGCCGCCGCATCCGCGGGACCAGGACGTCGATCGCGTCCAGGGACGGCAGCGGGGGAGTGGAGGAGAAGCCGTGCAGCGTCAGCGCGGCCAGGCCGGTGATCATCACTTCGGGGTAGGCGGGGGCGTGCGGTCGGCTCGCGCCGGGCTGGGCCGGCACCCCGGTGCCGCGCTCCCGCGCCGCGTACATGAGCACCGCGTGCAGCCGCTCCTCGCTGGTCGGCGGGCCCGGGTGGAGCAGGACCACGCCCGGGAGGAGAAGCTGCCAGGGGCCGCCCGCACGGCACTGCTCGTTCGTCTCGGCCGTGGAGACACCGTGCGCGCGGAGCTGGGCCGTCGTCAGCACGCGGGGGCGGCCACCGCCCGACAGGTCGTGCAGCGGGCGGGGGGAGAGCGGGGCGTTGTGGGTCATGACCCGCAATTTCCCGCGTTCCGACCCACTTTGAACCGCTGTTACAGGTCCGTCGACAATTGCGGACAACCTGGCACTAAAGGACGGATGTTCGGATGCCGAAACCCCCTGGTCCGTTCGGGTGCGGGCCAGGGGTTACGGCTCAGCGGGCACTCGTCTCGTAACGAAGGCGGAACGCCCCGATCTCAGGCCAAAGCTACTGGTCAGCGGCCTCGTCGCACGCCTGTCCACGCAACGCCCGTGCCAGGTCGTCACGGGATTCCAGCACCAGCCGGCGCAGCGCCGGGGCCGCCTCCTTGTGGGCGTCCAGCCACGCGTCCGTGGCGTGCAGCGTCTCCTGGGACTGCTGGAGGGAGGGGAACAGGCCCTGCACCACGTGCATGCCGATCTGGATCGACCGCTCGGCCCACACCCGCTCGATCGCCGCGAAGTACTTACCGGCGTACGGCGCGATCAGCTCCCGCTGCGAGCCCTGGGAGAAGCCCGCGATGGTCGCCTCGACCATGGCGTTGGACAGCGCGTCCGACTCCACGACCTGCGCCCACGCCTGCGCCTTGACCGCCTCGGACGGGCGGGCGGCCAGGCAGCGCACCTGGTGGCGCTTGCCGGACGCGGTGTCGTCCCGGGTCAGCTCCTCGGCCAGCGCCTTCTCGTCCACCACCCCGTGCGCGGCCAGCGGCTCCAGGAACACCCAGCGCAGCTCCTGGTCCAGGTCGAGGCCTTCGACCGCCGCCGTGCCCGCGAGCAGGTCCCGCAGCAGCTCGAAGTCCGCCTCGGTGGTGGCGGTCCGGGCGAAGAAACGCGCCCAGGCGAGCTGGTGCTCGCTGCCCGGCCCGGCCGCGTACAGCTCGCGCCGGGCGCCCTCGGCGAGCAGTGCGGCGGCCGTCTCACGCCGGGTGGGCGCCGTGTAGTGCGTGACCGCCGACTCGGCCCACGCGTGCAGCATCTGCACGACGCCGATCTCGGACTCGCGCCCGCCGAACCGCAGCACCAGGTCCACGAAGTCCCGCGCCGGGAGCAGCGCGTCACGCGTCATGTTCCACAGCGCCGACCAGCACAGGGCGCGCGCGAGCGGGTCGGTGACCGCGCCCAGATGCTCGCGCAGGGTAGCCAGCGAGGTCTCGTCGAAGCGGATCTTGCAGTAGGTCAGGTCGTCGTCGTTGACCAGGACCAGATCGGGCGCCTCGGCACCGGCCAGGTCCGCGACGACCGTCCGCGCGCCGTCGACGTCGGTCTCCACGCGCGCGTAGCGCTCCAGCGCCCCGCCGTCCGTCACCCGGTACAGGGCCACGGCCACCCGGTGCGGCCGCAGCTCCGGATGCGACTCGGCCGCCTCCTGCACCACCGCCAGCTCCTCGACACGGCCGTCCGCGTCCAGCAGCACGTGGGGGGTCAGCGAGTTCACCCCGGCCGTCTGCAGCCAGGACCGCGACCAGGCGCTCATGTCCCGGCCGCTGGTCTCCTCCAGCACCGACAGCAGGTCACCGAGGCGCGTGTTGCCGTAGGCGTGCCGCTTGAAGTAGCGCCGGGCGCCCTCCAGGAACGCCTCCTCACCGACGTACGCCACGAGCTGCTTGAGTACCGAGGCGCCCTTGGCGTAGGTGATGCCGTCGAAGTTGAGCTTGGCGTCCTGCAGGTCGCGGATGTCCGCCGTGACCGGGTGGGTGGAAGGCAGCTGGTCGGCGCGGTACGCCCAGGCCTTGCGGCGGTTGGCGAAGGTGATCCAGCCGTTGCCGAAACGGGTCGCGCCGACCAGGGAGAACGCACCCATGAAGTCCGCGAACGACTCCTTCAGCCACAGGTCGTCCCACCACTCCATGGTGACCAGGTCGCCGAACCACATGTGCGCCATCTCGTGCAGGATGACGTTGGCCCGGCCCTCGTAGGAGGCCTGCGTCACCTTCCCGCGGAAGATGAACTCCTCCCGGAACGTCACCAGCCCAGGGTTCTCCATCGCGCCCAGGTTGTACTCGGGCACGAACGCCTGGTCGTACTTCCCGAACGGGTACGGGAAGTCGAAGTGGTCGTGGAAGAAGTCCAGGCCCTGCTTGGTGACCAGGAACACGTCGTCGGAGTCGAAGTAGGGCGCGAGGCCCTTGCGGCACAGGGTGCCGAGGGGGATCTCCAGCGTCGTGCCGTCCGCGAACGTACGCGCGTAGGAGTCCGTCACGTAGTGGTACGGGCCCGCCACCACACAGGTGATGTACGTCGAGATCGGCTTGGTCTCGGCGAACCGCCACACCCCGTCGGTCTGCTCGCCGGCCCCGTTGCTCCACACCGTCCAGCCCTCGGGGGCCCGCACCTCGAAGCGGTAGGGGGCCTTCAGGTCGGGCTGCTCGAAGTTCGCGAAGACCCGGCGGGAATCGGCCGGCTCGTACTGCGTGTACAGGTACACCTCGCCGTCCTCGGGGTCGACGAAGCGGTGCAGGCCCTCGCCGGTGCGGGAGTAGGCGCACTGGGCGTCGACCACCAGCTCGTTGTCCGCGGCCAGGTCCTCCAGCGTGATCCGGGAGCCGTCGAAGACCTCTCCCGGGTCCAGATCACGGCCGTTGAGCGAGACGGCCGTCACACTCGGCGCGATCAGGTCCGCGAAGGTGCTCGCCCCGGGCTCGTTGCAGCGGAAGCGGATCACCGTGACCGAGCGGAAGGTGCGGGGCCCGTCCCCCCGGTCCTCCCCGACCGCGGACCGCAGATCGAGGGACACCTCGTACCCGTCGACGCTCAGCAGGGCGGCCCGCTCCCGGGCCTCGTCGCGGGACAGATTCTCACCGGGCACAGGCGGCACTCCTCAGATGTCGTGGGGTACGGCTGAACAGGACCGATCCTGCCACGCGCACCTGACACGGGGCAGCCGGGAATGAGGCGAGCGCTCACCGGCGTTGCCGGAGAAACGGTTGCCTTTCGAGGAGAGACATGTCGGACAAGACCCCCGTCGACTTCTGGTTCGACCCGCTGTGCCCCTGGGCCTGGATGACCTCCCGCTGGGTGCTGGAGGTGGAGAAGGTCAGGGACATCGAGGTCCGCTGGCACCTCATGAGCCTCGCCGTCCTGAACGAGAACAGGCTGGACGAGCTGCCCGAGGAGTACCGCGAGCTGCTGGAGACCAAGGCGTGGGGCCCTGTCCGGGTCGTCATAGCGGCGCAGCAGGAGCACGGCCCCGAGGTCCTCGGCGATTTCTACACCGCGCTCGGCACCCGCATCCACAACCAGGCCGAGGGCCCCGGCAAGGAGACGGTCGCCGCCGCCCTGAAGGACGTGGGCCTGCCCGAGTCCCTCCTGGAGCACTGGGACTCCACCCCGTACGAGCCGGAGCTGCGCGCCTCCCACAAGGAGGGCATCGACAAGGTCGGCCAGGACGTCGGCACGCCGGTCATCGCCGTGCCCGGCCCCGACGGCGAGCAGATCGCCTTTTTCGGCCCGGTCGTCACCCCGGCCCCGCAGGGCGAGGAGGCCGGCCGCCTCTGGGACGGCACCCTCGCCGTGGCCTCGGTCCCCGGCTTCTACGAGATCAAGCGCACCCGCACCAAGGGCCCGGACTTCTCCAACCTGTAGGGCTCACCGCGAGGCGTCGGCTCCCGGGTTCTGCAACTCCTCCGGGAGTCGGCCCCCGCCGGCCTGATGATCCCAGGGCTGATACCACCGGCAGCCCGCGGCGGTGCAGCGCCACAGGTCCGTGCGGTTGGTCCCCAGGGCCTTGCGCTCCTCGGGCTTGAGCGGCGTGAACACCTGCGTGCCGCTGCCCTTGCAGGTCGGGCAGTGCTTGTCCTTGAAGAACATCAGCTCCTCCTCGCGATCACCGCCAGGTCCGGGAAGTCGGTCACGACCGCATCGACCCCCATGCGGTAGTACAGCGCGTATTCGGCGAACGCGTCCCCGAAATCGTTCGCTCCGCTCCCGCGCCGGAACCGCTCCGGCAGGAACTGGTTCTCCGCGCGGAAGGTGTACGGCCCGATCCGCAGCCCCGCCGCGTGCGCGTCCGCGACGAGCGAGGTGCCGACGAGCGACGCCTTGTCCGGCCCGATCCAGTCCGCGTACGCGGCGATCTCCGCCAGGCCCGCCGGCGTCATCATCTCCTTGTAGGTCCTCCCGGGCAGGTCGTACGGCCCGCCCGTCGTCCCCAGCGCCTGCCACAGCGGCACACCCAGGCCCGTCATGCGCTGCAGGCTCGTCGGCTCGAAGGACTGCACGACACACTCGCGCCGGCCGAGCCGGTTGCGCCGGATCGCGGCCGCCAGCTTCGGCTCCAACGGCAGTCCGAGGGAGCGGAAGTACGTCGGGTGCTTGGTCTCCGGGAACACCGCGACCGTCCGGCCGTGCTCCCGTGACAGCCGCCGCGCCAGGTCCACGACCTCCTGGAAGGTCATGACCTCCGCGCGCCCGTCGAAGACCGTGTTGCGGTTGCGGACCGCGGGCAGCCGTTCCACCGCCCGTAGCGTCTTCAGCTCGGCCAGCGTGAAGTCCTCCGTGAACCAGCCGGTGACCGGCCGCCCGTCGACCGTCTTCGTCGTACGGCGGTCCGCGAACTCCGGGTGCCGGGCCACGTCGGTCGTCTGGGAGATCTCGTTCTCGTGCCGGACCACCAGCACATGGTCCTTCGTCGGCACCAGGTCCGGTTCGATCCAGTCGGCGCCCGTCTGCACGGCGTACGTGTACGAGGGCGCCGTGTGCTCCGGGCGCCAGCCGGCCGCGCCGCGGTGACCGATGACGACCGGGCCGCCGCCCGTGCGGGGTTCGGCCGCCGCTGCGGTGCCCGTCGCGGCCGTGGCGGTTCCCGCGGCCGCCGCCAGCAGGAGGGATCTCCGTCCGAGCTGCATGCAACTCCCTTTCGTCGATGGCATGTTCACAGTCGGGCCCGTGCTCGGGCCGGCCGGTCCAGGTGCTCCTCGTGCCCCGTCGTGTGTGGGTTCCACGGCCGGTGGGCGGCCCGTGGTGCCGAAGGCCGCCGCCGTGACCACGGACGTGCCCCCATGGACACCGACGTACATGCGGCTCTCCTGCCGGTCCTCAGGTCAGGCAGTGCGCGAGCGGCTCCCCGCGCGCCCAGCGGCCCACCTCTTCGGCGGCGATCCGGGCGGCCTTCTCCGCGACCGCCCGTGACGCCCCCGCCGGCCGGACAGGAGGTTGATGGCCTCCAGGAAGCTGGTCACGACCGTCAGCGGCGTGACCTCGGCCATGCGCAGCCGCCCGGCCATCTCCAGCGTGGACGTGGACTTCAGCGTCTCTACCCGTCGTCCCGGTCGCTCCGGCCGGTCGGCCTCGAAGACCCGGCGGCGAGGGCGTGGAAGCGCCGGCGGTCGTGTACGTGCGTGTCCATCCGTACCTCCGCGTGGAGCCTGGTTGACACCCTCGGTCGACTCGTCAACCGAGGGTGTAACGGCTGCGGTTGGGCGTCAATCCCTCGCGCACGGGAAGATATCGGGACACAGTGAGAAGTTCACCTGCTTCATCAAAGATCCGGCTGCGACGGCGTGGGAGGTTCCGGATGGTGGTGGACCGTGCAGGCGAGGGGGAGGGCGCGGACACGGGTGCGGGCTGGCTGGGCGTCGACCTGCGCACACGGAGCGTCCGCGCGCCGCTCGTCACCGCCGACGGCACGGTCCACGGCAGCGGCTCGGCCCCGCCGACGGGACGGCGGGACGGTGGGACGGCGGGCGGCAACCCCGTCGGCTGAACCGGGATACTTCCGCCTCATGAGTACGACCCTCCTGCTGGTCCGCCACGGACAGAGCGTCTGGCACGCGGAGAACCGCTACGCCGGCATCAGCGACATCGACCTCACCGACACCGGCCGCGACCAGGCCGACGCCCTCGGCCGCTGGGCCGCCGCCCACCCCGTCGACGCGATCTGGACGTCCCCGCTGTTCCGGGCCGTCGCCACCGCCGAGCCCGCTTGCCGCGCCCTCGGCCTCACCGCTCAGAGCGAACCCCACCTGCGCGAATGCGACTTCGGCGTCGTCGAAGGCCGTACGCTCGCCGAGTTCGAGGCCGAGGACCCCGAGTGGGCCGCGGCCTACCGCGCCGACCCCGTCGAGCACTCCTTCCCCGGCGCCGAGGACCCGCTGGCCGTGGCGGCCCGTGGCGTGCGCGCCCTGCGGGACATCGCCGCGGCCCACCCCGGTGAACGCGTCCTGGTCGTCGCCCACAACACCCTGTTGCGGCTGGTGCTGTGCACCCTGCTGTCGATCCCGGTGAGCGAATACCGCAGAGTGCTCCCGCGACTGCGGAACGCGGCGATCAGCGAAGTGCGCATGAACCCCGACGGTTCCGCCGCACTCCTCTCACTCAATGTGCCCTGCGAGGCTCATGTGCCGTAGCACCATGGGCACATGACGCAGATCGACACATCGGTGCCGCACTCGGCCCGGATCTGGAACTACTGGCTGGGCGGCAAGGACAACTACCCGGTGGACGAGGCGGCCGGTGACGCGTACACCGCCGTCTTCCCCGGCATCGTCACCATCGCCCGCGGCAGCCGCGCCTTCCTGGGCCGCAGCATCCGGTACCTCGTCCAGGAGGCCGGCGTGCGGCAGTTCCTCGACGTCGGCACCGGCCTGCCGACCGTCGACAACACCCACGAGGTCGCCCAGCGGCTCGCCCCGGACGCGCGGATCGTCTACGTGGACAACGACCCGCTGGTCCTCGCGCACGCCCGCGCCCTGCTCACCTCCACCCCCGAGGGCGCGACGGCCTACGAGCCCATCAGCCTCTTCGAGCCCGAGGAGATCCTCGCGGCGGCCGGCAGGACCCTCGACCTCACCCGCCCCACGGCCCTGATCCTCAGCGGCATCCTCGGCCACGTGGCCGACTACGACCAGGCCCGCGACCTGGTCCGCCGCCTCCTGGCCGGACTGCCCACGGGCAGCCACCTCTCCCTCAACGAGGGCTCCCGCGGCACCGACCCGGCCTACGAGCGTGCCCAGGACGCCTACAACGAGACGGGCGCGGTCCCGTACTTCCTGCGGCCGGTCGAGCAGATCGAGGCGTTCTTCGAGGGCCTGGAACTGGTCGAGCCGGGCGTGGTCCCGGTGCCGCTGTGGCACCCCGAGCCGGGCGCTGCCACGGACCCGATCGGCCAGCACGGCGGCCTGGGCCGCAAGCCGTAAACGCGGCGAACGGACAGAAGCCCCCCGCGAGTCACGTCCTCGCGGGGGGCTTCCTCTTACCGCCTGCCGTGCGTGAAAGGTGAGAAGACGATCACGAGGCAGGACGCTTCACGGCCTCAGGGGGCCAGCAGCAGCACGTCCGCCCTGGACTTGGCGGCCTCGTGACGCCGGGCGACGTCCTGCCAGTTGACGACCTGCCACATCGCCTCGATGAAGTCGACCTTCTGGTTCTTGTACTGCAGGTAGAAGGCGTGCTCCCAGGCGTCGAAGACGAGGATCGGGGTGGCGCCCTGGCCGACGTTGCCCTGGTGGTCGTAGACCTGCTCCACGATCAGCCGCCCGCTCAGCGGCTCGTAGGCGAGCACGCCCCAGCCCGAACCCTGCGTGGTCGCGGAGGCCTTGGTCAGCTGCGCCTTGAAACCGGCGAACGACCCGAACGACTCGACGATGGCGTCGGCGAGCTCCCCCACACCGTCGGCGGCCAGCGGCTCACCGCCGCCGTCCTTCGGGCCGGTCATGTTCTGCCAGTAGATGCTGTGCAGGATGTGCCCGGAGAGATGGAAGGCCAGGTTCTTCTCCAGCCCGTTGACCGACCCCCACGTCTCCTTGTCCCGCGCCTCGGCCAGCTGCTCCAGGGTGTCGTTGGCGCCCTTCACATAGGCGGCGTGGTGCTTGTCGTGGTGCAGCTCGATGATCTCGGGGCTGATCACGGGGGCGAGCGCGGAGTAGTCGTAGGGCAATTCAGGCAACGTGTAGACGGGCATGAGCGGGATCCCCTCCGGACTCTTATTGCAACAGACTTGCAAGTACACGCTAGCAGCAAGAGAGGTGATGTTCGGTAGGCGCGCGGAACAGCGGTGCGCAGTGGACGGGGGCGACCTACTATCGGGTTTCGTAGGGGAAGGGGGCAGCCATGGGGCCCGAGATCGCCGAACTCGCCAGAACTGCGGGAACGACGATGGTGACGCTGATGGCCGGCCAGGCCTGGGAGTCGGCCCGCGAGGGTCTGGTCTCCCTCTGGCAGCGCTTCCAGCCCGACCGTGCGGAGGCCGTCGGCGGCGAATTGGAAGCCAGCCGCGAGGACCTCCTGCTCGCCCAACGGACCGGTGACGCCGACACCGAGTCCGAACTCACTGCCGAGTGGCAGGCGCGGGTCCGCCGACTCCTGATCGCCAGGCCCGAAGTGGCTGACGAACTGCGTCGCATCCTGGCGGAGTTGAGCCCTGGGGCCGCAGAGGCACACTCGGTGACCGACATCCGGCTGCGCGCCGAGGCCTCCGGCAGTGGCCGGGTCTACCAGGCCGGACGCGACCAGCACATCACCGAACGATGAGCGAACTCGGCGCCCGGGCCTCCGGGCAGGGACGGATCTTCCAGACCTCCGGCGACCAGTACATCGAGGAACACCACCATAACTACGGTGCCGGTGCGGGCGGCCCGCTGTTCGGACGGGTGGCCGGGCCCCCGGCGGATGCCGGGCCGACCGCTCCCGACTCCGTACGGATGCCGCTGGTCGGCCGGGCGCCGGGCATCCTGCGCGACCGTGAGCAACTCCGCGAGACGCTCGGCGCGGCCGTCGCCGGATCCGGCGGTGAGGTGCACGTCGTGCACGGCATGGGCGGCTGCGGCAAGACCGCGCTGGCGTACTGGCTCTTCAACGAGGCGGTACGCGAGCACGGGCGGGTGGGCTTCTGGGTCAACGCGTCCGAGCGGATGTCCCTGCGGGCAGGGATGCTGGCGGTGGCGGGGGACCGTGGCGCGGCGACGGAAGAAGTGGCCGCTGCTGCTGCCGGTCAGCGGGCTGCTGCTGATTTGGTCTGGCACTACCTCGAAAGGTCCGTCGAACCCTGGCTGCTCGTCCTGGACAACGCGGATGATCCGACGGTCTTGGAGTACGGTGCGTGGCTCCGGCCCAGTGACCGCGGCACGGTACTGGTCACGACCCGCCATGCCACGTCGCCGATATGGCGGGGACCGAGTGTGACCCGACATTCGCTGGGCGTCTTGCCGCTTGAGGACGCGGCCCAGGTCCTGTGCGACCTTGCACCGGATGCGGGGGGCCTGGAGTCGGCACGGAAGGTGGCCGCGCGTTTGGGCCGACTACCGCTCGCGCTAACACTGGCTGGGTCCCATCTTGCCCATCAACTTCTGGAGTCGTGGTCCATGGACGAGTACGACCGCAAGCTTGGTGAGGAGTCGACGGCGATCGTGGACGGAGGCGCGGCCGGAAACGGCGGCGGACAGTCACGCCATCTGGTGGGTCGGACATGGCAGATATCCCTGGACGCGCTGGCGGCACAGGGATTGCCGGAGACGACGACGTTGTTGCGGCTGTTGTCGTTCCTGGCGGCGGATCCGGTGCCGTTGAGTGTGCTCGCGTCAGTGGCTCGGGGCGAAGTCGTGGCCGAAGAGTTGGAGCCCGGTCTGACCGCAGGGAAGTTGGAGCCCGCCTTGCGTGCGCTGCTTGATCACTCGCTGGCCGAGCTCGTTGAGGCGGGTGGGGAGCGGTGCGTGCAGGCACATGGAGTGTTGCTGGACAGCGTGGCCGCAGGGATACCAGAGGGACAGCGCTTTGTTCTGGCGGATGCGGCAGCCGAGTTGTTGACAGCCACTCTGCCCAAGAGGGGCACTGAGTCTGGGGCCTTGAACCGACTCGCCGTGCTCGCGCCGCACGCCATAAAACTGTTCGAGAGGTCGCCAAGTGAGCGGACTGCCATGTTGGCGGTGCGGACGGTATGGCAGGTGTTCGACTCAGGAGGCTTCGCAGCGGCCTTGGAGCTTGCTCCCGAGGTTGCGCGGCGTAGCGAGACAGTCATGGGTGCGCAGCACCCGATCACCCTGGATGCTCAACACGTGGAAGCCATGGCCCTCAACCGCATGGGTCACTATCCCGAGTCCGAGGCGCTGCACCGCTCAGTTCTCGGTAGCCGCGAACTTGTCCTGGGGCCGGATCACCCTGACACGTTGCGCAGTTGCTACAGCCTGATTTGGCCGCTCTTCCTGACGGGGCGGGGCGAGGAAGCCGAGCTCTGGGCTCGACGGGCCCTTGAGGGACAGCGGCGTGTGCTGGGGGAGGAGTCTCCGGAGACGCTGTACACCTGGGCGAATGTAATCGAACTGCTTCCGCACATTGGAAAGGGGCAGGAGTTTGTTCCCGAGGCAGATGAGCTTCTGGGCGCTTGCGAGCGTGTCCTGGCCTCGGACCACCTGACGACACTGATCGCCCGGCACAACTACGCTGAAGGCTTGAGGGTCCTGGGGCGTTACGAAGAAGCCGAGCCGCTGGCTCGTCGGGTGCTTGACGACCGCATCCGCCTCCAGGGGCCCGATCACCCTGTGAGTCTCGCCGCACTGTCGCTCGTAGCTCGGATTGCGCACGGAATGCATCGGTATGACGAGGCCATCGCGATACTCAAAGAGGTCATCGAGCGTCGCGAACGGGTGCTCGGACCAGGGCACCCGTTCATCGTGGACAACCGTGTGTGGCTCCTCGAATGGCAGGCTGGCGCCCGCCGTTGATCAGTTTCTGGCGGCCCTGGCCCGCTGCCACCCGTACCCCACCGCCGCCAGGAGCAGCACCATCCCGCCCGTCGAGTACAGCTGTACCCGTGTGTCCGGCTCCCGGGCCATCAGGACGAAGACCGCGGCCATGCCGGCCAGGGCGACCCAGGTCAGCCACGGGAACGCCCACATGCGCACGGCCAGCTTCTCGGGCGCCTCGCGCTCCAGGCGGCGGCGCAGGCGCAGCTGCGAGACGGCGATGAAGATCCAGACGACCAGGATCACCGCGCCGATCATGTTCAGCAGCCAGGCGAAGACGTCGTTCGGCCGCCAGTAGCTCAGCAGCACGCACAGGAACCCGAACACCGAGGACGCCAGCACGGCGATCCGCGGCACTCCGCCCGAGACCCGGCCAAGACCCTTCGGGCCCTGCCCGCGCTCCACCAGCGAGTAGGCGATGCGGGAGGCCCCGTAGACGTTGGCGTTCATGGCGGACAGCAGGGCGACCAGGACGACCACGTTCATCAGCTGGCCGGCGCCGGGGATGCCGAGCTCGTCGAGGGCGGCGACGTACGGGCCCTTCTCGACGACCGCTTCGGAGTCCCAGGGCACGAGCGTGACGATGACGGCCATCGAGCCGATGTAGAACAGCGCGATGCGCCACATCGCCGTGCGGACCGCGCTCGCGACGCCCTTGACGGGGTTCTCCGACTCGGCGGCCGCGATGGTGACCGTCTCCAGGCCGCCGTAGGCGAAGACCGACGCGAGCAGGCCGATGACCAGGCCCTCGCCGCCGTTCGGCAGGAAATCGGTGAGGTGGCTCGCGCCGGGCGAGTCCGTGCCGGGCAGGACGCCCGCGATCGCCAGGACGCCGAGCACCAGGAACAGGGTGATGGCGCCGACCTTCAGCGCCGCGAACCAGAACTCGAACTCGCCGAAGTTCTTCACGGCGGCCAGGTTCGTGCCGCAGAAGACGACCATGAACAGCGCCACCCACGCCCACTCCGGCGTGCCCGGCAGCCAGCCATGGACGATCTTCGCGGCGCCGATGCCCTCCAGGCCGACGGCCGTGCACAGCAGCACCCAGAAGGACCAGCCGGCGGTGAATCCCGCCCAGGGGCCGATCGCCCGCTCGGCGTGCGCCGAGAACGACCCCGACGAGGGATACGCGGCCGACATCTCGCCGAGCATCCGCATCACCAGCATCACGAGGGCACCGGAGAGGGCGTAGGCGACCACGATCGACGGACCGGCCGCGGCGATACCGGCACCGGAGCCGACGAACAGACCGGCCCCGATCACCCCGCCGAGGGCGATCATCGACAGGTGGCGCTGCTTCAGGCCGTGGGAGAGGGAGGCGTCGTCCGCGGTGGGCGGCGTCCCCGTGGTGGTACTGCTGGGCATGGGCCGACTCGTCCTATGCGTGAGAGGCGTACGAGGGCAAAAACGCCGCCAGTCTCGGATGCCTCTCCGCCGGACGAAGAGGCATCCCACCATGTGGACGGTCGTGTCGCTCTGTGTGGCTAGGCGGCGACCGGCGTGTAGTGCGAGGCGTCGCCCTCGATGACGTAGCTCTCCTTACCCTCGATCCCGACGGGGATGTCCCCCGCGACGGTGACCCGGTGCAGGCGGCGCGGCAGGCCGTCGTAGTTGTCGATGGCGTAGTGCTGGGTGATGCGGTTGTCGAACAGGACGAGCTGGTTCGGCGACCAGCGGTGGCGCAGGATGTTCTCCGGCCGGGTGACGTACGCCTGGAGCAGGTCGAGGATCTTGCGCGACTCGCCTGCCGACAGGCCCACGATCCGCTGGGCGAAACCGCCGATGAACAGCCCGCGCTCGCCCGTCAGCGGATGCACGCGGACCACCGGGTGGACCGTGCGGTACTTGATCGAGGTGAACTGGGCGCGCCGGGCGGCCTGCACCTCGTCGACGTCCTCGTCCGGGACGGCGTAGTCGTAGTCGTTGGTGTGCTCGGCCCACAGCGTGTCGGCGAGGTTGCGCAGCGACTCGGGCAGATTGCGGTAGGCGGCGGCCGAGCTGGAGATCAGGGTCTCGCCGCCGTACGGCGGGATCGTGATGCTGCGCAGGGTGCTGGCCTGCGGCGGGTTGAGGACGAAGGTGACGTCGGTGTGCCAGTTGTTGGCGGCCCGGCCCCCCTCGCTGTCGACAGGCAGGACGTTCGGGGCGTCGGCGACTGAGGACACCGTCGGGTGGGCGGTGGTGATGTCACCGAAGTGGCGGGCGAAGGCCTGCTGGCCCGCGTCGTCGAGGCCCTCCGCGTCGAAGACCAGGGCCTTGTGGGCGTTGAGCGCATCCCGCAGGGCGGTGTACGTCTCCTGGTCGAGGGGCCGGGTGAGGTCGACGCCCTCGACTCGGGCGCCGATGTTCGCGGTGACCTTGTGGATCTCGATGGCCATGACGGGTTCCTTCCGGAGGAGGGGATCAGAGGAGGGGGTCAGACGAGGGCGGGGGCGATGGCGTGCTGGTTGGCGGGACGTGGGAGGCCGTAGCGCTCCCGCAGGGTGCGGCGGGCGCCGCCGTACTCGGTGCGGAGCAGTCCCCGGGCGCGCAGGATCGGGACGACGTGGTCGACGAAGGCCTCCAGGCCGGACGGCAGCACCGCGGGCATGATGTTGAAGCCGTCCGCGGCGCCCGAGTCGAACCAGAGCTCGATGGTGTCGGCGACCTGCTCGGGCGTCCCGGCGAAGGTGAGGTGCCCGCGGCCGCCACCCAGCCGCCCGATCAGCTGCCGCACGGTGAGCCGGTCGCGCCGGGCCAGCTCCACGACGAGCGTGTAGCGGCTCTTGGCGCCCTCGATGGCGCTCTCCGGCGGCAGGTCGGCGGGGAGCGGGCCGTCCAGCTCCAGGGTGCCGGGGGCGAGTTGCAGCAGCCGCTCCAGGCGGTCCACGCCGTGCGCGTGCACGATGTGGTCCTCCAGGAGCCGCTCGTTCTCCAGCGCCTCGGCCTCGGTGGAGCCGATCACCGGGACGATGCCCGGCAGCACCTTGATGTGGTCGGCGTCCCGGCCGGCGGCGACGGTGCGGGACTTGAGGTCGGCGTAGAAGGCCCGGGCGTCCTCGATGGTCTGCTGGGCGGTGAACACCGCCTCCGCGTACCGCGCGGCGAACCGCTTGCCGTCCTCGGAGGAGCCGGCCTGCACGAGCAGGGGGTAACCCTGGGGCGTGCGCGGCACGTTGAGTGCGCCCTCGACGCTGAAGTACCGGCCCTGGTGGCGGGGCGGGTGGATCTTCGCGTCGTCGCCCCACACGCCCGCCGCCTTGTCGGCGACGATCGCGTCGTCCTCCCAGCTGTCCCACAGCTTCAGCGCCACGTCGAGGAACTCGGCGGCCCGTGCGTACCGCTCGGCGTGCGCCGGCTCGGCGTCCAGACCGAAGTTGCGGGCGGCCTCGGCACCGGCGGTCGTGACGATGTTCCAGCCCGCCCGGCCGCCGCTGAGGTGGTCCAGCGTGGCGAACTTCCGCGCCAGGTTGTACGGCGAGTTGTACGACGTGGAGGCCGTGGCGATCAGGCCGATGTGTTCGGTCGCCGTCGCCAGGGCGGTCAGCAGCGTGACCGGCTCCAGTGCCCCGGCGGGCCGCTGACCCACACTGCCCCACAGCTGCGGGCCGTCGGCGAGGAAAAGCGAGTCGAAGGTGCCGCGCTCGGCGATCCGCGCGAGCCGTACGTAGTGCGCCAGGTCCACGTGTGCGTACGGGTCGCTCTCCGGCAGCCGCCACGACGCCTCGTGATGGCCGGTGTTCATCAGGAACGCGTTGAGGTGGAGCTGTCTGCGGGTCATCGATGGTCCTCCGTGACACCGAGCGCGGCCAGCAGCCGCTCCCGGTATTCGCCGAGCAGGGGGTCGCGGTACGACCGCGGGTGCGCGCGGTCGATGGTGAGGTCGAGGCCGATCCGGCCCTTCTCGAGGACGAGCACCCGATCGGCGAGCACGATCGCCTCGTCCACGTCGTGGGTGACCAGCAGCACCGAGGGCCGGTGCCGCTCCCACAGCTCCCGGAGCAGGCCGTGCATCCGGATCCGGGTGAGCGCGTCCAGCGCCCCGAACGGCTCGTCGGCCAGCAGTAGTTCCGGCTCGCGCACCAGGGACCGGGCCAGGGCGGCACGCTGGGCCTCCCCGCCGGACAACTGGCCCGGCCAGGCCCGCTCGCGGCCCTTCAGCCCCACCTCCTCCAGGGCCTCACGCCCCTTGCGCCCCGCGTCCTTGCCCTCCGCGCCGAGCAGCACGTTGTCGAGGACCCGCCGCCAGGGCAGCAGCCGGGAGTCCTGGAAGACCACCGACACCCGCTCCGGCGCCGTGAGCTGTCCGCTGCCCGCGACGCCGTGGTCGAGTCCGGCGATCGCCCGCAGCAGGGTGCTCTTGCCGGAGCCGCTGTGCCCGAGAAGGGCGGTGAGCTGTCCGGCGGGCAGGTCGAGGTCGATGCCGTCGAGGACCGTGCGCCCGTCGAACGAGCGGGTCAGGCCGCGCAGTTGGACGGCGGGCCGGGTCAGCTGCTCAGTGTGCGGCGCCATGACAGCACCCTCCGTTCGACGATGCGGACCGCGCTGTCGGAGATGAGGCCGAAGATGCCGTAGACGACCAGGCCGACGAGGATGACGTCCGTCTGGCCGTAGTTCTGCGCCTGGAACATCATGTAGCCGAGGCCGCTGGTGGCGTTGATCTGCTCCAGCACCACCAGGCCCAGCCAGGAGCCGGTCACGCCGAGCCGCAGCCCGACGAAGAAGCCGGGCAGGGCACCGGGGACGACGACCTGCCGGATGAACTGGTACTTCGACAGGCCCTGCACTTCGGCGAGTTCGACGAAGCGGCTGTCGATGCCGGACAGCGCGGCGTGCGTGTTGAGGTAGATCGGGATGTAGACGACGATCGCGATGATGGCGATCTTGAAGGTCTCCCCGATGCCCAGCCACAGGATGAACAGCGGGATCAGACCCAGGGTCGGGATCGCCCGGTTGAGGTTGACCGTCCCGTCGATCAGGGCCTCGCCGGTCCGGGTGAGCCCGGAGGCCAGCGCGAGCAGGATCCCCACGGCCAGACCGATCGAGAAGCCGGTGGCCGCACGCTGCAGCGATGTCAGGATGTCGTCCGGCAGCGTGCCCGCGCTCCACAGCCGGCTGCCCGTCTCCAGCACCGTCCACGGCGCCGGGATCGCGCCCGGGTCGAGCAGCCCGGCGGCGGAGGCGGCACTCCACAGCGCGAGGACGGCGGCCGGCCCGGCGAGCCGGGTGGCGGGCAGCCGCTTGCCGGGAGCCAGCCGCCGGCGCCTGCGCACCGGGTGCGCCCCCTCCACCGGGGCGAGCACCACGGGAGCCTTCGAGGTCGTGTGCGTTGTCGTGGTCACGGCGGTCACCTCCGGTACTCCGCGGGCACGGCCTTGGCCGCGAGGGACTCGAAGCGGTGGTCGAAGAGCCCGGAGACGTCGAACTTCTTCACGAAACCGCCCTCCGCGAGCAGGTCGGCGGTCTCCTGCTCCCACGTGATGGCCTCGTCCCAGCGGGGCGGGAACAGCGGCTTGTTGGCCAGCGCGGTGATGGCCTTCGCCTGGGGGAGCGTCAGGTTCTGCGTCCCGACGTAGAACTGCTCGTTCCACTCGTCGGGGTGCTCGTAGGTCCACACCTGGCTCCTCGCCCAGTACGGGATGTACGCGGCGATCGCGGCGGCCTTCGCCTTGTCGTTCAGCACCGAGACCGGCGCCCACAACAGGTTGAGCAGGTCCACCACGTCCGTGGTGATGGTGCGGGCCGACTTGTACTGCGCCAGATATGCCGGCGCCTGGGTGTTGGCGAGCGGGGCGATGTCCACCTGCCCGGACTGCAGGGCGGTGAGGAACTGGTTGCTGGTCAGCGGCACCAGCTCCACGTCGTCGTACGCCAGACCGGCCTTCTTCAGCGCCCGCAGCAGGACCACGCCCTGCGCCTGGCCCTGGGAGAAGGCGAGCCGCTTGCCCTTGAAGCCGGCGACCGTACGGATGTCGCTGCCCGGCTTGGTGGCGAAGAGATAGTTGGGCTTCCGGGTGATGTTGATCGCGACGATCTTCGCGTCGAAGCCCTGATAGTGCGCCTGGATCGGCGGAATTCCCGCGTTGTTGGCGACCTCGAGGGACTTCGCACGGAAGGCGTTGATGACATCGGGGCCCGCACCGATGTTCAGCCAGTTGGCGACCTTGAACGGCAGGTCCCGGAACCCGGCCAGTTTGAACTGGAGTTGCTGCGCGTTCTGGTACGAGGCGATCTTCAGGCTCGTGCCGGCGGGAACCTTGGACGCCAAGGGAGCGTCGGAGGCCTCTTCGGCGGCGGCACTGCTGTCCGCGCAGCCGCTCAGTCCCGCCGCCGCGGCCGTCACGCCGAGCAGTGAGGTCAGGAACAGGCGCCGGTCGAGGCCGGGCAGGGGAGGAGAGGGCATGGGAGGACTCCCTGGGTATGGAAGGCGGCACGGCACGCGGAATTCCGGACAGGAATAGCCGGGCAGGGGAATTCACGTGAAATTCACACGGGGAAGAAGAAGGCGCTCCGTGAACGGGCGCCTGGGCGCGTCAACGGGTCAGCAACAGAGAGTGCGACAGCTCGTGAGCGGGGTCATGAACAGGATGTTCCTGGTCGACAGCCCGTCCTGTCAACATTCCGAGTTTCTGAATTAAATAGCCTCAGGTGACGCGGCCAGCGGATCCCGATAGAGAACGTCGAGCGCCACCGAGCCGCCGGCCACGGCCAGTACGGAATCCGTGAAACTGATCGGAGAGACGGTCCCGGCCCGGTCCGCTCCGACCTCTTCCCGCAGCGCGGCCAGACAGTCCGCCCGGTGCATGGCCCCGATCTCCGTCACGACCACCCGCTCCGGGTTGAGCACGTCCAGCAGCAGCCCGACCGCACGGCCCACCCGCCGCGACCGCTCCCGCAACAGCCGCCCCGCCACCGGGTCACCGGCCGCCGCGGCGGACACCACATGCATCGGGTTCACCCCGTTGACGACCCCCGCCTCCCGGGCCAGCCGGCACAGCGTCCGCTCGCTCAGCTCGACCTGGAGGCAGCCCACCCGGCCGCACGCGCAGGGCTCCGTGCCGCCCGGCACCGGCAGATGGGCGATCGCCCCCGCTTGCGAGCGCGGACCGTGGTGCACCTCGTCATGGGTGGCGAACGCCGAGTCGACCACGTTGCCCGCGAACAGGTGCAGCACACTGCGGCTGCCCCGCGCCCGCCCGAACAACCGCTCCGCGTTCACCAACGCCCGCGCGTGCCCGTCGACATGCACCGGCAGCCCGGTACGCGCTCCGAGCACCTTCCGCACCTGCACCTCGCGCCAGCCGAGCAGTTGATGCTCCACGACGGTGCCCGAGTCCCGGTCCACCCAGCCGCCCGCCGCGAACCCGACCCCCAGCGCCCTGCCGCGGGGAGAACCGGCGAGCAGCGCCGCCAGCGCCTCGGCGGCCCGGCCCAGCACCCGCGCGGGCTCGGTGCCCACGTGCTTCACCTCGGTGCGGGCCACCACCCGCCCGCGCAGATCCAGCAGCGCGACCGTGGTGTACGGCACCGCCACGTGCACGCCGCCCACCACGAACCGGGAGTCGTCCAGATCGACAGGAAGATGCGGCCGGCCCACGCCCTTGGAGCGCCGCGGCGCGGCGGACTCGCGGATGAGCCCCAACTCGGCGAAGCGGGCACAGTAGTCGGTCACCGACGCCGGCGACAGGCCGGTCAGCCGGGCGATGGTGCTGCGCGCGACCGGCCCGTGCTCCAGCACGGACCGCAGGACGACGCTCGCGCTGGTGCGACGCCGGTCGCTGTCGGCGACACGGGGGATGGGGGACGTCAGAAGGGGAGCCGCGGTACGGGGCATGGGAATCTTCCTGGAGGCCGGTCCGACACTGCGCCGTTTCGATCGGCGAGCCGGATCCCTCCGTCCCGCCTCACCGAGGGCGGCGACAGGTGGCCGTGCCCTGGCGTCGCAGGTCGACGTAGCGACGCGACGAGAAGTACCGGGCCTGGGCAACCATGTCCGCGACGCTAGCAAAACGGCCCCGGGCTGCCCAGACGGCGACCGACGGGCGAGACGGCCCAGCCGGTGCCGTTGGGGGAAACCTACAGACGCCCGAATCCCGGCTCCCGTGTCGCACGGCACCCCATCACCGTGACGGGCATCACGCCTGACTCGCTGTAACCCGCATCCTTTGTTCGAAGCCGACCAACGGCCGGTCCACGCCTTTGTCGAGCGCTGACGGTGATCGGGACGAGGGTGCTGGGATAGCGTCACGGTGTCCCGACCGGCCCTCACCCTCGCGGAGTCCCCATGAGCACCGCTGCCGCCACACCCGCTCGCACCGGACAGGTCCTCGCCGACCTGCTCCCTGCCTCCCGAGTCCGGGACGCGGCCCTCGTGCTCGGCGGCGCCGCGCTCACCGGCCTCGCCGCCCAGATCTCCGTGCCCGTGCCGGGCTCCCCGGTGCCGGTGACCGGCCAGACCTTCGCCGCGCTGCTCGTCGGCACGTCCCTCGGCGCCGGCCGCGGCTTCCTCGCGCTCGCGCTGTACGCCCTGGCCGGCATCGCCGGTGTGCCGTGGTTCGCCGGCGCCACCTCCGGTGTCGCCCCCTCCTTCGGCTACATCCTCGGCATGATCCTCGCCTCCACCGTCGTCGGCGCCCTGGCTCGCCGCGGCGCCGACCGCTCGGTGCTGCGCACGGCCGGCGCGATGCTGGTGGGCGAGGCGATCATCTACGCCATCGGTGTGCCCTACCTGGCCCTCGCCACCGGCATGTCCGCCACCGCCGCGATCGCGGCCGGCCTCACGCCGTTCCTCATCGGCGACGCGCTGAAGGCGGTCCTGGCCATGGGCGCCCTGCCGACGGCGTGGAAGTTCGCGCACAAGCGCTGACACCGCAGGCGTTGCCGAGCGCCGACGCCGTAGGCGTTGCCGGGAGGCCCGCCGGGGGCACGATGCCCCCGGCGGGCCTCCCGGCGTATGTGCTCGCCCAACAGCCGTCGGATTCAGCCCTCCTGAGCCCCCGGCCGCCGCCGTTGCGACCACCACATTCCGGCCACGCCCGCCGCGAGCAGCGACGCGCCGGTCGCGCCCAGCGGCAGCAGATCGCGGGCCGGACCGGTCTTCGGCAGCTCCTTCCCGCCCGGCCCCGCCGGCTCGTTGTCGGTGCCGAGCAGCAGGGGCGTGGCGGGGGCGTCGGGCGACGGGTTGCTCGTGCCGAACGGCACCGGGCCCTGCTGCCAGAACGTCTTCTTCCCGTCGCTCGTCTGCACGGGCAGGCAGATCTTCCCGGTCTTGCCGAGGTCGAACGTCGCGTCGACGGCGAACGACTTCGACTTACCGGCCGTGAGATTGTCGATCGGGCATGCGAATCCGCTGTTCGAACCTTCCGGAAGTGCCTTCTCGGGTATCGCTGAACAGCCCTCGACACCCTTGACGACAAGCCCGTCGAAACCGACGACCAACAGCCTGATCTTCCCGCTGTCCTTGCTCCCCTCGTTCTTCACCGTGGCGGTAATCGCCGTTTTTTCGGAACTGTTGTCGACCGAGATCTTTGCGGGCAGTG
This sequence comes from Streptomyces sp. NPDC126510, assembly GCF_040302345.1. NCBI lineage: Bacteria > Bacillati > Actinomycetota > Actinomycetes > Kitasatosporales > Streptomycetaceae > Streptomyces > Streptomyces sp. NPDC126510. Next base: position 12,238 of record NZ_JBEORR010000019.1, on the reverse strand, counting down.
ACGTGGTCGGCTTCACCCCTGCCGGGGCGGCGTCAACCACCTTTCCCCCCTTGCTGCTCGCGGGTCCATCGTCCTCCGCGCCGGCTGTTCCGGAAAGGATCATCACCGCCGAGAAAGATGCCATGACCAGCGATCCCGTGACCGCTGTCGAACGACGAGAACTCATGTTCGTCCCCCCTTGCGTCCCCCTGGGCTGCGCCTGAATTCGCAGCACTGAAAGAGGTACCACAAGATTTCCCCGCACTATCCTGGTACGGCACGAAGTGTGACCGTTGTGTTTCACTGGAGACGGTCACGGCGTCGTGGAGGGGGTGCAGCGAATTGCCGGGGAATGTGAACAGCGGTGGTGTCCCAGGGGTATTGGTGGCGGGACGTTATCGGTTGGTCGAGAGTATCGGCCAGGGGGGAATGGGGCGGGTGTGGCGAGCCGTCGACGAAATACTCGACCGGCTGGTCGCCGTCAAGGAAATGCGGATCGACGGACTCGACGCGGAGGACAGCAGGACCCGCCGTGAACGCACCCTGCGCGAGGCCAGGGCGACGGCCCGGATCGACCACCCCAACGTCGTACGGGTCTACGACGTGGTCGACGAGGGCGAACGCCTGTGGATCGTCATGGAGTTGGTGGCGGGCCGTTCCCTCGAACGGATCCTCGCGGAGACGGGCCCGCTGAGCCCCGGCGAGACGGCCCGCATCGGACTCGGTCTGGTCGCCGCGCTGCGGCGGGTGCACGAACGAGGCGTACTGCACCGCGACATCAAGCCCGGCAACGTCCTCGTGGAGCACGCGGACGGCGTGGCCGGATCCGAACGTGGCCACGGCAGCGGTTCCGGCCCCGGACGGCGCGTCGTCCTCACGGACTTCGGCATCGCGGCGATCCAGGACGCCAAGGCGCTCACCATGGTCGGCATGCTGGTCGGCTCGCCCGACTACATGGCCCCCGAGCGTATCTCCGGCCGCCCCCAGGGCCCACCGTCCGACATCTGGTCCCTCGGTGCGACGCTCTGCGCTGCCCTGGGCGGCCGCTCCCCGTTCTCCCGCGACACCACACTGGCGACCCTGCACGCGGTCCTGTACGAGGAGCCGGAACTCCCCGCCGGCGCAGGCCCGTTGCGGGACATCCTGACGTCCCTGCTGGCCAAGGAACCGTCGGCCCGTCCCGACCTGGAGGCTCTGCGGACGGCACTGGAGCCGGTGGCGTTCCCGGCTCCCACACCCACGGTGGCGGTGGGGCCGGGGCCGGGGCCGGGGGACTCGGAGCGGGGGCGGGAGCCGGAGTCGCGCTCTGCGGCGGGTGAGGGGGCCGCGCCGGGCCAGGGGTCGGGGCCCGTGGCGGGCGCGGAGCCGGCGCTGCGTCGGGGGCCGGAGTCCTCGGTGGGGGAGAAGTCCGCACCGCGCCGGGAGCCGCGCCCCCGCCCCGCACCCACGAAGACGTCCGCGAGTTCTCAGGCCCCCGTCTCGCTCACCCGCGCACAGGCGGAGACCGAGTGCCGCCCCCACGCCACACCCCTGCCCATGCCGCCGGGCGAGCTCCCCGGGCCGGCCGCCCCGGCCACTCCCCGTCCCCGCCCACACCCCCGGCACCGTCGCCGCACGGCGCTCACCGCCACGGCGACCGCCCTCGCCACCGTCGGCACCGTCGCGGCGATCCTGCTGGCGACGTCATCCGGCTCCCCCGGCGACAACGACGGGGCTCCCCGCGCGGGCTCCTCGGCGCCCACCCCGGACACCACCGGAGCCACGACCGGGGACACCACCGGAGCCACCACCGGGGGTACCCCCTCGCCCACCGTCGAGGGCACCGCCAGGCCGCAGAACCTGCCGCCCGGCACGCACCGGGAGGCCGGTGGTTTCGCCTGGGCGACACCCGACGGCTGGCGGCGGGACGTGAAGACGGGCGCGGAGGTGCACTACACCTCCCCGGACGGCTCCCAGGAGCTGGTCGGCAAGTCCTCCCTGGCCCGCGGCGACCTGCTGCAGACCTGGCAGACCTCGGAAGCCAACGCCCACCAGGGCCAGGACTACCGCAAGATCCGCCTGGAGGAGACGACGTTCCGCGGCCACCCGGCGGTGGTCTGGGAGTACACGTTCACGCTGAAAGGCGTCCACTGGCACGCCCGCCTGCTCGGCTTCAACGAGACCGGCAAGTCGTACCAGGTCAACACGTGGTACGAGGCCGGGACCGAGCAGGAGGCACTCGCCACCTACGAGAAGGTCAGGGACAGTTTCACGGTGCTCTAGGCAGCCTCGGGCAAGCGTGTGCAGACGAAGCGGGGGCCTGCGGCGCGCCACAGCAGCACGCACCACAGGCCCCCGCTCACGAAGAACGGCGAGCGGCTGAAGGATCAGCCGGCCGACACCTCGTTCCGCTCCTCACCCTGCACCTGCGGGGCGTCGGCGGCCGGACGCCCTCCGCGCACCCCCTTCTTCACGAAGGCGATGACGAGCACCACCGCCGCGACGAGCAGCGACAGCAGGATGGTCTGACGCCCGTCGTGCTCGGTGTCGGTGAGCATGTAACCCAGGATGAACACGATCAGCGCGGCAGTCGCCCAGGTCAGGTACGGGTACAGCCACATCTTCACGACGAGCTTCTCGGGCGCCTCGGCCTTGATGATCTTCCGCATGCGCAGCTGTGAGAAGCAGATCACCAGCCACACGAACAGGGCGACCGCGCCGCTGGAGTTCACGAGGAAGAGGAAGACGGAGTCCGGGAACTTGTAGTTGAAGAACACGGCCACGAAGCCGAAGGCGACCGACGCGAGGATCGCCGTGCGCGGCACGCCGTTGGAGGTCGTGCGGGCGAAGGCCTTCGGCGCGTCACCGCGCTGGCCGAGGGAGAAGGCCATGCGGGAGGCGGTGTAGAGGCCGGAGTTCAGACAGGACAGCACCGAGGTCAGCACGATGAAGTTCATGATCTGACCGGCGTGCGCGATGCCGAGGGAGTCGAGCGCGGCGACGTAGGAGCCGTCCTTGGTGATGGCCTTGCTGTCCCACGGCAGCAGGCACACGACGACGGCGATCGAGCCGAGGTAGAAGACGGCGACACGCCAGATGATGCTGTTGGTGGCCTTCGTGACGGCCTGCCGCGGGTTCTCGGACTCACCGGCGGCCAGGGTGGCGATCTCGCTGCCCATGAAGGAGAAGACGACGAGCAGCACACCGGTGAGGATGGCGCCGGCCCCGTTGGGCAGGAAGCCGCCGTGCGCGGTCAGGTTGCTCACTCCGGCCTGGTCGCTGTCCACGCCGGGCAGCAGTCCGAACACGGCCAGCCCGCCGATGACGATGAACGCGGCGATCGCGACGACCTTGATGCCCGCGAACCAGAACTCGAACTCGCCGTAGGAACCGACGGACACCAGGTTGGTGGCGGTCAGCACCAGCATCACGATCAGGGCCCAGCCCCACTGGGGCACGGCCGGTATCCAGCCCTCCAGGATCACCGCACCGGCGGTCGCCTCGACCGCCAGCACGACGACCCAGAAGAACCAGTACAGCCAGCCGATGGAGAAACCGGCCCAGGACCCGAGGGCCCGGTCGGCGTGCGCGGAGAAGGAACCCGAGGTGGGGTTGGCGGCCGACATCTCACCGAGCATCCGCATCACCAGCACCACGAGCGTGCCGACGAGGGCGTACGACAGGAGGATGCCGGGCCCGGCGGTGGCGATACCGGAGCTGGAGCCCACGAAGAGGCCGGCGCCGATGACACCGCCGATGGCGATCATCGACAGATGCCGGTTCTTGAGCCCGGCCTGCAGCCCGGAGCCCTCGGCTCCGGGTTCTCCGGGGCCTCCGGGGTCGTTTCCGGTCTTGTTCAGAGTCGGCTGCGAGGTCATGGAACGGATTTCCTTTGCGCCGGGGAGCTGTACTTCCGTACGGAACCGCGTGAGCCGCACGAACGGGGTGTTTCGCGGCATGGCGGTGTACGGGGGGCTCGCACGAGCGGTGTACGAGCCGGTCCAGTGAATCGGAGGCGAACGAATAGGAGAACCTTTGAATCCAGATTGTTACTTGAGGTTTTCCTGAGGTTCCGTAATGGGGCTCACGCTCGCCTCGGGTTTTTGTGAGCGCCACCCCGCGCGCCTTCCCCGAAACACCCGTGTCACACTCGTCCCATGCGCGTGTACCTCGGCTCGGACCATGCGGGCTACGAACTCAAGAACCACCTCGTCGAGTGGCTGAAGGCGGCGGGTCACGACCCCGTCGACTGCGGCCCGCACATCTACGACGCCCAGGACGACTACCCGCCCTTCTGCCTCCGCGCGGCGGAGCGCACGGCAGCGGACCCCGACGCCCTCGGCGTCGTCATCGGCGGCTCGGGCAACGGCGAGCAGATCGCCGCGAACAAGGTCAAGGGCGTCCGCGCGGCCCTCGCCTGGAGCGAGGAGACGGCGTCCCTGGGCCGCCAGCACAACAACGCGAACGTCGTCGCGGTGGGCGCGCGCATGCACTCGCAGGACGAGGCCACGAAGTTCGTGGAGACCTTCCTCGCCACTCCGTTCTCCGGTGACGAACGCCACATCCGCCGGATCGACATGCTGTCGTCCTACGAAACGACCGGCGACCTTCCCCCGATCCCGCCCCATCACCCGCAGCAGTAATCCGCCGGCCCCTGCGCTCCGGCCCGGAGCGGCCGGACGGGCGCCCCTGGGGGGCGGGCGAAGCTCCCGGGGGGAGTGAGCCGAAGTCCCTGAGGGGGTGGGCGACGCTCCCGGGGGTGAGCCGAAGTCCCTGAGGGGGTGGGCGACGCTCCCGGGAGTGAGCCGAAGTCCCTGAGGGGGTGGGCGACGCTCCCGGGAGTGAGCCGAAGTCCCTGAGGGGGCGGGCGAAGCTCCCGGGAGTGAGCCGAAGTCCCTGAGGGGGCGGGCGAAGCTCCCGGGAGTGAGCCGAAGTCCCTGAGGGGGTGGGCGACGCTCCCGGGGGTGAGCCGAAGTTCCCGCGGGAGTGGGGCGAACCTCCCGGGGGGTGAAGGCGAAGCCCCCGAGGGGTGCAGGGGACGCAGTCCCCGCCGGGGCCCGGGGCGGAGCCTCGTGACTCCAGCCTCCTGGGAAACCGTGTCGGGTGGGTGGGCGGGAAACGCTGGGGTCCGGGGCGGAGCCCCGTGGCCTCGGCCTCCTGAGGAACCGTGTCGGGCGGGCGGGCGGGCAAAACCCGGGGCCCGGGGCGGAGCCCCGCGACCTCAGCCGTCTGACGACCGTAGGCCCGGCGGGCAACGGCAACGATCCAAGGGAGAACCGTGCCGGAAGGCCACACCATCCACCGCCTCGCCCAGGACTACGCCGCCGCCTTCCTCGGCACAAACCCCCGCACCACCAGCCCCCAGGGCAGATTCACCCCCGCCGCCACCCTCCTCACCGGCACCGAACTCACCCGCACGGAAGCCCACGGCAAGCACCTCTTCCTCGGCTTCCGCGACACCGACTGGATCCACATCCACCTCGGCCTGTTCGGCAAGGTCACCTTCGGCCCGGCCCCCGAGCCGCCCCCCACCGGCACCGTCCGCCTCCGCCTGGCGAACGACACCGCCTACGTAGACCTCCGGGGCCCCACCACCTGCGCCCTCATCACGCCCCCGGAGAAGCAGGCGATACACGACCGCCTCGGCCCCGACCCCCTCCGCGACGACGCCGACCCGGACACCGCCTACCGCCGCATCACCCGCAGCCGTACGACGATCGCCGCCCTCCTCATGGACCAGAAGGTCGTCGCCGGCGTCGGCAACGTCTACCGCGCGGAGGTCCTCTTCCGGCACCGCATCGACCCGTACCGCGCGGGCAAGGACATCACCCCCGCCGAGTGGCACGCCATCTGGACCGACCTCGTCGACCTCATGCACGAGGGCGTCCGCAACAACCGCATCGACACCGTCCGCCCCGAACACACCCCGGAGGCGATGGGCCGCCCACCGCGCGTGGACGACCACGGAGGCGAGGTGTACGTCTACCGCAGGGCCGATCTGCCCTGCCACATCTGCGGCGGCGAGATCCGCACCGCCGGCCTCGCCGCCCGCAACCTCTTCTGGTGCCCCGCCTGCCAACGCCCCTGAAACGGACGGGCGTCCGTCAGAACCCGTGCGGCAGCCACGGCGGCACCGCCGTCCCGAACCCGAGCGACGCCTCCGCCAGCGCCCCCCGCCGGACCTCCCGCACCCGACCCGCCGCCGCCAGCGAGGCCAGCGACACACCCCCGAGGTACGCCGCGCCCAACTCCCGTACGGACAGGGCGACATCCGCCGCATCCGCCGTACGCTCGCAGGACGCCCCCTTCGGGTCCCCGGTCAGCCGCCAACGCCCCGCGTTCCAGGGGCAGAACGCGTCCTCCACCTCGAACACCACATCCACGGGAGTCTGATACGTCCGCGCCTCCAGTGCGGCGCCCACCTCCACCGGCCGCACGTACAGCGAGTCCTGGAACCGCGGGTGACACCGTCGCTGGTCGGACACCAGGTACTGCCAGGCGTCGTCCACCGGACGCGACCGCACGGTCACCTTCGAGGTCAGGTCGATCCCGAACAGGAAACGCCACAGCGCCGCGTCCGCCGCCGGGTCCAGCGCCGCCAAGTCCTCGACGATCACGTTGCCGTCGGACCCGGACAGCTCCCATTTGGGCTTGACCCGGAACCGCGCGTACCCGACCGTCTCCCCGTCCCGCTCGGCGAGCACGCACTGCAGGGGCGACGCCCCCGCCCGCTCGCTCTCCGGATCGAGCACCCCAAGCCGTTCCCAGCCGGGCCGCCGGGCCAGCATCCCGGGCCGCTGCGGAACCAGCCGGGCGTACAACGCCTCGCACACGTCGAGCACATCGGCCGGCACCGCGTACCGCACCCGTACGTCGTCCGTACCGTCCGGCACCGACAGTGCCACCCGGGTCGTGTCCATCTCGGCGGCCAGCGACAGGGCCGCGTTGCCGTAGCCGAACCGCCCGTAGATCGCCGGCTCGGACGCCGTGAGCACGGCCAGCGGCTCACCCCACGCACGCACATCGTCCAGCTGCCGCCGCATCATCGACGTCAGCAGGCCGCGCCGGCGGTGCGTGGCGGCCACGCTGACCATCGTGACGCCCGCCACAGGCAGTGACGCGCCGCCGGGCACGGTCAGCCGGAAGCTGAACGCCCCGGCCGTCCCCACACACTCGTCCCCGTCCCAGATGCCGAGGGAACGGTCGCACTCGGTCAGCGAGCGCCACAACTCCCGCTCCTCGGCGGCCTCCGGCACCCCTCCGAAGCCCCGGACCAGGGTGCCGTACCACTTGTCCCAATCGTCCTGCCGCAGGACCCGCAGACCGGGCGAAAGGCCGTTCGCGTCAGTTGCCATGAGCCATGCCTACCAGGGCGATGCGGGGCGGGCGAGGCAATTTCTGCCGGGCGGCGGTGGGGCGGAACACGGTGAAGTTCACTGTGATGTCGGCCCTCGGACGGGGGACAAGTAGGACCTCCCGTGCCAAGGGGCTGGTCCGATGGATAGGGTCCCGAACTAATGGCATCAGGACGAGAGCGGCGCGCGGAAGCCGAGACGTTCACGGCCCGGTTGAAGAAACAGTGGCACCGGGTCCGCGTCGGCGTGCGCCGGGCCGCCGTGGACTACTTCCGCGGCAACGGCTCGGACTGGATCGCCCTGGCCGGTCTGCTCCTGACCGTCCCGCTGATCGCGGCGGCCACGCTGGGGAACTCGGTGTGGTTCTCACCGGCCGCTCTGGTGCTGCCCGTCGTCGTGGGCGGTCTGCTGCTGCGGCCCGCCAGCCTGCTCGGCCTGTACGCGGCGGCGGCCACGGCACTGATCGTGGAGTCGGTGCGGCTCGGCCCGTACACGGAGGGCCCGTCGAGGGTCACCCCGGGCGTCGTGCTCGTGGTCGCGGCCTGCGGCTTCTTCGGGCTGCTGCTGGCCCAGTTCCGCAGCCGGGTCGGCGTTCCCTGGCGGCGCGGCGGCACCATGCTCTTCGACCTGCGCGAACGCATCCGGGTGCAGAGCAAGCTGCCCGACCTGCCGGACGGCTGGCACCGGGAGATGGCACTGCGCCCGGCGGGCGGCCAGTCCTTCTCGGGCGACTTCGTGGTGGCGGCGCGTACCAACGGCGGCCGTACGCTGGAGGTCGTCCTCACCGACGTGTCCGGCAAGGGCATGGACGCGGGCTCCCGCGCCCTGCTGCTGTCGGGCGCGTTCGGCGGCCTGCTCGGCTCCCTCCCGCCGCACGCCTTCCTGCCCGCCGCGAACGGCTACCTGCTCCGCCAGGACTGGGACGAGGGCTTCGCCACCTCCATCCACCTGGTCCTCGACCTGGACTCCGGCGACTACGAGCTCTACTCCGCGGGCCACCCGCCGGGCCTCCAGCTCAGCGCCGGCACCGGCCGCTGGGAGGAGAAGGCCGCCGAGGGCCCGCTCCTCGGGGTGTACGACGGCGCCCAGTTCGACCCGGTGAAGGGTTCCCTGCGGGCCGGGGACGTCCTGATGCTGTTCACGGACGGCCTCGTGGAGACCGCCGACCGCGACATCGTCGAGGGGATCGACCGCCTCACCGGCGAGGCCGACCGCTATGTGGCCGGCGGCTTCCAGGGTGCCGCCTGGCATCTCATCGAGGCCGTGGCCAAGGACGTCAACGACGACCGGGCCCTGCTGCTGATCTGCCGCGAGGGCCCGACGGCCGCCGCGAACCGCTGAGACACTGGAGCGGTGAGCGAGACGACCCGTATGACCCTGGCCCAGGTCGAGGCCACCGCCCGCGCCGCGCACACCGGCCAGACCGACAAAGCGGGACGGCCCTACGCGGAACACCTCCAGGCCGTGGCGGAGGGCGTACGGGCACGGGGCGGCGACGAGGAACAGATCGCGGCGGCCTGGCTGCACGACGCCGTCGAGGACGACGCACTCTCCGCGCAGTGGCTGCGCGAGGCCGCCCTGAGCAGCCGTACGAAGGACATCGTCCTCGCGGTCACGAAGAGGGCGGGGGAGCCGCCGGAGGCGTACGCCGCGCGGATCCTCGCCACGCCCGGAGCGCTGCTGGTGAAGGAGTCGGACCTGGCGCACAACGCGGACCCGGTGCGACTCGGAGTGCTGGACTCGGCGACCCGCAAACGACTGACCGAGAAGTACGCACGGATGCGCGCCCTTCTCGGTCTCGTCGGATAACGCTGCCTCGCAGGTCAGGCGTTGACCTTCTCGCGCTCGCGCTCGCGCCGTTCGGCGCTCTGGCGTTCGCGGGCCTGCTCGGCCGGGTCCCGCTTGAAGGCCCAGTCCATCTTCGGCTCCATCGCGAACCGGAAGACGCGCTGCACCGGCTTGGTGCACAGCACCGTCACGACGGCGGCCGCGAGGACGGTCACGAGGATCTCACCGGCCGGGTGGTGCAGCCAGGACGCCTCGAACCAGCCCTGGTAGTCGCCGGCCTTCACCAGGAAGCCGTGCAGCAGGTAGCCGTAGAGCGTGCCGGCGCCGAGGGCGGTGAACCACATGTGGCGGCGCGGCACCCAGGCGAAGAAGCAGGCGGTCAGCACCAGGGAGCAGCCGAACATGGCGAGCACCATGACCGGGCCGGTCCACCACGGGGCGCCCAGCTCCTGTGCGGCGTCACGGTGGTAGAACCACGCGGTGTTCATGCGCGGCACCGCCCACCAGCTGAAGGCCAGGGCGGCGGCGAAGACCGGCACCGACGCGATACGCACCGAACGGCGGCGCACCATGTGGAAGTGCTCGGGCTTCATGATCAGGCCCAGCACGAAGAACGGCAGGAACTGCAGGACGCGCTGCAGGTCCAGGTCGTCGCCGATCTCGGGGGTGACGGTCGCCAGCATGGCGAGACCCAGCGCGAGCGGCAGCGGCCAGCGCACCAGGTTCCAGATGGGGGTGGTCAGGCGCCAGATGAACAGCGCGACCAGGAACCAGGTCAGGTACCAGGGGTCGAGGAGGCTGATCTCCTGATGCGGGTCGTTGTCGATGACCCGCTTGAAGAGCGGATAGGCCGTCTCGAAGATGATGTACGGCACGGCCACGCCGGTGATCAGGCGCTTCAGCCGGTCGGGCCGCATGTCGAAACTGCGCGAGAAATAGCCGGAGATGAGGATGAACGCCGGCATGTGGAACGCGTAGACGAGCTGGTAGGCGGCCTCGAGTATCCGGCTGTCGCCCTTGAGCGGCTCCCAGGCGTGGCCCATGGCGACCAGCACGATCGCGAGGTACTTGGCGTTGTCGAAGAACGCGTCGCGTTGCTTGCCGTTCTGCTTCTTCTGCGTGCTCTGCGGCGAGCGGGGGCTCGGCACTCCGTCGGCCGGCGACTGTGCCGGGGGAAGTGGCGCCCTGCGGTCGCCGTTCGGTCGCAGCGAGTTCGTCACAGACCCTCCCACCAGGAGCTCGGGGAGACGATCCGGGACCTCGCTGCGCGTGCGGGGGACGAGGCAGCGTGGAACATCTGAGGCACCCTAGCGTTCCCCGCAGGTATTCGTAAAACGCCGGACGTCATTCCTGGCTATTCGCTGCGAGTACCCCGGATTACGGGTAGTTGACGTCACTGTCGGCGTGATGGCCAACACATCGCCCAGTGGCGGATTGTGTGCACTGCTCCGGCCCTGCTTATCCGGATACTTCCGGACTAAGCGGCGCATAAGACCAGCAGGCGACTCCAGTGGAATGTCCACTTCCGTCCCTCTTCGGGGCGTGCCCCGCAAGGGGGTTGATGGTCCTGTGGCAACAATTCGAATTAGCTGCGAACGCGTTGTGTGGAGATGGAAACGAACCGGCCGAATTCCCTGCGCGGGTGGCTCGTCGAATTGCCGTGCGACTGCTCGGAGTCGGGTCCCCACGCGCGGGCGGCTCACTCCCGAGCGGGCGACACGGGTGTGGTCGATGTGTCAGCACCCGCATAGCCCGGCCGTGTTGGTGGCACGATGGTTCTGGCGGGGTGCGCGGTCGCGTCCCCGGGCCGGGAGAGCGGACCGACCGAGGGTGTGATCAGTTGTGGCCATTTCACTGTCTGTGGTGCTGCTGTTGGCGATCATCCTTGTGGTGTTGCTGAGAGGCGGATCCATCAAGGCCGGTCCCGCCATCGTGGCGGTCCTCTTCGGCTTCTTCCTCGCCTCGACCGGCATGGCCGACGACATCCAGCGGTTCCTCAACTCGATAGCGGAGACGATCAACTCCATCAGCTTCTGATGACCGGGACGGCGAACCCTCCCGAGCCCTGCGCCACGCGCCTCCGGCACGGGCGGTTACGCTCGCCCCGACCACAGGACGGTGCGTGACGGGGGGAACGTACGGGGATGACGCTGCGCGATTCCGACCCGGCGGAGGTGGGCGGCTACCGGATCGAGGACCGTCTCGGCTCCGGCGGCATGGGCGTGGTCTACCTGGCCCGCTCGGCTTCCGGCCGCCGCCTCGCGATCAAGGTCGTGCACAGTCAGTACGCCGACGACGACGAGTTCCGCGCCCGTTTCCGCCGTGAGGTGGCCGCCGCCCGCCGGGTCAGCGGAGCCTTCACGGCCCCCGTCGTGGACGCGGACGCCGACGCCACGTACCCCTGGATGGCCACGCTCTACATACCGGGTGCGGACCTCGGCACCCACGTCCGCGAGCACGGCCCGCTTCCGCTGCCCCGCCTGCGCGGTCTCGCCGCCGGCCTCGCCGAGGCGCTGCGCGACATCCATCGCGCCGGAGTGGTCCACCGCGACCTGAAGCCGGCCAACGTGATGCTCGCCGAGGACGGCCCGCGCGTCATCGACTTCGGCATCTCCCGCGCCGCCGAGTTCGCCGCCTCCGACGCCCTCACCCAGACCGGCCGCGTCATGGGCACCCCGCCCTTCATGTCCCCGGAGCAGTTCGCCGCCCCGCGGGACGTCGGCCCCGCCGCCGACATGTTCTCCCTCGGCTCGGTCCTCACCTTCGCCGCCACCTGCCGCGGCCCCTTCGACAGCCCGAGCCCGTACGAGACGGCCCTGCGCGTCGTCGAGGGCGAACCGGACCTGACCGGCGTCCCCGACGAGTTGCTCCCCTTCATCCGCGTCTGCCTGGAGAAGCACCAGAAGTCCCGCCCCGCCGCGGACGAACTGTTCACGCTGCTCCGTGAAGGCGGCACCCCCGGAGCCCCCGGCACCCGTGGCACGCTCACCGCGCCCGGCGCCGGCGCACCCCGCCCCGTGCGCCCGTGGCCGGGCGCACGGCCCCCCCAGCCGGCCGGCCCCCCCGGGCCCCACGCGGCCCCCCCCCGCCCCCGCGCCACCCCCCCCCCCCACGATCGGAAGAGCGGCGGGGAGGGG
>NZ_JBEORR010000018.1:0-176524 GCF_040302345.1 Streptomyces sp. NPDC126510 | reverse complement strand
GCTGCGCGACATCGGCTTCTCCTCCGCGGTCGGCATCGGTGGCGACCCGGTCATCGGCACCACGCACATCGACGCGCTGGCCGCGTTCGAGGCCGCGCCGGAACCGTGCCCATGGGGAAGGTCCGGGGCAGGGGAATCTCGTCACCCTGGAAGTCGAACCGTGGCGGGTCGTCCGACACACGGATCAGCCTACGTCCGTGGAAGACCTCCCGGAACGAGTAGAAGTGGGCGAGTTCTCCGGTCTCGCCGGGGAAGGGGTTGTCCGGCGACGCGGCAGTGCCCTCACCTTGCTCCTTGATGATCTTCACTGCCGCCTCGACAGCATCGAGTGAGTCGAGAGCGACGATGTCGTTCCCCTCGCCGTGGGACGACGACATGTTCTTGATGAGCTGCCGCGTGCCCTTGATCAACTCTGGTTGTGAGCGGAAGACTTCGAGGATCGCCGCGTAGAAGGCGCCGATGGACGTGTGCACTTCGAGGTCCTCGAGCACGGGGTCGTCAGGCCTCTCGATGCGGGAGTACATGTCGAGCGACGCCTTGCTCAACGGCATGAGCGAAACCGACAAGTCCGGCTGCACGCCACCGGGGAGCGGGCCCGGATACTTCGGAACGACACTTTCGTCGGCGATGCGCGGTTCCCCTCCAATGGTGGTGAGCATGTTGCAGGCCAGGCCCATGTGCGACATCTCGTCGAAGATGATCGCGTGGAGCGTTTGAAAGACTCCCGAGTTCTGGTCCGATTCCTCGATCGACCAGAGGCCGCACAAGTAGGGAGGAAGCGTGGCCAGCTCCAGCATGATGGCCTGCTGCAGCGCCTGTTGCAGCCATCGCTCGTCGTGCTCTTCGGCGGGCATGTGCATGAGCTCGACGATCGCGTCGCTTCGATAGTTGACTACCTCAGTCATATGGGTTCCCGTCGTCCCGGCCCGGCATCGCGGACGTTCGCAACGTGGTTCGCCGCGTTGCAGGGGCAGTTGTTCTTCTCAACGCCGCGCCACCCTGCGTTCCACGTCGGCGGGCCCGTCGAAAGACCAACGGTCGGAAAGAACGGGTCCTCCCACTTGGGCTGTTCGCCGACGATGCCTATACGGCTGGCCTGCGCTTCAACCAGCCAGTGGGCCACAGGCCGGCGGGTGTACGCACCGCCAGGTCGGCATGATGGGGAAACGGGGTGGCATTTGATCCGTAGTCGCCTCGAGCAGGCTCTACCAGGTTCAACTTCCAGTGCGATCCGACCGCTTCGCTGCGTGTCCCGGCCCGCATTCAGCATACGTCCGTCTCGTGGGCCATGCATTCCCTTGGGTACCGTCCAGGCAACATGAGCACCATCTCAGCGCGCCGACGTGGTAGTTGCTGCCGAGCAGTGACTGGGGTGCACGATGGACCCAATCGGGTGATAGTGGTTAGAGGGGCCTACCTCAACTTCAAGTGCTTTCTCCCTTGAAGGAGGCACCATGCCCGACAAAGACCAGCACCCGGATGCGGAACCTCCCGACGAGCGCTCAAGCGTCTTCGCTCCGGATCAGGACAACCGGGTACCCGGCGAAGTGCTCGTCAAGGTGCAACCAGACGCGGCGAAGGGGATCTCCGCAGCCGTGCCGACCGGTCCCGTGCGCGGGGCGTTCGCCGCAGCCACCCATCTGGGGCTCGAACCGCTCGACCAAGTCCTCTCGGACATCGGAGTCCGGTCCGTGACCCGATTGCACCCACCACCCGCCCCCATACCCGCGGGGATCGCGGCCGTAGCGGAGCAGACCGAATTCAGTGCTGCCTACCGAGTTCGCTTCGACCCCGCACAGGACGTCTCCCACGCCGTCCAGCGCCTCGACGCCCTGGAGGAGGTCTCTGTCGCCGAGCCCAACCGCTGGCGCGAGCAGGCATCCGTGATTCCCAACGACCCGCTCTTCGCACAGCAATGGGGACTGAAGAGGATCAAGTGTCCCGAGGCATGGGAACGGAGCAGGGGCAGCGACTCGGTCAGCGTCGCCATCATCGACACCGGAGTCGACCTGAACCATCCCGAGCTGGCGCCGCTCCTGAAACAGGGCAAGGACTTCGTCGATCTCGGACCAGATCCGTTCGCAAGGCCGGGCTGGGTCTTCGAAGGCGACTTCCTGGGAGTCGACGATTTCCCGCAGGACGAGGTCGGGCACGGCACACACGTCGCCGGAACCATCGCCTGCCGCTCCAACAACCGTGAGGGACTGACCGGTGTGACGTGGGAGTGCCGTCTGATGCCGGTACGGGTACTCGCCCGTATCCGTCGGCTCAGAGACAACGTCGTCAGCGGCACCGGCAGCGCGGCCGACATCGCGGCAGGCATCCGATGGGCGGTCGACCATGGTGCCCGGGTTCTCAATCTCAGCCTCGGCGGTTCTCAAGCGACCGAGGTCGAGCGTGATGCCATCGCGCACGCCATCAACCACGACGTGGTCGTCGTGGCTGCGATGGGCAACGACGGTCAGCGGACGCAGAGCTTCCCGGCGGCCTTCGACGACGTCATCGCCGTGGGCGCCACCGACCCGCTGGACCGCAAGGCGGCCTTCTCGAACACCGGTCCACACATCGATGTGTCGGCGCCCGGGGTCAACATCCTGAGCACCTTCCTGGACGACACGTTCTCCCCATCGGACGGTACCTCGATGGCCTGCCCACACGTGGCCGGAGTCGCGGCTCTGCTGCTCTCTCTCGGCCCCGGGTTGAGCGCCCGGGACGTCCGCCAGATCCTTCGCACCACCGCAAAGCCTTTGCGCCGGCGCCCCAACGACCCTGTGCCCAACCACGATTTCGGGTTCGGCCTCGTCGACGCCGATTCGGCGCTCGCCCTGGTCTGAGGGCCGCCCCCGGAACCACCACCACCTTCAGCTGCCCGCCGACGCGCCGGGGCCCTCGGTGGGCAGCCTCAACCGGTTGCCGATCCCGCCCCGAGCCGCACCTCACATGCCCGGACCGTCGGAGTGGCGCATCACGTCGGGCTCTGCCTCGGCGACACCCTCGACGCCACGAGCGCTCTCCACGGCTTCCGAGACGCCGATCTCCTCCGGAAACAGCGCCACCGCCCGGTCGGGCAGCGACTCACGCGGAGCCTGCACCCGCTCGGCTCCTACCGCCTCCAGCCCATCGGCGACAGCTGACCAGTCCCTGTCCTGGGCGAGCTTGACAATGACACGGACCGACATGTCCACCGCCTACTCTCAGCTCGCAACCGTCTTCAGCTCGTCAGCCAAGCGATCCGTAGGAAAGGCCCTGTTCGGGTGTTCTTGGAATGAGCAACCATCGTCGACCATGTGGAGGAAGTGAAGTCGCAAAGACCATGGTTACGGCTGATACTCATAATCGAAGCCGCCGGATCTCACCTGGAAAGGACGTTCCATGACCGTCACCACTGCTGACGCCAAGACGTTCAAGAATGCGCTCAGGTCCGATGTGAAAACCTGGCACGCGCTGTCCTTCTCGACGATGGATGAAGCCGTCAACTTTGTCAATTTCGAGCCTGCACAAGGAGCAGGAGAGGTCGAATTCTCCTTCAGCCCGGACGGGCAGATCTGGCTGATGTACTTCCTGTAGGGCGCGCCAGCGAGTCCCGGCATTCGCTTGGAAACAGTGGGCGGGGCTGTTTGAAGACGTTCAAGAGCTCATTTCTCAGGAGCGGAGCGCCCATGCCCGACCACACGCAGCTGCGGCGTGCGACCGCCTGGACGAGAACGGCTGCCGTCGAGGAAGGCAGCGCTGCCCGCGACGCGGGTGCCCTGGAGGCGACATCCGGCCTCCCCCCGTTGGACCATGACCTCGCTGCCGACGGCTGCGGACCCGGCTCCACCGCGCTGGAACCGGGTCGGCTGTACCGCAGGATCAGCGGTAGGGATGACCGGGCGCGGCTCGTCAGCGTTGAGGAACTGGCGTCGCTGGGCGACCCGATGGCGGTGGAGTTCTTCCGCGCCGGCATATTTCCCACCACCGTGCAGGACCTGCTGTCCCGACTCCCCGCGACGGCCGCCGCCTCACGGAAGGTGTATCTGGTCAGCGAGGCCGGGCAGATCCCGCCGGATGCCATCGGCCGGCGCGACATGCGGTTCGCGATCACCGCCGCCGTGGGCGGCAGCCAGGTTGACCTTCTGGTCAGTACTCAGGCTGGTGGCGACCCCCGGGAGGGATTCCTTCAGGTCGCGGGTTGGGATCCCGAAGCGAGGGTCTTCAACTTCTATGCCCGGTTCGAATCCAGCTGGGTCTGGGCGGGGAACTCCTGGGACGCGTTGGAACCCGACTCGCGTGGCAAGGGCTGCTTCGACAGCCACGTCAACGGCAGCGCCGTGATGAAGGAGCTGAGGATTCCCTGGATCAACTGGCAGTCCGAACGGGCCACGATCCGGCTCGCCGAGGATGACCCGCTGCACCATGACCAGCTGTTCCAGCAGGTCATCGGAGCCCAGCAACTGGAACTGACCGTCAGATCCCTCATCACCCGGTGGACAGCGGCCCGGCTGGCCGCTGTCACCGCGAACGGCCTCGTGGACCACCCCGATCGGCTGCTGCGCCATTTGTTCACCAGCACCACGGTCAACCTCGCCAGCACCGACAGACAGAGCAGCAACATCACGGCGGACAGTCCCGACCTGACGCTGCCCACGGGTTTCTGGCTGAACCAGGATGTCCTGTTCAACGACCTTCGCCTGTCCACACAGGCTGCCCCGCCCAGAGCGCCGGCCGCCCGGTACCTGGCCAGCCTGACCCGGTTCGGCTTCCGTCTCGAGGAGACGTTCAGCGGGTTCTCGCAGCCGGGCGACACGTTCTTCGCCTTCGTGGTGCCCGAGGCAGCCCACGAGGACAACGAGGTGGTTCGGCAGATGGTCCGCAAGGGGCTTGTCCCGGCCAAGTTCGCAGCCTGTGCGCTGATGGTGGACTTCCCCAACCCGGTCTTCAGCCCTGCCCGCAGCCGCCTCATGCGGTACGTGCCGACCACGCCGACCAAGGTGGTGGAGTTGTGCGACAAAGTCGCACAAGCCATCTTGGACGCCGCGGGCTCCCTGCCCGCCGGGAGCCCCGAGGGCCGCTTCGCCGAGCACTGGCAGGTACCCGACGACGCCTGGCGGACCGTGTTCGGACAACGGGTGGACGCCTATCTGCGCGGGGTCGCCGAGCGCGTCCGCACCGAAACCGGCTTCGATGACGTAGTCCGCCTGGCCGAGTCGCGCCGTCGGCAGTTCCGCCGCATGAGGCTCAACGAGTTCGAACTCACCCTGCCGGTCACCAATATTCCCCCTGCCGCCCCACCGCTGGCGATGCGTGAGGACGCCACCGTCGCGGAGCCGGCCTGACGCTGCCCCTCACCGGTATCCCCGGCATCACCTCCAGCGGCGCTGCCCGACCACTTGGTTCCCGCTCCGCCCTCACGTACAAGGAGAACGCCATGTCCAAACTGGAAGCCTACGGGCCTCCCGGCAACCTCGACGATCTGGACGACTTCGGCCGCAAGGCCTGGAACACGTTCATCTCCGACACGGTCGACGAGGCCATTCAGGGTCCCGATCCGGGCCAGGTGCTGAACGACAGCCCAAGGCCGCAGTTCTACAACCTGACCACGACGGACACGGCCCCGGACCTCCAGCACGCCCCCGTCCGATGGACCGCGTTCCCGCGCATCATCAAGATCACCTCCATTTCGGACCTCCAGCGATGGCAGCGCGCCGACGCCAGCCGTGACGTCCAGGACGAGTACTGCGAGTGGAGCGTCTCCCGCGACGACTCAGGAAAGATCAACGAGGTGACGTTCACCTGTGAGGGCCCCGAGTACTGGGAGATCTTGGCGCAGACGAACCCGGACAAGACGCTTGAGCTCTACCAAGAATTCATCAGTCCGGACGTGCGCAAGGAGGATCTGTTCTCGTCCAGCGGTCGATACCAGCCGCGCAATAAGTGGAACAACTCCACGAGCCACGGCGCCATGCACCTGATTCAGCCGAACAACACCTTGGGCGCGGAAATCGAACTTGCCGCTGCGGCCACCATCCGGCGCGTCATCGACGGCGAGGAACTGACCACCGAGCAGGAGCTGATCGCCTGCAGCAAGTACGGTGCCGCGGAGCGCAACAGCGATCCGCACATCGGGGCGGGAGTCAACGCCCTGGCGCGCCAGAAGGCCGACCTCACCCTCGCCGACCCGGTGGGCCTGTACTTCGACGACCTGTCCACGGACGGCTGGGAGACCCCGGACGGCTCCGATCCCAAGGGATACTGGACGTACTTGAGAGGCGACTCGGAGCATCGTGTCCGCGCCGTCTACGCGGTGCCCGCGGACAAGGGCTTTGCCGTCGGGGACATCACCATCGGCGGAAGGCCCATCGAGTTCGGATCGCAGATCGCGGACTTCATCACGATCAGGCTCACCGGCGTCGCCTGCCGGTTCGGCGAGTCCACGGCCCAGCCGCAGACCGCCTGTAAGGAATTCCCGGCGGTCGAATTGCGAGAAGAGGGCTTCAACGCAGCCGCATTCTCCGCCTCCGGCCACTTCCTGGATCCCCGTCCCACCCTCTCGTACCGCTCTTCCCGCGTCACCTGAGGCTGTGCGAATCCTCGGCCGGACCAGATCGCCTCGGGAGTGGACCACCCGAACGAACCATCCGTGACGACGTCATCTCGCGTTGCCGCTCCGAGGGCCGAGCGGGTGGTTCTCGCAGGTGGCCGTTGTCGCGACGCGTCCGGCAGGGACAACTACCTGGGTGAGCTGTGCCGCCCCGTAGTCCCTTACAAGGAGAACACCATGACAGGAAAGCGTGTCGCCAAAGTTCGTTCGGCGGCGGTTCTCGGGCTGGCCGGCATCCGGCTCTTCAACGGGGCCGCAGGTCTGCTCGCCCCCACGCTCCTCATCCAGAGACTGGACCGGGACTCCGAGCCCAACCCCGCCGCCGTCTACGCCTTCCGGCTCTTCGGCATCCGCACCGTCCTGCTCGGCCTCGACCTGCTCACCAGCCGCGGCGAGCGCCTCACGCAGGACCTGCGGGAGGGTGTGCTCATCCATGGCAGCGACACGGTCACTGCGGCCATGCTCGGACTGCGCGGCCATCTGGCGCCCCGCACCGCTGCCCTGACCACCCTGATCTCCGCCGTCAACACGGCGCTGGCCGTCAGTGCCCTGACCGGCGGCCAGGAGAAGACGTGACGGCGACCGCCGTGGAGGGGTTCGACTACGTCGTGGTGGGGGCGGGGGCCGGTGGCGGCCCGCTCGCCGCCCGCCTCGCCGAGGCCGGCATGCGGGTCCTGCTCCTTGACGCGGGCGGCGAACACACCAACGACAACTATCTCGTGCCCGCCTTCCACCCCGACGCCACCGAGGACCCCGTGCAGCGCTGGGACTACTTCGTGCGCCACTACGCGGACGAGGAACAGCACCAGCGGGACACCAAGGCCGTCCCCGGCAAGGGAATCCTCTACCCGCGGGCCGGGGCGATCGGCGGCTGCTCCGCCCATCACGCGCTGATCACCGTCTACCCGTACAACGCGGACTGGGACCGGATCGCCCGGGCGACCGGGGACGACTCCTGGAGCAGCGCGTCGATGCGCGCCTACTTCGAGCGGCTGGAGCGCTGCGAGTACCGGCGGCGTCCCAGGACGCTGCCGTCCAACCGGCTGCTGGCGGCGTTGCTGCGGGCGCTGCCGTTCGTCTCCGGGCGGTACGTCAACGGGTCGAGGCACGGCTTCGACGGCTGGCTGCCCACACGGCTCGCCGACCCCGGGCTGATCATTCAGGACAAGCAGCTGCTGAAGGTCGTACTGAACGCGGCGGAGGGCGAGCTCGCCGATTTCCTCGGGAGGCCGCTGTCGCCTCTGGAGGGCCTGGGCGCGTTGGTCGACCCCAATGACTGGCGTGTGCAGACCGATGCGCTCGAAGGCCTGTGGCAGATTCCCATGTCCGTCACAGCCGACGGGCGGCGCAGTGCTGTACGCGAGCGGGTCGGGGCCGTACGCGAGAGGTACCCCGACCGGCTCGTCGTACGGCCGCACGTGCTGGTGACCCGAGTCGTGCTGGACGAGAACCAGGCGGCGGTCGGCGTCGAGTACCTCGCCCGCGAGCACGCCTACCGGGCCGATCCCGCGGCCGACGGGGACCCGCACCTGCCGTCGCCGCAGCTGGTGCTGGCCGGGCGGGAGGTGATCCTGGCCGCTGGTGCCTTCAACACACCGCAGCTGCTGATGCTGTCCGGGATCGGCCCGCGCGACGAGCTGGAGCGGCATGGCATCCCGGTGCGCGTCGACCTGCAGGGCGTCGGCCGGAACCTCCAGGACCGCTATGAGGTCGGCGTGGTCAGCGAGATGGCCCGGGAGTTCCCGATCATCAGAGGCTGCTCCTTCCACGCGCCCGAGCCCGGCACGCCACCCGACCGCTGCTATCGCGACTGGCAGCGCGGCAAGGGGCTCTACACCACGAACGGAGCCGTCGTCGGCATCACCCGCAAGTCCCGTGCCGATCTGGACGCACCGGACCTGTTCGTCTTCGGGCTGCCCGCCGACTTCCGCGGCTACTACCCCGGCTACTCCCGGGACGGGCTGCTGCACAAGGACCGCTTCACCTGGGCGGTCCTGAAGGCCGGGACACGGAACACAGGAGGACGGGTGCGCCTGAGGTCGGCCGATCCCCTGGACACCCCGCACGTGAACTTCCACTACTTCGCGGAGGGCACCGACAAGGCGGGCGCGGACCTCGACGCGATGGTCGACGCCGTCGAATTCGTGCGCGGCATGAACCGCCGCGCCGGAGACGTGATCAAGAAGGAGCTGTGGCCCGGCGAGGGGGTCCGCACCCGCGAGCAGATCCGCCGCTGGGTGCGGGACGAGGCGTGGGGCCACCATGCGTCCTGCACCTGCCCGATGGGGCGTCCCGACGATCCCGCCTCCGTCGTCGACAGCCGGTTCCGGGTCTGCGGCGTGCAGCGGTTGCGCGTCGTGGACGCCTCCGTCTTCCCCCGAATTCCCGGATTCTTCGTCGCCACTCCGATCTACATGATCAGCGAGAAGGCCGGTGACGTGATCCTCGCCGAAGCCCCGCCACCCAGCGTCACAAGCACCGTCGAACCGTCTGCCAGGAGGATCCGATGACCGACAAGCGACCGCCCATCCGCAACGCGAGGTCTGGCTACCGACGCACACTGCCCTGGCGTGTCGTCACCGGCGTCTCCGAGTTCCTGGACCGCAGGATCGGCTGGGACAGACTGCCCGTCCCGCTCGGACTCGGCACCCTGCTCGGGCTGCGGGTGAAGCTGCGGCAGGAGAACCTGCACGACACCAACACGATCCCCGCGGTGAACGTTCCCGAGCCGGCACCGGGGAACGGCAGGTCATACCTGGTCAACCGGACGGCCGACGGCAGTTACAACGACCTCGACCAGCCGCGGATGGGCATGGCCGGCACCCGCTTCGGCCGCAACATCCCGCTGGAGCGGATCCCTCCGGTCTCGGCCGCGGACGTGCTCTCCTCGCCCGACCCGCGCGTGGTCAGCCGCGAACTGCTCACCCGGGAAGAGTTCATCCCCGCCGAGACGGTGAACTCCCTCGTGGCGGCCTGGCTGCAGTTCATGGTGCGCGACTGGTTCAGCCACGGCACAAGCCCCGCGGAGCGGCCGTGGACCATCCCTCTGCGCGACGACGACCCGTGGCCCGAACGCCCCATGCAGATCATGCGCACCCCCGACGACCCCACACGCGACCCGCAGGCCCCGGCCGGCACCCCCGACACGCGCGTCAACGTCTCCTCGCACTGGTGGGACGCCTCCCAGATCTACGGGTCGAGCGAGGAGGAGCAGCGTGCCCTGCGCACCGGGGAGAACGGCAAGCTGCGTCTGTGGGGCGACGACGGGACACCCTTCCCGTCCGACCCGGACCGCGACCCCTCCCGCGTGCCCGGCTTCTGGCTGGGGCTCGCGATGATGCAGACGCTGTTCGCCAAAGAGCACAACGCCATCTGCGACCACCTCCACACGCAGTACCCCGGCTGGGACGACGAGGAGCTCTTCCAGCGCGCCAGGCTGGTCAACGCCGCCCTCCTCGCCAAGATCCACACGGTGGAGTGGACCCCGGCAGTCATCAGTCACCCGACCACCG
Organism: Streptomyces sp. NPDC126510; assembly: GCF_040302345.1. Lineage (NCBI taxonomy): Bacteria > Bacillati > Actinomycetota > Actinomycetes > Kitasatosporales > Streptomycetaceae > Streptomyces > Streptomyces sp. NPDC126510. The sequence goes on along the minus strand of NZ_JBEORR010000018.1, from coordinate 166,432 downwards.
TCACCGCGCTGCGCACCAACTGGTGGGGGCTCGCCGGCGAGCGCGCGCACAACCTCTTCGGACGGATCAGCGACTCCGAGGTGATCAGCGGCATCCCCGGTGCCGAGACCGACCACTACGGCGTGCCGTACACGCTCACCGAGGAGTTCGTCGCCGTCTACCGTATGCACCCGTTGGTCCGCGACGACTGGCATCTGCGGGCCGCGGCCGACGACGCGACGCTGCGGGAGGCCACCTTCCGCGATCTCGCCGGTCCCGAGGTGCTGAAGGTCCTGGACACCATCCCCATGGGTGACCTGCTCTACAGCTTCGGCACGCTGCACCCGGGCCTGGTCACCATGCACAACTTCCCGAAGTTCCTGCAGGAGTTCGAGCGGCCGGACGGTCACCTGCAGGACCTCGCGGCCACGGACATCCTGCGCAGCAGGGAACTCGGTGTCCCCCGCTACAACGAGTTCCGCCGACTGCTGCGCCTGAAGCCCGCCGCGAGTTTCGAGGAGCTCACCGAGAACCGGGACTGGGCCTCGCAGATCAAGCGGGTCTACGGGGGCGACATCGAGAAGGTGGACCTGACCGTGGGCCTGTACGCGGAGAAACTCCCCGCCGGGTTCGCCTTCAGCGACACCGCGTTCCGCATCTTCATCCTCATGGCCTCGCGCCGGCTCAACAGCGATCGGTTCTTCACCGAGTACTACACGCCCGAGGTCTATTCGAAGGCCGGGCTGCGCTGGATCGACGAAAACACCATGGGGACCGTACTGCTGCGCCACCACCCGGATCTGCGGACCGCACTGGCCGGAGTGAAGAACGCCTTCTCACCCTGGAATATCGCCGGGCGGGAGTGAGGCGGAAGCGGGGACGGCACATGCAGCGCACGGTCAGCAAGGGTGCAGGTCAGGCCCAAACCGTCACCGGCAGGAACGAGCTGTCCTGCCGGGAACGTCCTGACGCTTCTCGGCACCGCGCTGACCTGCGTGGTAGCCCCATCGCGCAGGACCGCGTGCACATCGCGTGCACAATGGCAGCGGCCAGCTCACGGCGAGCGTCCAGTGCCTCATCCGAGCCTGCACACTGCGAGGTGGATCGCCGGCGGCGATCAGGACAGCGTCCATGAAGTCCCGCAGATCCCGGAAGGTCACCGTGACGGGAACCATGACACCCCTGGCACGTGCCCACATCAGGTCAGGGAGGCCCGCGGGCGGGAACACCCCGGGCTGTCCGGTCTGCGAGTCGCGTTCGACGTCGGGGAGCACGAGAGACGGATGCTGCCCCACTGTGAACTGACCGAATCCCTGACCGAACAGGCCGGTGCGACCGTACGCGTCTCGCGGTCGGCCTCCGGCCACGGCCGGGCGGGCTGGCGGCACGCCCTGCTCAGGGACCTCGCCTGGGCCCTCGCCTGAACCTCACCGGCTCATCAGCGCACCACCAGGACGTGGTTTCCGCGGGGCGTCAGTTCCCCCACGACCGGCGCACCCGGGATCTCGCCGGCCACCAGCAGCCCGCCGGAGGTCTGCGCGTCGGCGAGCAGCAGCGCCTCCTCCTCGGTCACCGCGGAGAGGTCACTGTGGGCGCGCACCCACTCCAGGTTGCGCCGGGTGCCGCCGCTGACATGGCCCTCGCGCAGGGCCTGGCGGGCGCCGTCGAGGTAGGGCACCGCGGCGGAGTCGATCACCGCGGTGACTCCGCTCGCCCGGGCCAGCTTGTAGGCATGGCCGAGCAGCCCGAAGCCGGTGACGTCGGTCGCGCAGGTGACACCGGCGGCCAGTGCCGCCTCGGCGGCCTCCCGGTTGAGCCGGGTCATGGCCGCCACGGCGTGCGGGAACACCTCGCCGGTGGCCTTGTGCTTGGAGTTGAGTACGCCTGTGCCGAGCGGTTTGCTCAGCGACAGCGGCGCCCCGGGTTCACCGGCGTCACCGCGCAGGACGCGGTCGGGGTCGACCACGCCGGTCACGGCCATTCCGTACTTGGGTTCCGGATCGTCCACGCTGTGGCCGCCCGCCACATGACAGCCGGCCTCCGCCGCCACCTCCAGACCCCCGCGCAGCACCTGTCGGGCCAGCTCGAAGGGCAGTACTCCCCGCGGCCAGGCCAGCAGGTTCAGCGCGACCAGCGGGCGCCCGCCGGTGGCGTAGACATCCGACAGGGCGTTCGCCGCGGCGATCCGCCCCCAGTCGTACGGGTCGTCGACCACCGGTGTGAAGAAGTCGGTGGTAGCCAGCACCGCCAGGCCATCGTGCAGCCGCACCACCGTGGCGTCGTCGCCCTCGTCGAGCCCGACGACCAGTTCACCGGCGGGATCGCGGACCGGCACGCCGTCGCCCAGGCCGCGCAGCACCTCCTCCAGCTCGCCGGGCGGGATCTTGCAGGCGCAGCCGCCGCCGTGCGCGTACTGGGTGAGCCGGATGCGGTTCCCGGAACTCGTGGTGCTCACAGCCACCGGGGTGCCCATCGTGCGGGTTGGCATTCCTCCGGCGCGTTTGCGAAACGGACCGCGAGGTGAGATGACCGAGTGGTACGAGGAGGCGTATCCGGCCTGGTGACCGGCGCGGTCTTCAAAACCGTTCGGACGGCAGGAGCTGCCGTCGGCGGGTTCGATTCCCGTCCGCCTCCGCCACCCCGGTCCGGGAGGTGCTGCGGTGAGCGATCCCCGGCGCCGCATCCCCAGCACCGACGCCCTGCTGGCCGAGCCGCGGCTGGCCAGGGCGACGCGGACGCTGGGACGCCCGCTGGTGAAGGCGGCCATCACCCGGGCGCAGCACAGGGCCAGAGCGGGTGAGATCGCCCCGGAGGACGTGGCCGATATGGCCGTGGAGAGCCTTCCGGAGCGGGTAGGAAGCCTTCGACCGGTGATCAACGCCACCGGCGTGCTGGTGCACACCAACCTCGGCCGGGCGCCCCTGTCGGACGCCGCCCAGGACGCGGTGCGGGCCACGGCCGGCTGCACCGACGTCGAGTTCGATCTGGTGGCGGGCCGCCGGGCCCGACGCGGGCGAGGGGTGACGGCCGCGCTGTCCGAGGCCGTGCCGGACGCCGGGGCGGTGCATGTGGTGAACAACAACGCGGCCGCTCTGCTGCTGTGCGCCATCGCGCTGGCCGGCGACCGGGAGATCGTGATCAGCCGCGGCGAGCTGGTCGAGATCGGTGACGGCTTCCGCATCCCCGAACTGCTGGCGAGCACCGGCGCCCGACTGCGCGAGGTGGGCACCACCAATCGCACCCGGGTGCGGGACTACGCCGAGGTTCTCGGTCCCGACACCGCGTTCCTGCTCAAGGTGCACACGTCCAACTACCGGGTGACCGGCTTCACGGCCGCCGCCGGTGTCGCCGAACTGGCGGCGCTCGGACCACCGGTGATCGTGGACATCGGTTCCGGTCTGCTGGCGCCGCATCCGCTGCTCCCCGAAGAACCGGACGCCGCCACGGCCCTGCGGGCGGGTGCCGCGTTGGTGACCGCCAGCGGGGACAAGCTGCTCGGCGGCCCGCAGGCCGGTCTGCTGCTCGGCGATGCCGAGATCGTCGAGCGGCTGCGGCGGCATCCGGCGGCGCGTGCGCTGCGAGTGGACAAGCTGACCCTCGCCGCGCTGGAGGCCACGTTGCGCGGCCCGGAGCCGCCGGTGCGCGTCGCACTCGCCACCACCGAGAGCGCCCTGTACGACCGCGCGTCCGCGCTGGTGCGGCGACTGCGGGACGAGCACGTCCGGGCCGGGGTCGTGCACACCGCCGCGGCCGTGGGAGGGGGCGGAGCACCGGGAGTACGGCTGCCCAGCGTCGCTGTCGGCCTGCCCGAGGAGTTCGGCCGCCTCATGCGCACCGGCACGGTCGCGGTGGTGGGCCGGGTGGAACACGGCCGGTGCCTGCTGGACCTGCGTACCGTCCCCGAGGCCGAGGACGGCGCCCTGCTGGGCGCGGTGCTCGCGGCTCACCGGTCGGCGCGGCCGTCGGAGAACCGGCCGGAGAGCAGCGACGGCCGGATCGACGACGGGAGCCGCGGGCAAGGGGGCCGGACCGGCCCCGCGATCCACCGGAGCGGCGACGGAGGCGACCCGCAGTGCACGTGATCGCCACCGCCGGCCATGTCGACCACGGCAAGTCCACCCTGGTCCGGCTGCTCACCGGAATGGAGCCCGACCGCTGGGCGGAGGAGCGCGACCGCGGCCTGACCATCGACCTGGGCTTCGGCTGGACCACCCTGCCGGGCGGCGAGCAGGTCGCGTTCGTCGACGTGCCCGGTCACGAACGGTTCGTGCCCAACATGCTCGCGGGTGTCGGCCCGGTCCCCGCCGTGCTGTTCGTGGTGGCCGCCGACGAGGGGTGGATGCCGCAGTCCACCGAGCACCTCCAGGCGCTGGACGCGCTGGGCGTCCGGCACGGGCTGCTCGCCGTCACCCGATGTGACCTGGCGGACCCGGAGCCGGCCAGGGACCAGGCTCTCGCCCGGGTCGCCCGCACCGGCCTCGGGCGGGTCGACTCGGTGACGGTGAGCGGGCGGACCGGCGAGGGCCTGGACCGGCTGCGCGCCGCTCTGGCCCGGTTGGTCGGTGCGTTGCCGCCGGCCGATCCCGAGGCCGACGTCCGGCTGTGGGTGGACCGTTCCTTCAGCATCACCGGCGCCGGCACCGTGGTCACCGGCACCCTGACGGCCGGGACCCTGCGGGTGGGTGACCGGTTGGTGCTCGCCTCCTCCGGTACGGCAGCGCGGGTACGAGGCTTGCAGACCCTGGGCCAGGACGCCGGCACGGTACGCGCGGTCGCCCGGGCCGCGGTCAACCTGCGCGGTATCGAACGCGACGCCCTCACCCGCGGCGACGCTCTGCTCACGCCGGACAGGTGGCTGGCCGCGGGCGAGGCCGACGTGGCACTGCGTGGGGACGACACCGGCCAGCTGCCCCGCGAGCTCGTGCTGCACATCGGATCCGCAGCGGTCCCCGTCCGGGTCAGGCCCCTGGGCCCGGACACCGCCCGGCTCCGGCTGGCCCGGCCGTTGCCGCTGCGCATCGGTGACCGGGCGTTGCTGCGCGACGCGGGACGGCATCGAGTCGCGGCCGGTGTCGACGTGCTCGACGTGTGCCCGCCCGAGTTGGTCCGCCGGGGGGCGGCACGGCGGCGCGGCGAGGAGCTGGCCGCCCTGGCCGGGCCGCGGCGGCTGCCGGTGGCTGACTCGGTGCTGCGTCGCCGGGGGTTCGTCACCGCGGGGGAACTGCGCGCGATGGGACTGCCGGTGGTGGGCCGGCCGGTCGGCGACGGCTGGCGCGTACACCCCGGGGTGTGGCGTGAGCTGACCGGCGAACTGTGCCGGCTGGTCGACGGCTGGCGCGGCGACCACCCGCTGGAGCCCGGCGTCCCGGTGGACGCCGTGCGGCAACGGCTGCGGCTGCCCGGGACGGGGGTCGTGAACCTGCTCGCCGAGGCCGCCTCGCTCGTGGTGGTGGACGGGCGGGTCTGCGCGCCCGGTCAGCGCGCGGTACTGCCCGTATCGGTCGAGGCGGCGGTGGACGAGCTGGCCGCCGAGTTGAGCCGGACTCCGTTCGCGGCGCCGGACGCCGGCCGGCTGACGGCGCTGCGGCTCGGCGCCAGGGAGCTGGCCGCGGCGGTGCGCGCCGGTCGCCTGCTCAAGGTGACCGACGGTGTCTTTCTCCTCCCCGGGTGCGAGCGGCGGGCCGGTGAGCTCCTCTCCGGGCTCAGCCAGCCGTTCACCCTCAGCCAGGCCCGCCAGGCCCTCGGCACCACGCGGCGGGTGGCGGTGCCGCTGCTGGAGCTGCTGGACCGTCAGGGGATCACCGAGCGGCTCCCGGACAGCACTCGCCGGGTGCGCGCCGGCCTACCCCTGTGACCTGCGACGGGACACGGCCCCGGGCAGGGGAACGAGTGGCACCGCATGCGTCCCTGGGCACCGGGCGTTACGTTGGTCGGGCGGAGTACCGCGCGAGGCGGGAGATCGCCATGGGCCTGCGGCAGTGGATCGAGGGCTGGCCGGTGTACCGGCAGCTCGCCAGTGGAGACGACCTCGGCCGGGGGGCGGCCGCGCGCTCCCCCCGTACCGAGCAGCTGCGCGCCCGCACCCAGCAGGCCGACCGGGTCGTCCGCTCCGTGTGCCCGTACTGCGCCGTCGGCTGCGGCCAGCGCGTCTACGTGAAGGACGAGGAAGTCGTCCAGATCGAAGGCGACCCCGACTCTCCGGTCTCGCGGGGCCGGTTGTGCCCGAAGGGGTCGGCGAGCAAGCAACTGGTGACGGGCCCCGACCGGGTCCACACAGTGCTCCACCGCCGTGGGCACGGCACGGAGTGGGAGCGGCTCCCGCTCGACCGGGCCATGGACATGATCGCCGACCGGGTCATCGACACCCGTCGGCAGACCTGGCAGGAGTCCTTCCACGGCGTCCCGGTCCGGCGCACGCTCGGCATCGCCAGTCTCGGCGGAGCGACGCTGGACAACGAAGAGAACTACTTGATGAAGAAGCTCTACACGGCGCTGGGAGCGATCCAGATCGAGAACCAGGCCCGCATTTGACACTCCTCCACCGTTCCCGGTCTGGGAACCTCGTTCGGCCGTGGCGGAGCCACGACGTTCCAGCAGGATCTCGCCAACGCGGACTGCATCCTCATCGAGGGCTCGAACATGGCCGAGTGCCATCCGGTCGGCTTCCAGTGGGTGATGGAGGCCAAGCAGCGGGGCGCGACGATCATTCACGTCGACCCCAGGTTCACGCGGACCAGCGCGCTGGCGGACCTGTACGTGCCGCTGCGGCCCGGGACGGACATCGCGTTCCTCGGCGCCCTGGTCAACCACGTGTTGACCAACGGGAAGGACTTCCGCGAGTACGTGGTGGCGTACACCAACGCGGCGGCGATCCTGCGGGAGGACTTCGCCGGTGCCGAGGACCTGGACGGGCTGTTCTCCGGGTTCGATCCGGACGGCGGTTTCTACGACCCCACGACGTGGATGTACGAGGGCGCGGACCATGCGGCGGCCGCCGGTGCCCGGGAACGCTGGGCGGCGCGTGACGACATGCGGACGACCGAGCAGCACGGCGGCGCGGAACACCGGGAGACCGCCCGCTCCGAGAGCTACGGCAGCGGCGGCCCCGGTCTGGGGACCAAGCCGAGGACGGACCCGACGCTGCGGCACCCGCGGTGTGTCTACCAGGTGCTCAAGCGGCACTTCTCCCGCTACACACCGGAGATGGTCGAGGACGTCTGCGGCGTTCCGCGAGAGCTTTTCGAGAAGGTGGCCGAGGCGATCACCGCCAACTCGGGCCGCGAGCGCACCACCGCGCTGTGCTACTCGGTCGGCTGGACCCAGCACACGGTGGGCGCCCAGTACATTCGCACCGCGTCCATCCTGCAGGCGCTGCTGGGCAACATCGGCAGGCCGGGGGGCGGCATCCTCGCCCTGCGCGGGCATGCCAGCATCCAGGGCTCCACGGACATCCCCACACTGTTCGACCTGCTGCCCGGCTACATCCCCATGCCGCACGCGCACCAGCACCAGGACCTGGACGGATTCGTGGCCGCCGACGCCGCGACGACGGGCTTCTGGGGCAATATGCGCGCGTATGTCGTCAGCCTGCTCAAGGCCTGGTGGGGCGAGGCGGCCACCGCCGAGAACGACTTCCGCTTCGACTGGCTGCCGCGCCTCACCGGGGACCACGGCTCCTATCAGACGGTGCTCAATCAGATGGCCGGAGAGTGCAAGGGCTACTTCCTCGTCGGGGAGAACCCGGCGGTCGGCTCCGCCAACGCCAAGCTGCAACGGCTCGGCATGGCCAACCTGGACTGGCTCGTGGTGCGGGACCTGCGGCTCATCGAGAGCGCGACGTTCTGGAAGGACGGCCCGGAGATCGAGACCGGTGAGCTGCGCACCGAGGAGATCCCGACCGAGGTGTTCTTCATGCCGGCCGCCGCCCACACGGAGAAGGACGGCAGTTTCACCAACACGCAGCGGCTGGTGCAGTGGCACCACGCGGCCGTCGAACCGCCGGGCGACGCGCGCAGCGACCTGTGGTTCTACTACCACCTAGGCCGCATCATCCGCGCGAAGCTCGCCCGCTCCACCGATCCGCGCGACCGCCCGCTGCTCGCCCTGACCTGGGACTACCCCACCGAGGGACCACTGGACGAACCGAGCGCCGACGCGGTGCTCGCCGAGATCAACGGTTACGGACCCGACGGCCCCCTGTCGACCTCCACCCAGCTGAGGGACGACGGCTCCACCTCCTGCGGAACCTGGATCTACTGCGGGATCCGTGCCGGAGGACACAACCAGGCGGCCAACCGCCGGCCACGCGGCGAACAGAGCTGGGTCGCCGCCGAATGGGCCTGGGCGTGGCCCGCCAACCGCCGCATCCTCTACAACCGGGCATCGGCCGACCCGGAGGGCAGGCCCTGGAGCGACCGCAAGCGCTATGTGTGGTGGGACGCCGAGCAGCGCCGGTGGACCGGCGAAGACGTCCCGGACTTCGAGGCCGACAAGCCGCCGGACTACCGGCCGCCGCCGGAGGCCCGGGCCCAGGCAGCGCTGGCCGGCACCGATCCCTTCATCATGCAGAGCGACGGGCGAGCCTGGCTGTTCGCCCCGGCCGGCCTGGCCGACGGCCCGCTGCCCGTGCACTACGAGCCGTTCGAGTCACCGGTGGACAACCCGCTGTACCGGCAGCAGACCAACCCGACGCTCCAGGCGTACGACCGCCGGGACAACCGCTACAACCCCAGCCGCAGCGAGGTGTTCCCCTACGTGTTCACCACGTACCGGCTCACCGAGCACCACACCGCCGGAGGCATGAGCCGTACCCTGCCCTACCTGGCCGAGCTCCAGCCGGAGTTCTTCTGCGAGGTCTCCCCCGAACTGGCGGCGGAACGAGGCCTGGAGCACCGGGGCTGGGCCACCATCGTCACGGCGCGCACGGCGATCGAGGCGAGAGTGCTGGTGACAGACCGGATCAAGCCGCTGCGGGTCCGGGGCCGGGCCATCCACCAGGTGGGCCTTCCGTACCACTGGGGCCCCAACGGCCTGTCCACCGGTGACGCGGCGAACGAACTGCTTGCCGTGGTACTCGACCCGAACGTGCACATCCAGGAATCCAAGGCGGCGACCTGCGACATCCGTCCGGGCCGGCGCCCTCGCGGTCCGGAACTGCTGGATTACGTGGCGCGCTACCGGCAGCGCGCCGGTCTCCCCGAGGAGGCCCGGCCGCCGGGCACCTCAAAGGACGCAGACCCCGGTGCGGGAGGAGACACGCAGCCATGACGACCGACGCCAACCGCTTGTCCGGCCCGCTGGCCGACCCCAGCTCGGACGCCGGCTACCCGGAGTCGCATCCGCCCCGGATGGGGTTCTTCACCGACACCTCGGTCTGCATCGGCTGCAAGGCGTGCCAGGTGGCGTGCAAGGAGTGGAATCTCCTCCCGCCCGAGCCGGACGGTCCGGATCTGCTCGGGGACTCGTTCGACAACACGGGCGCACTGTCGGCCGACACGTGGCGGCATGTGGCGTTCATCGAGCAGAAGGTGCCCGCCCGGCAGCCGGTCGACCTGGGGATGCCGGCACTCGGCCCGCCGGAGCCGGACACGCCCGGCGAGGGCGGGATGCGCTGGCTGATGGCGAGCGACGTGTGCAAGCACTGCACCCACGCGGCCTGCCTGGACGTGTGTCCCACCGGGTCGTTGTTCCGCACCGAGTTCGGCACCGTCGTGGTGCAGGAGGACATCTGCAACGGCTGCGGCTACTGCGTGACCGCCTGCCCGTACGGAGTGCTCGACCTCCGGCCCGGTGACGGCCGGGCGTTCAAGTGCACGCTCTGCTACGACCGTCTCGGCGCCGGCCAGGAACCGGCCTGTGCCCAGGCCTGCCCGACCGATTCGATCCAGTTCGGCCCGCTGGAAGAGCTGCGCGAGCGGGCCGATCAGCGCGTGGCCCAGCTGCACGGACGCGGCGTGCCCGAGGCGCGGCTGTACGGCCGGGACCCGCAGGACGGCGTGGGCGGTGACGGGGCGTTCTTCCTGCTGCTGGACGAGCCGGAGGTGTACGGACTGCCGCCGGACCCGGTGGTCACCACCCGTGACCTGCCGTCGATGTGGCGGCACGCGGCGGTGGCGGCACTCGGCGTGGCGGCGAGCGTGGCACTGTCCTTCGCCGGGCGGCGCCGGTGACCGTGAGGTGGGGGGAGCCAGAGGAGAGGAGGATGCCGTGACGCGACATGGCCGCCGGGAGGGCACCGTGGTTCCTGAGGCGGAGTTCCGTTCCTACTACGGCCGTCCGATCCTGAAGCGTCCCACGTGGAAGGTGCCGGACGTGCCGGGCTACCTGTTCCTGGGCGGGACGGCGGGCGCCTCGGCGACCATGGCGGTTTTCGCCGACCTGACCTCGCGCCCGGAGCTGGCAAGGGTGGGCCGGAGTGTGGCCGCGGTGGGTGCGCTCGCCAGCGTGGCCGCGCTGATCCACGACCTCGGCCGACCCGAGCGCTTCCTCAACATGCTCAGGGTCTTCAAACCGACCTCTCCGCTGTCGGTGGGATCCTGGATCATCGGGCCGTTCTCCGCGCTGGCCACCGCCTCGGCGGCCGCCGAGCTGACCGGGACGTTCTCGCGGCCGGGCCGGCTGGCGGGGATCGGTTCGGGCGTGCTGGGTCCGGCGATGTGCACCTACACCGCGGTGCTGCTCGCCGACACCGCGGTACCGGCGTGGCACGAGGCCTATCCCGAGCTGCCCCTCGTCTTCGGCGGCAGCGCGCTGGCCTGCGGTGCGGGCGCCGCGCTGTGCGTGCCCGGCGTCGACCACCGGCCCCCCACCCGGATGGGACTGCTGGGCGCCGGCATGGAGCTCGCCGCCCTGCGCAGGATGGAGCAGCGGCTCGGGCTGACCGGCGAACCGTACGTCACGGGCCGGCCGGGGCGGCTGCTGAAACTGAGCAAGTCCCTGACCGCGGTGGGGACGGGGCTCTCACTGCTCGGCCGCCGCAGCCCCGTGGCATCGGCCCTGGCCGGCGCGGCGTACCTGGTGGCGGGCCTGTGTACGCGCTTCGGCGTCTTCGAAGCCGGCCTCGCGTCCGCTCAGGACCCGAAGTACGTGGTGCTCCCGCAGCGGCGGCCCGGTGCGGCGCAGTCCTGACGGACGCGCGGCCGTCGGCATCCGCATCACCCCTCCCGGGAGTCCTCCCGGATGTCCGCGAACTCCCACCAGGCGAGCGGCAGCCAGTCTCCGTCGACGAAGCCGTCGACGGATCCTCCGTTGCCGCGTATGGCCACGCGGGTTCCCACCGGATATGTGGTGCCGGAAAGGCCACAGACCGGGACGAGCAGTGAGCCTAGACGTCGTGACAAGACAGTCGATCCTTCCGAAGAGCACGAACAGGCGAAAGAAGCCCCTGGGTGCAAATCGTCGCATCATGCACCAGTCTGGACTATGAGGCATACCACACAAGACCGGCCGAGCTGCGGGCCGGGGTCTTTCTCGCGGTGAATGCAGCGGGTTCCCGACACTGCCGCTCCAGTGCGTGACCGGTCCATCACGGGCAGTGGAGGTGCTCAAGGATGAGGGCCGTTGTGTACAAGGGACCGTTCGAAGTAGCGGTCGAGCAGGTGGAGGATCCCCGGATCCAGCACCCGAACGACGTGATCGTACGGGTCACGTCCACCGCGATCTGTGGCTCGGATCTGCACATGTACGAGGGCCGTACCGCCGCCGAGCCGGGCATAGTCTTCGGTCACGAGAACCTCGGTGTCATCGAGGAGGCCGGCGAGGGCGTGACGTCGCTCAGCCGCGGGGACCGGGTGGTCATGCCCTTCAACGTGGCATGCGGCTTCTGCAAGAACTGCACGGCCGGCTACACGGGTTTCTGCGTGACGGTGAACCCGGGCTTCGCGGGCGGCGCCTACGGCTATGTCGCGATGGGCCCGTTCGTGGGCGGGCAAGCCGAGTACGTACGGGTGCCGTACGCCGACTTCAACTGTCTGAAGTTGCCGGAGGGCACCGAGAAGGAGACCGACTTCGTCCTGCTCGCCGACATCTTCCCGACCGGCTATCACGGCAACGAACTGGCCGACGTGCGTCCCGGCGAGAGTGTCGCCGTGTACGGCGGTGGCCCTGTCGGCCTGATGGCGGCCTACTCGGCGATGGTGCGCGGCGCGAGCAAGGTGTTCGTGGTCGACCGGGTCGCGGAGCGGCTGCAGAAGGCCGAGGAGATCGGCGCCGTACCGATCAACTTCACCGAGGGCGACGCGGCGCAGCAGATCAAGGAACAGACCGGAGGAGAAGGCACTGACAAGGGCATCGACGCCGTCGGCTACCAGGCCCAGGCGCACGAGGCGGACCGCGAGGAGCCGGCGATCGTGCTGAACTCCCTCGTCGAGACGGTCCGGCCGACGGGCGCCCTCGGCATACCGGGACTGTACGTCCCGCGCGACCCGGGCGGGCCGGACGAGCAGGCCAAGCAGGGCATGCTGCTGGTCTCCATCGGACGCGCCTTCGAGAAGGGGCTGCGGATGGGCACCGGTCAGTGCAACGTCAAGCGCTACAACCGCCAGCTGCGTGACCTGATCATCGAGGGCCGCGCGACGCCCAGCTTCGTGGTGTCGCACGAACTCCCCCTCGACCAGGCGCCGTCGGCCTACGAGAAGTTCGACAAGCGGGTCGAGGGCTACACCAAGGTCGTGCTCCACCCGCACGAGTGAGGACACCCCGCATGAAAGGAGGCCCCCTCGCCAGGTCGGTCACGACAGCGAGGGGGCCTTGCGGCGGTGCGGGCCGTCACCGCGCCACCGCGATGCAGTAGTCCTCGTCGGCGGCGAGGAGGTTCCAGTGCGTGTGCTCGGCGACGACGCTCTGAACCGCGAGAACCTCGAACGCCAGCCGCGCCGCATGGTCCGCGCCGAAACAGCCTCCGCCACCAAGGACGCAGTCGTTTTCCACGCCGATGAGAGGCTCCCCCTACCCAAAGAGGCCGACCGCTGGATCGGCGGAACATCAGTAGACCGTCTGGTGTCCAGGGACGCCCGCGTCTCGCCCAGGACTGGTCATGCCGCATCGCCGACGCATAAGCGAGAGGAGCTGCCCAGCTGGACAACCGTGGCCTCGCCAGTAGGCGCACCGACGGCAACCAGCCGGTGAGCCCCTGTCCGAGCAGGGCGACATGCCGAGTTCCACGCAGCGTAGTCAGCCCCAAGGTCACGCCCAGGCCGTCACCGGCACAAACGAACTGTCCTGCCGGAACCGGTCCGTTCCGTCGGAGGTGTCCACGCGGAGCTGATAGGCGTAGTGGCGCAGGTAGCGGCCCGGGTAGTTGTACGACTCGAAGCGGACGGAGCCCGAGGCCGTGCCGGCCCGGAGGACGAATGTGGCGTCCTCGGCGAAGGTGCTCGTGCCGTCGCTCGGGTCGAAGCGGGCGCGGAAGTCCCAGTGGCGCAGGTAGGCGCCGGTCGCGTCCCGGAAGGAGCAGCCGCTGCCGTCGGCGAGGCCGGCGACGACCGTGAAGGTGGCGGACCGCTTCTCGGCGGTGGTGCTGGAGGAGCTGACCACGGGCAGGTCGAGCAGCGAGGACCGCTGCTGCCAGTAGCGGGTGGGGTAGTTGACCGAGCGGAAGGAGCGGGTGCCGCTCCGGGCCAGGGCCGGGCCGCCCGCGACCGTCTCCTTGACGACCGTGAAGTGCCGTGCCGTACCGGAGATCGCCGGCAGTGCGGCCGGGGCCGACCAGGTGGCGAAGGTGTCGTAGCTGTCGCTGTAGTAGTAGTTGCCGTCGCCGTAGCCGTCGAAGAACATCCGCCAGCCGCCGTTGTCGAGCTGCACCAGGGCCGGCCCCTCGCGGTAGCTGCCCCAGCCCGCCCAGTCACCCGTCCGGCGGATGGTGTACGGACCGGTGAGCTGCGAGGCGATGGCGTATTCGATGTACTTCGTCGTCTCGTTCTTCGGGAAGGCGTGGTATGTCGAGCCGATCTTCACGATGAACGTGTCGATGTGGTTGGCGCCGATGCCCGAGAGGGCGACCGGCGCGCTCCATGCCGTGAGCGCCGAGTTCGTCGCCCTCAGCAGGTACGGCGTGAAGATCCACTCGTCGTTCGTGGTGGAGCAGGACACGATGACGTTCACGCTGCCGTCGCCGTCGACGAACCACTCGGGCGCCCATGCGCGGGAGAGACGCGCGACCGGCACGGTGTAGTCGTAGAGGAACGTCCAGTTGACGCGGTCGGAGCTGCGGGCGAAGCCGATGGTCGTACTGGGGTCCTGCCACGTGTGCGTCGTGTAGGTGAGGTAGTAGAACCCGTCGGTGTGTCGGATGACACTGGCATCGCGGATCCGGTTCGCGGGCGGGGTGTACGCGGCGGAGCGCAGCAGCCGGAAGTCCGTGGCGTCGTCCGACTGGTAGACGTCGACCGTGCCGTCGTCGCTGTTGAGGAACGGCACGATGGTGTAGCGGGTGGCCGAGCCGTTGGGGGGTGCGGCGGCCAGGGCGCTGCCGAGCAGTCCGGGGGATTCGCCGAGCAGGACCGCCGAGGCTGGCAGGGCGGCCAGGGCGCGCAGCAGCGTACGGCGGGACGGGGCGGCGGGGGGTGGGGTCACGGGCGACTCTCCCTTGAACACCAGGGTTCGATATGCCGAACCAGGTTCGGCGAACCGATCAGACGTGGGGGCTCAGAAGGTAAGGGCGAGCCGGAGGGCGGTCAATGGTTTGAACCGGGCCCGACGCACCCAGTGAGGAGGAAGCGGCCGGTGGGTGAACATCCACTTCCGCCGTCGGCATGACGCCACCGGCCGCCGGACGTTACCGTTCGGTAGAGGAGCAGCTTCCGGAGGTGTCCGTATGACGCTCGACCGTTGCGAAGGCCTGGCGGAGACCGCCCGTGCGCTGGCCGAGGGCGAGGTGACGGCGCGGGCGCTGGCCGAGCGGACGCTGGCCCGGATCGAGGCGACCCAGGGGAGCCTGAACGCCTTCCGGATCGTCCGAGCCGAGGCCGCGCTCGCGGAAGCCGACGCCGCGGACCGGGAGCTGGCCTCGAAGGGCTCACGCAAGCCGCTGCTCGGCGTGCCCGTCGCGGTGAAGGACGACATGGACGTGGCCGGTGAGCCGACCGCGTTCGGCTGCTGTGGCGAGTTCCCTCCGGTCGCCGAGGACGGTGAGGCGGTGCGGCGGCTGCGCGCCGCCGGAGCCGTGATCATCGGCAAGACCAACACCTGCGAGTTCGGACAGTGGCCCTTCACCGAGGGGCCCGCCTTCGGCGCGACCCGCAACCCCTGGAGCACGGACCACACGCCCGGCGGTTCCTCGGGCGGGTCGGCCGCCGCGGTCGCCGCCGGGCTGGTGCCCGCCGCGCTCGGCTCGGACGGTGCCGGCTCGGTGCGGATCCCGGCCGCCTGGACCCATCTGGTCGGGATCAAGCCGCAGCGCGGCCGTGTCTCGACCTGGCCGCGCGGCGAGTCCTTCCAGGGCATCACCGTCAACGGCACCCTGGCCCGCACGGTCGCCGACGCGGCCCTGCTGCTGGACGCGGCGAGCGGCAACCACCCGCAGGACCCGCACCGGCCCCCGGCCCTCGAGGTGTCCCGGGCCGTCGGCCGCGACCCCGGACGGCTGCGCATCGCGCTCTCCCTCAAGCCGCCCTTCACGGCCGTGCCCGCCCGGCTCCTGCCCGAGGTCCGCACCCGGGTGGTCGAACTGGCCGAACGGCTCGCCGCGTCGGGGCACATCGTCGAGGAGGCGGACCCGCCATACGGGCAGATCGGGCTGACCTTCGTGCCGCGCGCCACGGCCGGCATCGCCGAGCGCGTGGGCGAGGCGCCCTTCCCGGCGTTGCTGGACCGGCGCACCCGGGGTGCGGCCCGGCTGGGCCGGCTGCTCGGCGGCGCCCCGCTGCGGGCGGCCCGGCGCGCGGAGAGCGTGCTGCACCGGCGTATCGGCGGCTTCTTCACCTCGTACGACGTCGTCCTCGCGCCCACGACCGCCGCTCCGCCGCCCCGGATCGGGGCCCTGCTCGAACTCAGCGGGTTCGCCACCGACCGGGCGATGATCGCCGCGTGTCCGTACGCCTGGCCGTGGAACGTACTGGGGTGGCCCGGGGTCAACGTGCCCGCCGGTTTCACACCGGACGGGCTGCCGGTCGGCGCGCAGTTGCTGGGACCGGCGAACAGCGAGCCGCTCCTGGTGCAGGTGGCCGCGCAGCTGGAGGCGGAGCTGCGCTGGTCGGAGAAGTGGCCGTCGCCGCCGGTCACGGCACGTTCCGCTGCCGCCTGAGCGACCGTACGCTGTCCTCATGGCGGACGCGTCGATGGTCGGGCTCATGGGGCGGGTGACCGGAACGATCGGGCCCGGGCTGGTCGGCGAGGTGATCGTCCGGGTGCGCGGCGGCGCGGAGCACTTCCTCGCCCACCCGGCTTCCGCGGCCGACCGTATCGAGACGGGCACGGTCGTGATGGTGGTCGAATACCTGCCCCCCAGGACCGTCTACGTCACGGCGGCGTACGACAGTTGAGCCCGCTGCGACGCAGGTGAGAGGCGCACGCGTCAAGCTTCGGCCAAGGATGCGCCGGTGTCTGTACCCGGGCTCCGCCGAGGAGCACACTCCCCTTCGTTCGGTGCCGAGAGGGCACCATGCAGAGGGGGCGAATGCCGATGGTCGTCGGCGTCGTTGCGGGGGTGGCGGTTGCCGCCGTCCTCGTTCTGATCGGTCTGTTCAAACTCATGTGGCGGGTCGCCGAACCCAATGAGGCACTGATCATCTCGGGCTCCAAGCACCGCACGGAGGGCCTCGAGGAGGGCATGGGATTCCGCATCGTCACCGGGCGCGGCACGCTCGTGCTGCCCGGGGTGCAGGCGGTGCGCAAGCTCTCGCTCGACCTGAACGAGACCGAGTTGCAGGTGGACTGCGTGACCCACCAGGGCATTCCGTTGAAGGTGCGGGGTGTGGTCATCTTCAAGGTGGGCGACGACTTCGTGTCGATCGCGAACGCGGCCCGCCGGTTCCTCGACCAGCAGAAGCTGATGTCGGAGCGGGTGCACAACGTCTTCGCCGGTCATCTGCGGTCCATCGTGGGCGGGTTGACGGTCGAGGACATGATCCGGGACCGGGAGAAACTCACCGGGCAGACGCGAGCCGCCTGCGGTACCGAGATGGAGAAGCTGGGCCTGATCGTGGACTCGCTGCAGATCCACGAGATCGAGGACCCGACCGGATACATCCAGAACCTCGCCATGCCGCACGCGGCGGCCGTGCAGCGCGACGCGCGGATCGCGCAGGCGGAGGCGAACCGGCTGGCCACCGAGGCCGAGCAGCAGTCGTTCGCGCGGATGGCGGAGGCGACCCGGGACAGCGAGATCCTCCAGGCCGGTTACCAGGCCGAGCGCGACAAGGCGGCCGCCAAGGCCCGGCAGGCGGGACCGCTCGCGGAGGCCGGGGCCCGGCAGGAGGTCGTCGTCCAGGAGACGCGGGTGGCGGAGCTGGAGGCGCACCGGCGCGAACAGCAACTCCAGGCGGACGTCCGTAAACCCGCCGACGCGGCGGCCTACGAGACGCGCACCCTGGCCGAGGCCGACCGCGACGCGCGCATCTCGTCGGCCCAGGCGCAGGCGAAGGAGACGGAACTGGCTGCGGCCGCCGAGGCGACCCGGGTGAAGACCGCCGCGGGCGCCGATGCGGAGGCGACCAAGGCACGGGGCGAGGCGGCCGCGCTGGCGACCCGGGCCACCGGTGAGGCCGAGGCTGCGGCGGCCCAGGCCAGGGGGCTGGCCGAGGCCGAGGCGGCCCGGGCGAAGGGCCTCGCGGAGGCGGAGGCCATCAAGGCCCGTGCCGCCGCCCTGGCGGAGAACCAGGAGGCCGTCGTCGCGCAGCAACTCGCCGAGAACTGGCCGGAGATCGTCAAGGCCGGCGCGTCCGCGTTCGGCAACGTCGACAACATGGTGCTGCTGAACGGCGCCGACGGCATGGCGGATCTGTTCGCCAAGGCGCTCACCATGGGCGGCACGGGGCTGGGCCTGGCCCGTCAGCTGCTCGCGTCGATGGATCACAGCGGGCAGGCGCCGCAGGACGCCTCCGCCCTCAACGGGCACGCCCAGAAGGTACCGATGGACGACAAGTGACCCGGGCGGTGAGCTCTCGGGGGCAGCCTCTAAGGTGCCCCCGTGAGCACGTTTGCCGACGAGAACGTCCCCGGCCGTCACGGCCCCTCCGCCACGGTCCAGGCCGACCCCCGCCAGGTGGGCCGGGTCCAAACGGAGTACTCCCCCGCCCACGACGGCGACCCGGACCCCGGGGAGATCGTCTGGACGTGGGTCCCCTTCGAGGAGAACGACGGGCGCGGCAAGGACCGCCCGGTGCTGGTGGTGGCCCGCGAGGCCGGCGGCACGTTCCTGGCCGTGCAGTTGTCCAGCAAGCGGCACGACGGCGACCGGGAGTGGGTGCCGATCGGCAGCGGGCCGTGGGACCGGACGGGCCGGGACTCGTGGGTCGACGTGGACCGGGTGCTGCGCCTGCACGAGGACGGCATGCGCCGGGAGGCCTGCGCCCTGGACCGCATGCGCTTCAACCTGGTCAGGCGCCGTCTGCAGGAACGCTACGGCTGGAGCTGAGCGCCACGTCCGCCTTATTCCCCTCCAGTTGGTGGTTCGTCGCGGCGCTGCGGCCGGGCCGCTGGTGATCGAGGAAGCCGCGCAGGCGGAGAGCGGAAAGCCCCCACCCGGGGATCGGGTGGGGGTTTCGCGTGATCATGGTCATCGGTTGCCTTGCGGTGGCTTGCTGGTGAGGTGCCAGCCACGGCAGCGGGGGCATCGGTAGGCCCGTTTCTCGCCACGGCGGGGGTCGATGTTGTCGATGCGGCCGAGGGCGAGGAGGGCGGCGATGCGGTCGCGGTAGCGGAGCTTTCCGGTGGGGCAAGTGCCGTTCGGTCGGGGTCGCCTCACTCCGCCACCTTCCCTGATGCTCCGGCCTCGGCGGTGTGCATCCGAACGCCCGGGAGATCACCGTAATGGGTGCGGAAGGCAGGCGATGGACGCCTGGTGCACGGTCAGGCGCCGGCTCCGGGAGCGCTACGGCTGGAGCTGAACGTCTTCTCGAAGGCGCCGAACACTGCACGGTCGCGTGTCCGGTCCAGGATTCCGAACGTCACGTGCTCGAAGGCCCCGGCGAACCGGCCACCCGGCCCCAGCAGGCCCTGGAACGCCTCCGCCACCCGCGCGGGGTCGTTGCGGAACACTCCGCAGCCCCAGGCGCCCAGGACGAGCCGGCGGTAGCCGTGGGCGGCGGCGGTCTCCAGGACGCGTTCGGCCCTGGACGCGAGGGCCCGCGGCAGTTCGGCGGCCCGTTCGGGCGCCGTGCGGAGAACCACACCCGCGTTCGGTGCCGGCGAGGTCAGGAAGCCCGCGGTGTACGGCTCGGCCAGCAGGCCGCCCCGGTCGTCACGGAAGACGGGCACGGCCGGTGAGTGGATGACACGGTCCGTGTAGAACGGGTCGCGGTGGGCCCGGTGGTGGTCGTAGAAGGCGCGGGCCTCCAGGAGGCAGGTGTACAGCGCGGAGGCCCTGCACAGGGCCTCCTCCTGGGCTTGGGCGCCGTTCAGGTAGCCGCCTCCGGGGTTGCGGGCGGAGGCGAAGTTCAGCACGGCCACGTGGCCGCCGAGCCGGCGGGCCGCCTCCAGGCTGCTTTCGCCCGTGACCTCCACCAGCGTCTTCCGCGCGCCCGTCACCCGATCGGCGGGCACCGGCACCGGCTCCGGCCCGTACACGCGCGTGCCCTCGCGCGCCGCCCGCAGTTCCTCGGCGATCGAGACCTCCCGCCCGTCCGGCGCGCGGTAGGCCCCGACCGCGACGATCTGCTCGGTCTCCCGCGCGATACCGCGCAGACGCGCGCTCACGGCGCGACCCCCGTACGCGCCGTGAGCGCGCCCCGCGCGGCTCGTCTTGTCGTGCTCACGCAGGCATCGTGCGTGATGTCCGATCCCCGCTGCAACAGAGTTTTCGCCCAGGGAGAACGCCGGGGAAAGTCCCTGGAAACGCCGGGCCGGGCCGCGTGACCGCCTGGGAACGCCCCGCTTCGCCCCCTTGTGCCGAGCGGCATGAACGTCTTGGGTGGGACGGTGATCCCGGCCCGGGCCGCCGAAGAGCCCGGACCGGTGGCATGGTGGAATCTCAGGAGGATCCCGACATGTCCGATTCGGTAAGTGGCTGTACCCGGCCACGCACGTCGTTGTCCGAAGCCGAGGTGGAGGCTCTGGTCCGAGGCATCTGCTTCAAGACCGGCCCGCCGCGCCGCCTCGGTGTGGAGGTCGAATGGCTCGTCCACGAGCTGCGCGCACCGCAGCTCCCCGTCGCACCCGAACGACTCGAAGCGGCCTACGCCGCACTGCGTACCGTTCCCCTGAAGTCGGCGCTCACCGTGGAACCCGGCGGCCAGCTGGAGCTGAGCTCGCTCCCCGCCGCGTCGCTGACAGAAGTCATCGGTACCGTCTCCGCCGACCTCGACGCCGTCCGCGCGGTGCTGCGCGACGACGGACTCGCCCTCGTCGGCCTCGGCCAGGACCCCTGGCACCAACCCCGCCGCTTCCTGCGCGAACCGCGCTACGACGCCATGGAAGCGTGCCTGGACCGCACCGGCCCCGCCGGCCGCGCCATGATGTACACCTCCGCCTCCGTGCAGGTGTGCCTGGACGCCGGTCACGAGGAGCCCGGGCCGCTCGGCCTGGTGCGGCGCTGGTGGCTGGCCCACCATCTGGGCGCGGTCCTGGTGGCCGCGTTCGCCAACTCCCCGCTCGCCGGCAACCGGCCGACCGGCTGGCTGTCCACCCGGCAGCTGACGTGGACCCGGATCGGCGCAGGCCGGGCGGGCGGACCGCGGCTGGACACCGACCCGCGCGGCGCCTGGGCCCAGCACGTGCTGAACTCCCCCGTGATGTGCATACGACGGGACGGCGGGCCCTGGGACGTCCCCGAGGGACTCACGTTCCGGGACTGGATCCGCACCGGCGTGCCCCGGCCGCCCACCCGGGAGGATCTCGACTACCACATCACGACGCTGTTCCCGCCGGTCAGGCCGCGCGGCCATCTCGAACTGCGCATGATCGACGCGCAGCCCGGGGACGACGGCTGGATCGTGCCGCTGGCCGTGACGGCGGCGCTGTTCGACGACCCGGAGGCCGCCGAGACCGCCTACCGGGCCGTGAAGCCGCTGACCGAGCGGACACTGGGGCTGCCCGCGCCGCACAACCCGCTGTGGTTCGACGCGGCCCGCGGCGGTCTGGCCGACGCGGAACTGCGCGAGGTGGCCGTCACGTGCTTCACGACCGCGCTGGACGCCCTGCCCCGACTCGGCGCCGGCCCCGAGGTCATCGAGGCCGTCACGGCCTATCTGGACCGCTACGTCGTCCTGGGCCGCTGCCCCGCGGACGACCTGCTCGACCGACAGCGCGGCGCGGACGGTCGCGCCCGCGGGAAGGACTTCCGCCCATGACCGACACCGAATCCGCTGTCGACGCCCAGGCCGTCGACCCCGAGGTGCTCCGTGAGCGGGCGGTCGCCTCCCTCGTCGTCGCCCGCGACCGCACCACCCTGCTGACGAGCTGCGTGGAGGATCCCGATCTGACCGCGCAGCACTCACCACTGATGTCGCCGCTGGTGTGGGACCTCGCGCACATCGGCAACCAGGAGGAGCAGTGGCTGCTGCGGGCCGTCGCCGGGCACGAGGCGATACGCCCCGAGATCGACGGCCTCTACGACGCCTTCGAACACCCCCGCGCCGAACGGCCGAAGCTGCCCCTGCTGTCACCGGCCGAGGCCCGCACCTACGCGGCCGACGTGCGCGGCCGGGCGCTGGACGTGCTGGAGAAGGCCGCGTTCCACGGGACGCGGCTGACGGAGGCCGGGTTCGCCTTCGGGATGATCGCGCAGCACGAACAGCAGCACGACGAGACCATGCTGATCACCCATCAGCTCCGCACCGGCCCGCCGGCCCTGACGGCACCCGACCCGGAGCCGGCGCCGCTGTTCACCGGCCCGTCCGAAGTACTGGTCCCCGGCGGCCCGTTCATGATGGGAACCTCCGGCGAACCGTGGGCCCTGGACAACGAGCGTCCCGCGCACCGGCGCGAGGTGGCGTCCTTCCACATCGACACCACTCCGGTGACCAACGGCGCCTACCAGGCGTTCATCGAGGACGGCGGCTACGACAACCGACGGTGGTGGACGGCCGACGGCTGGGCGCACATCCGCGAGTACGGGATCCACGCGCCGCTGTTCTGGCGGCGGGGCGGGAAGCAGTTCCTCAGGCGCCGGTTCGGCGTCACGGAGGTCGTACCGGCGGACGAGCCCGTGGTGCACGTGTCCTGGTACGAGGCCGACGCGTATGCCCGCTGGGCGGGACGGCGGCTGCCCACGGAGGCCGAGTGGGAGAAGGCCGCCCGCCACGACCCGGCCGCCGACCGCTCGATGCGCTACCCCTGGGGCGACGCCGACCCGGGGCCCGAGCACGCCAACCTGGGCCAGCGGCACCTGCGTCCGGCGCCCGCCGGGAGCTACCCGGCGGGTGAGTCGCCGCTCGGGGTACGGCAGCTGATCGGCGACGTATGGGAGTGGACGGCGAGCGACTTCCTGCCGTACCCGGGGTTCCGGCCGTTCCCGTACAAGGAGTACTCGGAGGTCTTCTTCGGACTCGAGCACAAGGTGCTGCGCGGCGGTTCGTTCGCCGTGGACGCGGTGGCCTGCCGGGGCACCTTCCGCAACTGGGACTACCCGATCCGGCGGCAGATCTTCTCCGGCTTCCGCACGGCCCGGTCGGAGGACGTCTGATGTGCCGTCATGTCGCGTACGTGGGGCCCGAGGAGGCGCTGGGCCGGCTCCTGGTGGAACCCCCGCACGGGCTGTACCGGCAGTCGTGGGCGCCCCGCCACCAGAAGTACGGGACGGTCAACGCCGACGGTTTCGGCGTGGGCTGGTACGCCGAGGGCGACCCGGTGCCGGCCCGCTACCGCCGGGCCGGGCCGATCTGGGCGGATCTGTCGTTCGCCGATCTCGCCCGGGTCGTACGGTCCACCGGGCTGCTCGCCGCGGTGCGGGACGCGACCCTGTCGGGCGCGGACGCGGAGGCCGCCGCGGCCCCGTTCGCCGCCGGGACCTGGCTGTTCAGCCACAACGGGGCGGTGCGGGGGTGGCCCGGCTCGCTGGCGGCGGTGTCCCGGTCGCTGCCGCACGAGGAACTGCTGTCCCTGGAGGCCCGCAACGACTCGGCGCTCGTCTGGGCGCTGGTGCTGGCGCGGCTGCGAGGCGGCGACGAGGAGGGCCAGGCGATGGCCGACACGGTCCTGGAGGTCGCCGCGGCGGCCCCCGGTTCCCGGCTCAACCTCCTCCTCACCAACGGCGACACCATCACCGCCACCGCCTGGGGCGACGCCCTCTGGTACCTCGCCCGGCCCGGCGGCGGCACCGTCGTGGCCTCCGAGCCCTACGACGACGATCCGCACTGGCAGGAGGTCCCGGACCGCACCCTGCTCGTGGCGAGCCGCACCGACGTGCTGCTCACGCCGTTGAAAGAGCCGGCCGACACCTCCGTGCCCGCACCCGCGAAGGAGCCCCGTACGTGAGCCCGTTCCGCCTCACCCGCACCCTGCCCGAGGACGCCACGGACGCCGCGCTGCGCGCCGACGTCCACCGGGGTCTGACCGGCCGCCCCAAGTCGCTCCCGCCGAAGTGGTTCTACGACGCCCACGGCAGCGATCTGTTCGAGGAGATCACGGAACTGCCGGAGTACTACCCCACGCGCGCGGAGCGGGAGATCCTCCTCGCGCGTTCCGGCGACATCGCCGCGGCGACCCGGGCCCGCACCCTGGTCGAGCTCGGCTCCGGCTCCTCGGAGAAGACCCGGCATCTGCTCGACGCCCTCACGGACCTGCACACCTACGTCCCCGTCGACGTCAGCGAGAGCGCGCTCGCCGCGGCCGGACAGGCGCTCGCCGCCGAGCGGCCGGGCCTGGACGTGCACGCGCTGATCGCCGACTTCACCGCGGAACTCACCCTGCCGGACACGCCGGGGCCCCGGCTGGTGGCGTTCCTCGGCGGCACGATCGGCAATCTGCTGCCCGCCGAACGCGCCGCGTTCCTGGCGTCCGTACGCGCCCTGCTCACCCCGGGCGACGCCCTGCTGCTGGGCACGGACCTGGTCAAGGACGAGGAGGTGCTGGTCCGGGCGTACGACGACGGGGCCGGGGTGACGGCCGCGTTCAACAAGAACGTCCTGACCGTGATCAACCGCGAGCTGGGCGGCGACTTCGAGCCCGCCGCGTTCGACCATGTCGCGTTGTGGGACGCCGGGCACGAGTGGATCGAGATGCGGCTGCGCTCCCGCACGGCACAGACGGTGAAGGTGCCGGCGCTCGACCTCGCCGTCGACTTCGCCGCAGGTGAGGAGATGCGGACCGAGGTGTCGGCGAAGTTCCGGCAGGAGGGCGTGCGCGCCGAACTGTCGGCGGCGGGCCTGGACCTGACGCACTGGTGGACGGACGGCCCGGGCCGGTTCGCGCTGTCGCTGAGCGTGGCGCGCTGACCCGGTGAGGCCTGGGCGGCGGCGCCGGCGGAAGACGACGTCTCGCGCTTCGCCGCCGCCTGGGGCACGGTGGAATGACGCGTGACACTCCCGTCACGGGAACGCCACCGGAAGAGGAGCAGCGGCATGTCGAACCACACGTACCGGGTCACGGAGATCGTCGGCACCTCACCGGACGGCGTCGACCAGGCCATCCGCAACGGCATCGACCGGGCCTCGCAGACGCTGCGCAACCTGGACTGGTTCGAGGTGACGCAGGTGCGCGGCCAGCTCGAGGACGGGCAGATCGCCCACTGGCAGGTGGGCCTGAAGGTGGGCTTCCGGCTGGACGAGTCCGAGTAACCGGGGGCGCGGGCTCTCCCCCGGCAGGCACGGTCAGGTGCGTCCTTCGCGCTCCTGTGCCGCCTTCATCTCGGCGGACCGGGTCACCCAGTCGGCCCGTACGACGGTGAAGCCCGCGCGCCGGGCGTCGGCGCAGACCAGTTCGTCGTCGTCGACGAGGACGCGGACCTCGCGGCTGCGGGCGAGCCGCCGCAGGATCTCCAGCTTGGTGAACCGCGCGGGCCGCCGGTCGGCGTCCCGCCGCATGAACACGCGCCCTTCGGGCAGCCCCTGGGCGGCGAGCCAGTCGAGTGTGTCGCGCCGGCAGCGTTCGGGCCGCCCGGTGAGGTAGAGGATTTCGCACTCCCGCGCGTGCTCCCGGACCAGCGCCACGCCCTCCGGGACGGGCGGGTCCTGCGGCGCCGCCGAGAAGAAGCCGTCCCAGTCCTTCGGCCTGCGCTCCAGGAACCCCTGCCGGTGCGTGGCGTCGGCGAGGGTGTTGTCCAGGTCGAACACGGCCAGCGGGGCTTTGCTGCGGTCGTCACTCACGCCGCCCAGCCTAAGTGGTCCTCGGGGCGGCGGTGACCGGCATCGGGACGCATATTGTTAATGGTATCCATTTTCATGTAGCGTCTCGGTGCCCGACCACCGAGGAGGAGCTCCATGGCCGTCCCCAAGCGGAAGATGTCCCGCAGCAACACCCGTCACCGCCGCGCCCAGTGGAAGGCGGTCACACCCACGCTGGTCCCCGTCACCGTGGACGGCGTCCGTCACCTGGTACCGCAGAACCTCGTCAAGGCCTACGAACGCGGTCTGCTACGCCCCGACGGCTGAGCACGCCGTCTCCGCCCAGCAATGGGCCCGGACCCGGCGCAGCCAGGCCTCGACCGGCACCTCGTCGGGCTCGTCCGGCAGTGCCGTGGGGCCCTCGTCGAAGGCGGCCTCGTGGTGCCGGAGCAGGGGCAGGGCGGCCGCGGGGTCGGCGGCCACGCGCTCGCCGAAGGCGTGGTACTCGTCCGGGTTCTCGACGCGGATCGTCAACCGCCCCGTGGTGTACAGCTCCAGGCCCTGCCCGCACAGCCGCTTGAGGTGCCGGGCGTGCTTCGCCGTGCGCTTACGGGTGTCGGCGGAGAACGAACCGTCGCCCCGCGCCTCCAGCCGCCGGAACTGCTGGGTGGCGTACCCGAGATAGGCGTCCCGGACGCGCTTGGCGCTCAGGAACGCCGACCGGATGCCGATGAGTTCGTCGCCGAGCGGGGTGCGCACCTCGTACAGATCGTCCGGGAGCCACACCAGCTCCATCGCGGTCGGGTTGCCGCCGAGGGCCAGCCGGCACCACTTGGCGGCCTCGTGCAGGGTCCGGTCCGGCGCCGTGCTGACGTGCGACTCCTTCGGCCGGTGCAGACCGTGCAGCTCTTCGGTCGGCGCGGCGAACAGGCCGAGGCGGTCGACGTCCGAGCCCGGGCGGGCCAGGCCGTAGGCGGTCGATCCGACGATGCCGGAGAGCAGGACGTTGGGGACGGTCACGGTCGGCCGCCTTTCGCTACGAGGTACCGCGACATTGTCCTGACGTGCCCGGACGCGGTCACCCGGTTTTCCGGTGACGGTCCACGCGGGGCGGCGGAATACCGGCGGGGCCGCCCGGCGTAGAACCTGGCATGGATCCCGTGCGCCTGTCCGTCCTCGACCGCTCCCGCACCCGCGAGGGGCACACCCACCCCGAGGCGCTGCGCGACACCGTGCGGCTGGCGCGGGAGCTGGAGCGGCTCGGCTACCACCGCGTCTGGGTCTCCGAGCACCACGGCGTGCCCGGGGTCGCCGGCTCCGCTCCGACCGTGCTGGCCGCGGCCGTCGCGGGCGCGACCCGGACGATCCGGGTCGGCACCGGCGGGGTGATGCTGCCCAACCACCGGCCGCTGGTCGTGGCCGAGCAGTTCGGCGTGCTGGAGTCGCTGTTCCCCGGACGGATCGACATGGGCCTCGGCAGGTCCGTCGGTTTCACGGACGGGGTGCGCCGGGCCCTGGGCCGCGGCAAGGACGACGCCGACGACTTCGAGGCCCAGCTGGCGGAGCTGCTCGGGTGGTTCCGGGGCACCTCCCCCACCGGGGTCCACGCCCGGCCCGCCGAGGGCCTGAGCGTGCCGCCGTTCGTCCTGGCCATGGGCGAGGGCGCCGGCATCGCCGCCCGCGCGGGCCTGCCCATGGTCATCGGCGACCTCCGGAACCGGGACAGGATGCGGCGCGGCATCGACCACTACCGCGAGATGTTCCGCCCCTCCCCCTGGGCCGCGGAGCCCTACGTCGTGGTCTCCGGCACGATCGCCGTGGCCGGCACCCCCGAGGAGGCGCGGCGGCTGCTGATCCCGGAGGCCTGGTCCATGGCGCACTCCCGCACTCACGGCACCTTCCCGCCGCTGCCGCCCGCCGAGCTCGTGGAGACCCGCACGATGACGGCCAAGGAGCGCGGCTTCTACGAGTCGGGCCTGACCGGCCACATCGCCGGCACCGAGGACCAGGTGGCGCACGAGCTGGAGACGCTGCTGAAGGAGACGGGCCCCCAGGAGGTCCTCGTCACGACCAGCACGTACGACCGCGAGGCCCTGCTCGACTCCTACCGGCGGCTGGCCGCGATCACCTCCGGCTAGATCCGGTTAGAGTCGTTACCCATGCACGACCGCGACCCTCATGACCCGTACGTCCGTGTCCGCGGAGCACGCGAGCACAATCTCCGGGGCGTCGACGTCGACATCCCCCGGGACGTGCTGGCCGTGTTCACCGGCGTGTCCGGCTCGGGCAAGTCGTCGCTGGCGTTCGGCACGATCTACGCGGAGGCGCAGCGGCGCTACTTCGAGTCGGTGGCGCCGTACGCACGCCGGCTGATCCACCAGGTCGGCGCGCCGAAGGTCGGGGAGATCACGGGTCTGCCCCCGGCGGTCTCGCTCCAGCAGCGCCGCGCGGCGCCCACCTCGCGCTCCTCCGTCGGCACCGTCACCAACCTCTCCAACTCCCTGCGCATGCTGTTCTCCCGGGCCGGCACCTATCCGCCCGGCGCCGAGCGGCTCGACTCCGACGCCTTCTCGCCCAATACGGCGGTGGGGGCCTGCCCGGAGTGCCACGGGCTCGGGCAGGTGCACCGTACGAGCGAGGAACTGCTGGTCCCCGACCCGTCGCTGTCGATCCGCGACGGGGCGATCGCGGCGTGGCCGGGGGCCTGGCAGGGCAAGAACCTGCGGGACGTCCTCGACGCGCTCGGCCACGACGTGGACCGGCCGTGGCGGGAGCTGCCCGCCGGCGAACGGGAGTGGATCCTGTTCACGGAGGAGCAGCCGGTCGTCACGGTGCACCCCGTGCGGGACGCCGACCGGATCCAACGGCCGTACCAGGGCACGTACATGAGCGCCCACCGGTACGTGATGAAGACGTTCTCGGACTCCAAGAGCGCAACCCTGCGGGCCAGGGCGGAGCGGTTCCTCACCAGTGCGCCCTGCCCGGCGTGCGGCGGCAGCCGGCTGCGCCCCGAGGCCCTGGCGGTGACCTTCGGCGGCCGGACCATCGGCGAGCTGGCGGCGCTGCCGCTGGTGGAACTGGCCGCCGGTCTCGACGCGGGCTCGGAGGCCGCCCGGGTGCTCACCGACGACCTGAGGTCCCGTATCGCGCCGGTCGTCGAGCTGGGGCTCGGCTACCTCAGCCTCGACCGGCCGACTCCCACCCTCTCCGCGGGCGAACTGCAGCGCCTGCGCCTCGCCACCCAGCTGCGCTCCGGCCTGTTCGGGGTCGTCTACGTCCTCGACGAGCCGTCGGCCGGACTGCACCCGGCGGACACCGAGGCGCTGCTCACGGTGCTGGCGCGGCTGAAGGCGTCCGGGAACTCGGTGTTCGTGGTGGAGCACCACCTGGACGTGGTGCGCGCCGCCGACTGGCTGGTCGACGTCGGTCCGGACGCGGGTGAGCACGGCGGGCGGGTGCTGCACAGCGGCCCGGTGGCCGGGCTGGCGGGGGTCGAGGAGTCGGCGACGGCCCGCTACCTCTTCGGCGGCTGTGCCGCCCCGGCCCGGAAGGTGCGCGAGGCGACGGGCCGACTGAGGACCGGCCCGACCACGCGGCACAACCTGCGTGGTGTGACGGCGGAGTTCCCGCTCGGCGTCTTCACCGCTGTCACCGGCGTCTCCGGCAGCGGCAAGTCGACGCTCATCGGCGAGATCACAGAGGACTCGGCGGGCGTGGGCCGGCTGGTCTCGGTCGACCAGAAGCCCATCGGCCGCACCCCGCGTTCCAACCTCGCCACCTACACCGGCCTCTTCGACGTCGTACGCAAGGTGTTCGCGGCCACCGAGGGCGCGCGCGAACGCGGTTTCGGCGTCGGGCGGTTCTCCTTCAACGTGGCGGGCGGGCGCTGCGAGACCTGCCAGGGCGAAGGGTTCGTCAGCGTGGAGCTGCTGTTCCTGCCGAGCACCTACGCGCCCTGCCCGGACTGCGGCGGGGCCCGTTACAACCCGGAGACGCTGGAGGTGACGCACCGGGGGCGGGACATCGCGCAGGTGCTGGATCTGACGGTGGAGAGCGCGGCGGAGTTCTTCGCGGACACCCCGGCCGTGGCCCGCAGCCTCGGCACCCTGCTCGACGTCGGCCTGGGCTACCTCCGCCTCGGCCAGCCCGCGACCGAGCTCTCCGGAGGCGAGGCCCAGCGCATCAAGCTGGCGAGCGAACTGCAGCGCGGCCGCCGCGGCCACACGCTGTACCTCCTCGACGAGCCCACGACCGGGCTGCACCCGGCGGACGTGGACGTCCTGATGCGCCAGTTGCACGGCCTGGTCGACGCAGGGCACACGGTGATCGTCGTCGAGCACGACATGTCGGTCGTCGCGGGCGCGGACTGGGTGATCGACCTCGGCCCGGGCGGCGGTGACGCGGGAGGCCGCGTCGTGGCCGCGGGCCCGCCCGCGGACGTCGCCCGCTCGGCGAACAGCCGGACGGCACCGTATCTGGCCCGTGCGCTGTCCGGGGGCCGCTGAGGTCCGGGGCGCACACGCCCGCCCGCCGAAGTCCGGTAGCGCGGCTCCCGCGCCGACCCGTTGAAGTCCGATGCCGCGCTTGCGCGCCGGGCCCCGCCGGCATCCGGTGCCGCGCATGCACGCCGGGCCCCGCTCAAGTCCGGTGCCGCTCATGCCGGTGGGCCCAGCTGACAGCCGGGCGCCTCTACGCCACCAGCACCGTGTGCGTCCAGGCCGGCGGGGCTGTCTCCTGCGGCTGTGCCGCGCGGGCGAGGGCGCGGCGGTCGGGGCTGCTGCCCGGCGGTAGGGCATCGCGTACCTCGACCTCCGCGATCAGGCCGCGGGCCGTCGTCACCCGCCACAGGGAGGCCAGCAGCGTGTCCTCACCGACGTAGGCGGGAACCGTGGTGGCCCTGCCGTCACCCAGCCGGTAGCCGAGGCGGACCGGCTGGACCGGTACGCCGGCGTCCAGGGCGGCCTGGAAGACGGCCCGGCGGAAGGTGCCCTGGGCCCGGCCGCACCAGGTGCTGCCCTCGGGGAAGGCCGCGACCGCGGTGCCCTCGCGCAGGGCCGCGGCGATCCGGGCGACGGTGTCCGGGAGGGCCCGCAGCCGGTCCCGGTCGATGAACAGGGTTCCGCCGCGCGCGGCCAGCGCACCGGCGACGGGCCAGTGCCGCACCTCCGTCTTGGCGAGCATCCGGGCGGGGCGTACGGCGGCGAGCAGCGGTATGTCCAGCCAGGAGATGTGGTTGGCGACCAGCAGCAGACCCCCGGTGGGGGCGGCGTCGCCGGTGATCCGGATCCGGACGCCGGCGGCCCGTACGATCCACCGGCACCAGCGCCGGACCAGCGACGCCGGTATCCGGGCGCCGAAGGGTGTCAGCGCGATCCCCGCGATCAGGAGCAGCACGACCGCGCCGAGCCGCAGCACGGCACGCGGCACGTCCCGCACCCGCACGGCCGCCGGCGCCCGGACACAGGCCTCGGGCGTGCAGGGTGCGGTGGGTAGCCAGGCGCTCATCAGGCCGGTACGAGGGAGAGGAAGTGGCGCAGGTAGCGCGCGTTGACGCGGCTCATCGGCAGCAGCACGTACAGGTCGGCGACGCCGAAGTCCGGGTCGTGGGCCGGTTCGCCGCACACCCAGGCACCGAGGCGCAGGTATCCGCGCAGCAGGGCGGGCAGTTCGACGCGGGTCGCGGGCGCGGGGCCCGGCGTCCACGGCAGCAGCGGCCGGACCCGGAACTCCTCCGGGGCGAGGTGCCGGCCGCTCACCCGGTCCCAGGTGGCGGAGGCGAGGGTGCCGCCGTCGGCGAGCGGGACGGAGCAGCAGCCGGCCAGCCACTCGTGACCGCGGTCGACCATGTAGCGGGCGATGCCGGCCCAGATGAGGCTGATGACCGCGCCGTCACGGTGGTCGGGGTGCACGCAGGAGCGGCCGACCTCGACGAGCTGCGGCCGGATCCCGTCGAGCGCGCTCAGATCGAACTCGCCCTCGGAGTAGAGCCGTCCGGCCACCGCCGCGCGCTCCGGCGGCAGCAGCCGGTAGGTGCCGACGACCTGGCCGGTCGTCTCCTCCCGGACGAGCAGGTGGTCGCAGTACGCGTCGAAGGAGTCGACGTCGAGGCCGGGCTGCGGGCCGGCCAGCAGGGCGCCCAGCTCCCCGGCGAAGACGTCGTGCCGCAGCCGCTGGGCGGCCCGCACGTCCTCCTCGTTCCGGGCGAGGGCGACGGTGTAGCGGGTGGGGGCCGCGGGCTGCGCGGGGCGGTCGACGGTCAGTACGCCGGTCATGGCTCTCTCCTGGTCACGGGCCGGTTCGGTGAGGCGGGGCGCTGAGCGGGCCTTCGCCTCTGTTCTCCCGACACCGCCTGACCGTCGCGTGTCATGTGCCGAGAGAACGGGTGTGAGGTTGCTGAACGGCTCGCGCCCCGGGCAGGGCCCGGATGGCCCAGCCGGACACGCGCACCGGCGCCGCTGCGGCCAGAGTGAGCTGCATGACAGAACACGGAGGCGACGAGCGACGAGGCGGCTCGGCCTCGTCCACCAAGCGGCGACGCCCCGTGCGCGGTGCCGGGGAGGCGGCCCGGCACGCCGCCGAGGCGCTGGCGGAGCTGATCAGCCACCGCCTCGAGGGGGTTTCGGCGGTGTGCAGGGGCGAGGACGACGGCTGGGTCGTCGACGTCGACGTGCTCGAACTGGCCCGCATCCCCGACACCACGAGTCTGCTCGCGACGTACCGGGTGGAGCTGGACGCGGCGGGCGAGCTGGTGCAGTACCGCCGGATCGCGCGTTTCCGGCGCGGCGCCCAGGACCAGTGACCGGACCGCCGCAACCGCCGACCGGAAGGACCGCCGCATGACCGTCTACAGCGACGAGATCGTCTGTGCGCCCCGCGCCGGAACCCTCTACGACGTGCTGGAGCTGATCCTCGACCGCGGCATGGTGATCGACGTCTTCGTGCGCGTCTCCCTGGTCGGGATCGAGATCCTCAAGGTCGACGCCCGCATCGTGGTCGCGAGTGTCGACACCTATCTGCGGTTCGCGGAGGCGTGCAACCGCCTGGATCTCGAGCACGATGCGCGTTCCAAGACCGTGCCCGAGCTGTTCGGCGGACCGGTCGCCAGGACCGTCGGCAAGGCGGGTGCCAAGCGCACCGCCCGCTCCCTGACCGACAAGGTCCGCGACGTCCTCAGCCCGGAGGACGAGCCGGAGGACGACGTGGTCGACGACGATGCCGACGCCCGCGCCGAGCGGGCCTCGCGGCCGGCGCGCAGGCGCCGCAGTGACGACGACCGCCCGCGGCCCCGTCGCCGCAAGGCCGAGGAGGAATGACCGTGACGGCCACCGCCGCCCCCACCACCGCCGGCACGCTCGGCACCCTGTACGTCTACGGCATCGCCTCCGCGGGCGTCCGGCCCCCTCGGGCGCCCGGGGTGGACGGTGCGGCGGTGCGGCTGCTGACCGAGGCCGGGCTGTGCGCCGCGGTCTCGGACGCCCCGGCATCGGTCCGGGCGAGGCGACGGGACCTGATGGCGCATCAGGCCGTGCTCGGCGAACTCGCCGCGCAGGGCCCCGTGCTGCCCATGCGTTTCGCGGTCCTCACCCCCGACGCGGCGGCGCTGTGCGTCCAACTGCGCTCCGACCGGACCCGCTTGACCACACAGCTCGACGGGGTACGGGGCTGCGTCGAGATGAACGTGAAGGGCGCCGTAGTGCCCGGCCACTTCGCCGATCTCGTACGCCGGGACGACACCCTGCGCGCGCTCGCCCGCCGCACCCGCCGGCGCCCCGGGTACGAGGCGAACGTACGGCTCGGCGAGGCGCTCGCCAAGGGGGTCGCGCGCGCGGCCCGGGACGCGGCCCGGGAGGTGCTGGCCCGCCTGACCCCGCTCGCCGTACGCACGGCGCCGGGACCGGTCGACGACGAGCAGGTGCTGAGCACGTCGTTCCTGGTGCGTTCCGCCGACGAGCAGCGCTTCCGGCAGGCCGTGACCGCGCAGGCTCGTGACGTCGGGGACAGGCTGACGCTCAGTGTGACCGGCCCGCTGCCGTGCTACAGCTTCGTCGACGCGCAGTCCGCCCCGGCCGGACGGTGACGCGGTGGGACTCGTGAGCGGGCTCCTGCTGCTGCCGCTGGCCCCGGTGCGCGGCACGCTCTGGGTCGCCGACCACCTGCTCCAGGAGGCCGAACGGCAACTGGGCGACCCGCGTGCGGTGCAGGCACGCCTGGCGGCACTCAACCGGGCCCTGGAGGAGGGCGCCATCGACGAGGCGGCCTTCGAGGAAGAGGAGGAGCGGTTGCTCGCCCGCCTCGACAGCCCCGTCCGGTACACCGGCCACCACTACCGCGGGGGCGCTTCGTGACCGACCTCGGCACCTGGCCCGGGGCGGGAGCGCAGCCTGCGGGGCCGCCCAGCGGGAGCCTCGCGGACCTGCTCGAACGCGTTCTGGACAAGGGCATCGTCATCGCCGGCGACATCAAGATCGACCTGCTCGACATCGAACTGCTCACCATCCGGCTGCGCCTGTTCATCGCCTCGGTCGAGACGGCCAAGAAGGCGGGCATCGACTGGTGGGAGACGGACCCGGCGCTGTCCTCGCGCGCCGCGCGTGACGCGCTCAGCGAGGAGAACGCCCAACTGCGTGCCCGTCTCGAGGCCCTGGAGGAAGCCGGTCCCGACACCACGGAGGTGACCCGATGAGCGGGGCCCTGACCGACCGGGCGGCCGCGACGCGACCGGACGCGTCGCGCCCCACCGTCACCTGCGTGTTCGCCGTGACGGACGCCCCTCCGCCGGACGAGGTGCTCTCGGTGACGCCGGGCCATGACGGCGGCGGCCCGCTGCGGACCCTGGCCACAGGCCCGCTCCACCTGGTCGTGCAGGACGTTCCGGCGGCGGACTTCGGCGAGGCGGCGCTCGCGGAGCGGCTGGGCCGGCCCGAGGAGCTGGAGCGCTGCGCCCGCGCCCACCACCGGGGCGTGGAGACGGCCGCGAGCGCGGGCACCGTCGTACCCCTGCCGATGGCGACGCTGTATCTGGACGACGGCAACGCGGTCCGGGCCGTGTCCGCCCGGGAGACGTCCCTGCGCGCCCTGCTGGACCGGCTGCGCGACCGCACCGAGTGGGCGGTGAAGGTGCACGGCCCCGGCACCACCGCTTCGGCCGCCGCTGCCGCCGGGGCGGAACCCGTCGGCGGGCGGTCGTACCTGCGGCGGGCGAGCGACAGGCGGCGCACCGAACGCGAGTCGCGCGAGCGGGCCCTGGCGCAGGCGCACGCCGTCGACCGGGAGCTGCGACGGTACGCGGTCGCCGCGACACGGCACCGGCCGCAGAGCGAGCAGCTGACCGGCCGGAGCGTGCCCCAACTCCTCAATGCCGCCTATCTGGTCGACGACGCACGGCGTGACGCGTTCGTCCGGGCCGTCGGCGAACTGGCCCGCGACACCCGCCCTTCGGCCGTGGAGGTCACCATGTCAGGGCCCTGGATCCCGTACTCCTTCGTCCGGCCGGACGAGCTGGCGGGCGCCGCACACCAGGAGGCCGGCGCATGACCGTGCCGGTGGCCGGCGGCGCCGGCCGCACGGCGGTGCCCTGGGACGGGGAGGAGCCGTACGCGCCCGTCGGGGTGCCGCTCGTCGACCTGCTCGACCGGGTGCTGGCAACCGGCGTCGTGATCAGCGGTGACCTGGTGCTGGCCATCGCCGACGTGCCGTTGGTGCGGATCTCCCTGCACGCCCTGCTGGCATCGGTCAGCGACCGGGTTCCCGCCCCCTGGCCGGACAGCGGGCCGCTGTGACCGCGCCGCGCACCCACGCGCTGGACCTCGACCCCGAGCGGGTCACGAACGACCTGGCGGCCCTGGTCCTGACCGTCGTGGAACTCCTGCGGCAGCTCATGGAACGCCAGGCGGTGCGCCGCTTCGACGAGGGGACGCTCAGCGCCGAGCAGGAGGACCGGCTCGGCACAGCGCTGATGCTGCTGGACGAGCGCATGGACGAACTCTGCGCGCAACACGGCCTGCGCCGCAGCGACCTCAACCTGGACCTGGGCCCGCTCGGCCCCCTCCTGGCGGACCCCGGCGTGTGACGACGCCCCGGCAAGGGGCGCGGGGAACTGCGCGACCAGCCACACCCCGCCCGCAGCCGCCGCAGCACCGGAGCCTTTACGGCGCTGCGGGGCTACCGCTTCACCTTCCGCGCCGCCCGCAACCACTCCTTGTTCATGCTCGTGATGGACATCAACGGGATGCCCTTCGGGCAGGCGGTGGCGCACTCACCCGCGAGGGTGCACCCCCCGAACCCCTCCTCGTCCATCTGCTCCACCATGTCCAGCACCCGCGTCTCCCGCTCGGGCGCCCCCTGCGGCAGCACGTTCAGATGGTTGATCTTGGCGGACGTGAACAGCATCGCCGCCCCGTTGGGACAGGCCGCCACACACGCCCCGCACCCGATGCACTCCGCGTGCTCGAAGGCGAGGTCGGCATCCGGCTTCGGCACCGGCGTGGCATGCGCCTCGGGCGCCGCCCCGGTCGGCGCGGTGATGTACCCGCCGGCCTGGATGATCCGGTCGAACGCCGACCGGTCCACGACCAAGTCCTTGATCACCGGGAACGCCGACGCCCGCCACGGCTCCACGTCGATCGTGTCGCCGTCCTCGAAGGAGCGCATGTGCAACTGACAGGTGGTGGTCCGCTCGGGCCCGTGCGCATCGCCGTTGATGACGAGCGAACACGCACCGCAGATGCCCTCGCGGCAGTCGTGGTCGAAGGCGACGGGGTCCTCGCCCTTGACGATGAGCTCCTCGTTGAGCGTGTCGAGCATCTCCAGGAACGACATGTCGGGCGAGATGCCGTCCACCTCGTACGTGGACATCGTGCCGTCGGCGTCGGCGTTCTTCTGCCGCCAGACGCGCAGGGTGAGCTTCATGCGTAGCTCCGCTGGGTGGGGTGGACGTACTCGAAGACCAGGTCTTCCCTGTGCAGGACGGGAGCCTCGCCGGTGCCGGTGAACTCCCAGGCGGCGGCGTAGCCGAACTCCTCGTCCTTGCGGGCGGCCTCGCCGTCGGGCGTCTGGGACTCCTCGCGGAAGTGGCCGCCGCAGGACTCCTCGCGGTGCAGTGCGTCGAGGCACATCAGCTCGGCGAGCTCCAGGTAGTCGACGACGCGGTTGGCCTTCTCCAGCGACTGGTTGAACTCCTCGCCGGTGCCGGGCACCTTGATGCGCCGCCAGAACTCCTCGCGGATCTGCGGAATGCGCTCCAGTGCCTTGCGCAGTCCCGAGTCGGTGCGGGCCATGCCGCAGAACTCCCACATGAGTTCGCCGACTTCGCGGTGGAAGGAGTCGGGGGTGCGGTCGCCGTCCACGGACAGCAGCAGGTTGAGCCGGTCCTGTGTTTCGGCCAGCACCTCCTGGACGACGGGGTGTTCGTCGGTCACCGACTCGTGGTGCGGGTTGCGGGCCAGGTAGTCGTTGATCGTCGAGGGGAGGACGAAGTAGCCGTCCGCGAGTCCCTGCATCAGCGCGGAGGCGCCGAGCCGGTTGGCGCCGTGGTCGGAGAAGTTGGCCTCGCCGATCGCGAACAGCCCGGGGACCGTGGTCTGCAGGTCGTAGTCGACCCACAGGCCGCCCATCGTGTAGTGCACGGCGGGGTAGATCCGCATCGGCACCTCGTACGGATCCTCGTCGGTGATCCGCTGGTACATGTCGAAGAGGTTGCCGTACTTGGCTTCGACGGCCTGGCGCCCCATCCGCTCGATGGCGTCGGCGAAGTCCAGGTACACGCCCTGGCCGCCGGGCCCCACTCCCCTGCCCTCGTCGCAGACGTTCTTCGCGGCGCGGGAGGCGATGTCGCGCGGGACGAGGTTGCCGAAGGACGGGTAGATGCGCTCAAGGTAGTAGTCGCGCTCGTCCTCGGGGATCTCGTTCGGGGGCCGCTGGTCGCCCTTCGCTCGCGGCACCCAGATCCGTCCGTCGTTGCGCAGCGACTCGCTCATCAGCGTCAGCTTGGACTGGTGGTCGCCGGTGCGCGGGATGCAGGTGGGGTGGATCTGGGTGAAGCACGGGTTGGCGAAGTACGCCCCGCGCCGGTGGGCCCGCCAGATCGCGGTGGCGTTGGAGTTCATGGCGTTCGTCGACAGGTAGAAGACGTTGCCGTAGCCGCCGGAGGCGAGGACGACCGCGTCCGCGAAGTACGTGTCGATGCGTCCGGTGACGAGGTCACGGGCCACGATGCCGCGTGCCCGCCCGTCGACGACGACCAGGTCGAGCATCTCGGTCCGCGGGTGCATCTCGACGTTCCCGGCGGCGATCTGCCGGCTGAGCGCCTGGTAGGCGCCGAGGAGGAGCTGCTGGCCCGTCTGGCCGCGGGCGTAGAACGTGCGCGAGACCTGCACGCCGCCGAACGAGCGGGTGTCGAGCAGCCCGCCGTACTCACGGGCGAACGGCACACCCTGGGCCACGCACTGGTCGATGATCTCGACGGAGATCTGCGCCAGCCGGTGGACGTTGGACTCGCGGGCCCGGAAGTCGCCGCCCTTGACGGTGTCGTAGAACAGCCGGTGGACGGAGTCGCCGTCGTTGCGGTAGTTCTTCGCGGCGTTGATGCCGCCCTGCGCGGCGATGGAGTGGGCGCGGCGCGGCGAGTCCTGGTAGCAGAACTGGACGACGTGGTAGCCCTGTTCGGCGAGGGTGGCCCCGGCGGAGCCGCCGGCGAGGCCGGTGCCGACCACGATGACGGTGTGCTTGCGCCGGTTGGCGGGGTTGACCAGCTTGGCCTCGAAGCGGCGTGTGTCCCACCGCTCGTGAACAGGGCCGGAGGGGGCCTTGGAGTCGACGACCGGCTCGCCGGTCACGTAGTCCGCGTAAGAGGTCATGTCAGCTCACCACTCCGGTCATGACGGCCACGGGTACGGCGACGAAGCCGGCCGTGAGCAGCAGTGCGAGGACGTTCGCGATGGTCTTCAGGGCGCGGTCGCGGGTGCGGCTGCCCACGCCGAGGGTCTGCGCCGCGCTCCAGAAGCCGTGCCGGATGTGCAGGCCGAGCGCGAGCATCGCGACGATGTAGACGACGTTGCCGTACCAGGTGGAGAAGGTGTCCACGACGTTCTGGTACGGGTGGCCCTCCTGGAAGCCGCCGGCGTGCACGGTGCCGGTCGTCAGGTCGAGGATGTGCCACACGATGAACAGGCCGAGGATGATGCCGCCCCAGCGCATGGTCCGCGTCGCATAGCTCGCCTGTGCCTTCCTGTGCACGTACTTGCCGGGCCGGGCCCTGATGTCGCGGCGGCTGAGCTGGTACGCCGAGGTGGCGTGGGCGACGACGGCGACGACCAGCACCACGCGGACCAGCCAGAGCGTCCACTCGTAGTGCATGAACGGCTCGCCGACGGTGCGCAGCCAGTGGGCGTAGTGGTTGAACTCGCCCGCCCCGAAGAAGATCTTCAGGTTTCCGATCATGTGGACGACCAGGTACAGCAGCATGATCAGACCGCTGACCGCCATCACGGTCTTCTTGCCGACGGTGGAGTCCCACACGGTGCGTGCGAAGGACGGCCGCCGGTCCGTCCGCGTTGCCAGAGCCATGGACAGCACGCTACGGACGGGGGAGCGATCGGTCCAAGACATGGTCCGGCTTGATTCCATAGGGAACGGCTATCGTACGAGGATGCAGTTCCAGCAGCTCCAGTACTTCGTGGCCGTCGCCGAGACCCGGCACTTCACCCGGGCCGCCGATCTGGTCCATGTCGCGCAGCCGTCGCTGTCGCAGCAGATCAAGGCGCTGGAGCGGGAGCTGGGCGCGGACCTGTTCCTGCGTGCCCGGGGCAACATCACGCTCACGGACGCCGGGGAGGCACTCCTGCCACTGGCCCGCCGCATCCTGGCCGACGCGGACACGGCCCGGCACGAGGTGCAGGAACTGGTGCAGCTGCGTAGCGGCCGGGTGCGGCTGGGGGCGACGCCGAGTCTGTGCACGGGGCTGCTGCCGGACGTCCTGCGGGCCTTCCACGACCGCTATCCCGGCATCCGGCTGCTGATCGAGGAGGGCGGCTCGCACGACCTGGTGCGGGAACTCGCGCGCGGCGCGCTGGACCTGGCACTGGTGGTGCTGCCGTTGCCGACCCCGTCGCCCGCGCTCACGACGGTGGAACTGCTGCGTGAGGACCTGGTCGTGGTCTCCTCGCCGGACACCCCGCGTCCCGGCCGGGATCGCCGCGTGGTTCGCATCTCCGACCTGGAGGGCGAGCGCCTGGTGATGTTCCGGCACGGCTACGACCTGCGCGAGCTGACCGTGGCGGCGTGCCGGGCCGAGGGGTTCGAACCCGACTTCGCCGTCGAGGGCGGGGAGATGGACGCGGTGCTGGGTTTCGTACGGGCCGGGCTGGGCGTCGCCGTGGTGCCCCGGATGGTCGCGGCGAGGTCGGGTCGCGGCCTGCGGGTGACGCCACTGGCCCGGCCCGGCCTGCACCGGACGATCGCGCTGGCCCACCGCAGCGACGTGGCGCCGCCCCGGGCCGCGCGGGAGCTGCAGCGGATGCTGCTGGAGCGGTGAGCCCCGCGGGCCGTGACGACGCGCGGACGCCCTGCTGCCGTACGGCTGCGGCTATCGCACCGGTGGGTGGCCGGCGATCGGCCGGTGGGAGGACGCCAGGTGCAGGAGTTCGTCGACCGGCCACGGGGCGGCCTCGCACTGCTGCTGCGCGGGCTGGGCGCCTGATCCGGCTCCGCGCAGCGGCCCCGGGCGTCACCCCGTGGCGTCCACCAGTGCCAGTTCGTGCAGCCGCTCCGGCGGGCCCGGCCTCGCGTAGTACCAGCCCTGGGCAGTGTCACAGCCCAGGATGCGCAGCTGGTCGGCTTGGGCTCCCGTCTCCACGCCTTCCACCGTCACGGCCAGGTCCAGGCTGTGGGCCAGGGAGACGATCCCCTCGACGATCTTCAGGTCGACGGGGTCCGCCGGGAACTGCTGCATGCTCTGGGTGAAGGACCGGTCCAGCTTCAGGATGCTGACCGGCAGCCGGCGCAGGTTGGCGAGGTTGGAGTAGCCCGTCCCGAAGTCGTCCAGGGCGATGTCGACACCCATCTCCGCCAGCCGCCGCAGCGGCTTGAGCAGATCGTCGTCCGCCCCGATCAGCGCCGACTCCGTGACCTCCAAACACAGCGCGTCCGGCTCGACGCCCGTGCGCTCCAGGATGTCGACCGTGTCCTGCACCAGTCCGGGGTGCGTCAACTGGCACGGCGACAGGTTCACGTTGATCCGCAGCGGACCCACCGCCTCGGCACCGCCCTGCAGTTCCTGCCACTCGCGGGCCTGGCGCACCGACTGCTCCAGCACCCACCGGCCCAGCGGCACGATCAGGCCGGTGTGCTCGGCGAGCGGGATGAACCGGTCCGGGCCGAGCACCCCGTGCTGCGGGTGCAGCCAGCGCACCAGGGCCTCGGCGCCCCGGACGCTGCCGTCGCCGAGGTGCACCAGCGGCTGGTACTCGATGAAGAACTCGCCCCGCTCCAGCGCCGTCGGCAGCGCCGTGGTCAGCCCGTGACGCGTGATGGCCCGGGCGTCCGCCTCCGGATCGGCGAGTTCGAAGCGGTTACCGCCCGCCGACTTGGCCCGGTACATGGTGATGTCCGCGCTGCGCAGCACCTCCGCCGGGCTGCGCTCCCCGGCCGGGCCCTCGACGATGCCGATGCTGCCGCGCACGGTGAGCTCCCGGCCGTCCACGCTGATCGGCGCCAGCAGCGCGTTCATGATGCGCCCGGCGAGTTCGTCGACGTCGCGCTGGGTGTCGGGCCCGGTGGTCAGCGCCACGAACTCGTCACCGCCGAGCCGCGCGACCATCTCGCCCGGTGCCGTGGCGCAAGCCTGCAGCCGGTCGGCGACCTCCACCAGCAGCCGGTCGCCGGCCGCGTGGCCGAGGCTGTCGTTGATGGTCTTGAACCCGTCGAGGTCCAGGTAGCACAACCCGAACCGCTGGCCTTGCCCGGCGCCCAGGGCCTTCTCCAGGCGTTCGAAGAAGAACGTGCGGTTCGGCAGCCCGGTCAGCGCGTCGTGCGTGGCCTCGTAGCGCAGCCGCAGGTTGAGCAGCCGCCGCTCGGTGGTGTCCTCCATGAGGGCGAGCTGGTATTGCGGGTCTCCGTCGGCGTCGCGCAGCAGGGAGACCGTCAGGTTCGTCCACAGGACGGTTCCGTCGGGGCGGTAGAACGCCTTTTCCAGGTGGTAGTGCTCCCGCTCGCCCCGTACGAGTTCGTCGTAGAGCCGCCAGGTCTGGGGAGCGTCGTCGGGATGGGTCCACTCCCGGACGTTGCGGCTGCGCAGCGTCTGCTCGGAGACCCCGAACATGCGCAGCAGCGCACCGTTGACCTGCAGTATGTTGCCTTCGAGGTCGGCCATGCCGATTCCTATGGCCGCGCCCTCGAAGACGGCGCGGAAACGCGCCTCGCTCGCGTGCAGGGCCTGCGCCACCACGCCCTGCGCCTGGAGGGCGGCCTGTGCGATGGCCTCCTGCTCGGCCAGGGTCCGCTCGCGCAGCGCCCGGGCGAAACCGGCCGCCATCGCGTGCTGGAGCCGTGCGCACCGGGCCCGCAAGTCCTCCTGGTCGCCGTCGCCCCCGCAGTACAGGACCAGGTAGGCGTCGACGCAGTCCAGGGTGCGGCTGAGCGCCTCCGGATCGGTGCAGTGCACGTTCACCAGGGCGGCTCCGACCGCCCTGCCCGCCTCGGAGTCGAAGTTCCGGGCCAGCAGTGCCTCGCTCAGCCGCCGCGCCTGGGGCAGCAGTTGCGCCTCGAACTCGGGCCGGGTCGACGACGTCGAGGTCACCGGGAAGACGGCCCGGCTCCAGATCGTCGCGAACCGGCGCAGTCTGCCCTCCGGCCCGTCCGGTTCCGCGGTCACGCGGTACGCCCCACGCCCGCGAACCCGGAGAACGCGTACGGATCCTCGTCGTCCGGTGCGGTGTCGGGCCGCCAGAGCGGCGGCGGCACCAGTCCGGGTTCCACCATGTCGTACCCCTCGAAGAACCGCGCGATCTCCTCGCGCGAGCGCATGATCAGCGGGTTGCGGATGTCCCTGTACACGTCCACCGCGCCCCCGGCCCGCTCCGGCGGCAGCGGGATCCCCTCGTAGGAGGCGTGGGTGAGCACGAGCAGACTGCCCGGCGCGAGCGCCTCGCCCAGTTCGGCCACGGCCCCGTACGGGTCGTCCTCGTCTTCCACGAAGTGCAGTATGGCAACGAGGAGCAGCGCCACTGGCTGATTCAGGTCGATCAGCCGCTCCACCTCGGGGCTGCGCAGGATCTCCTGGGGCTTGCGCAGGTCCGCGGCGACGACGCCCGTGTCCTCGTTGCCGTCCAGGACCGCCTGGCTGTGCGCCACGGCCACCGGGTCGTGGTCGACGTACACCACGCGGGCGCCGGGACGGGCGGTCTGCGCCTCCTCGTGCACATTGCCGAAGGTGGGGATGCCCGAGCCGATGTCGAGGAACTGGGAGATGCCCTCGTCGGCCGCGTAGCGCACGGCGCGGCGCATGAACGCGCGGTTCGCCTGCATGACCTTGGGAAGTCCCGGCATGAACTCCATGGCCCTGCGGGCCGCTTCCCGGTCGACCTCGAAGTTGTGCGATCCGCCCAGGTAGTAGTCGTACATCCGGGAAACGCTGGGCACCGAGATGTCGATGCTCCGTGGGGCCCAGGCGGGACGCTCCATCTATCTCTCCAAGGCGTAGGCGATCCGGTGTTCGAGCAGAGGCTACTGATCGCCCGCCAATGGAGCGACCCGAAACGGAAATTGACCATCCGTTCCCGGTCACTGCCTGCGGCACGTGCCGAATTGATACCCCTGCGCATGCCCTTCGAACACATGACGAACAGTGCCCGGGGCATTCCGGAGCGTTCCGGTTCGGGAGGGGGAGAGTGTCAGGAATTCGCCGAGTTCAGATGAAGCACGGCAAAACGGTCCACCCCCCCGTGGAGCACGGAGGGGTGGACCGGGGCTGCGCTTCGGGTGGACGGGCTGATCCACCCTGGGGAGGTTTCTCTCCTACTCCGAGGCGCCGACCAGCTTGCCGTCGGGCCGGACGGCGTACCAGGTGCCGCCCACGCCCTGGCCGTTGGTGTCACCGGGGGCCTTGTCGCCGGCGAAGGTGTAGATGGGCGAGCAGTTGATCGTCTGCTGCTTGCCCTTGCCGTCGGTCCGGTCGAAGATCATGTAGCCCTTCTTCTGGATGCCCTTGGTGTCGGCGAAGTCGACGGGCTCCACGAGCGGCCACTTCTCCAGGCACGCACCGGAGCAGTTGGAGACCGGCTTGGGCCAGGCCTCGTCCTTCTTGAACCGGTAGACGGTCATGCCCTTCTTGTCGACGACGATCTCGCCGAGCTTGGGGTCGTTGCGCGTGGACAGCCCGGCCTGCACCGCTTCGCCGCCGCCCTCCGCGCCGGCTTCCGCACCGCCCTGCGCCTTCTTGCCGTCGGGGGCGAGCGCGTACCACTTGCCGCCCACACCCTGACCCTTGACGTCACCGGCGTTGACGTCCTTGGCGTAGCGGTAGGCGGGCCAGCCGCCGACCGTGAGCTGCTTGGTGCCGTCGGCCCGGGTGACCGAGCCGAGCAGTGCCTTGTCGATGCCCTCGCCGGCCTCGGCGTCGTCGGCCGGAACCGGCGGCCAGGTCTTGGCGCAGTCACCGTCGCAGTTCGACTTGGGCGGCTGCTCGGTGTCCTGGTCGAACCGGTACAGGGTGAGGCCGAGACTGTCGGTGACCACCTTGCCGACCTTCTCGGCGGTGGAGACGGACAGCTTGCCGGCGGGGTTGGACGGGCTGGAGGCACTCGGTGCCGCCGGCTGGCTCGTCGCGGTGCCGCCCGCCGCGCCCGCGGTGCCCGAGCCGATGTTTCCGTAGTCCCCGGGCGCGGCCGTGGCGCCCACGTTCTGGCTGGCCGCCGGTGGGCTGTCCTGACCGCACGCCGTCGTCAGCGCCAGGACCGCCGCGGCGCTCGCCACGAGTGAGGCGCTCCGCCAGGAGGTCTTCATCGTCAACTCCCCATAATCGCAAGGGTGTTGCAGCGCCCTGCTGCGCCGCCGCACGGTCATGAGTACGCATGGGGGCGGCGATTGTGTTCAACCGTCGGCCAAATTTCTTTCGGGAACCTGTGTCGAGCACCGCGAGTCATCGCACACGAGTGCACTTCGAGCCACCTGCGGGCGACCGCGGATCAAACCGGTGATGCCCGGATATCCCTCGTACGGGGCAATCCCCTTGCACTCCGGCCCGTCCGGGCGACGGAGGGCTCATGATCTTCGTCGTGTATGGACCCCTATCGACTCAATCCGCCTTTGCGAGACGGGCCTTGGCGGCGGCGACGCTGACCTGGGCGCTCGTCGGCGCACCGGCCGGGGTCGCGGTGGCCGACGCCTGCGCGTACGCCTCGACGGGGCCGGACGGCACCGAGGCGGTGGCGTACGCGGGCAGCAAGAAGACGTGGCCGTGCCCGACACCCACGCCGACCCCCTCCCCGACGCCGACTCCGACCCCGACGCCCCCGCCGAAGCCGACGCCCCCGCCGAAGCCGACACCGGACCCGCCGCCCCCACCGAAGCCCCCACCCCCGGATCCGACCCCCACGGCCAGGCCCGAGCCGCCGCCGGCACCGCCCACCCC
This sequence comes from Streptomyces sp. NPDC126510, assembly GCF_040302345.1. NCBI lineage: Bacteria > Bacillati > Actinomycetota > Actinomycetes > Kitasatosporales > Streptomycetaceae > Streptomyces > Streptomyces sp. NPDC126510. The sequence goes on along the minus strand of NZ_JBEORR010000018.1, from coordinate 121,474 downwards.
CCGCCCCGCACCACCCCCGCCGCGGCCGGCCCCGAGGCCCGTACCGCCGGCGCCCCCGCCCCCCGCACCGGAACCCGCTCCCCCGCCGCCGGCGCCGCCGGCCACCCCCGCGCCCGCCCCGTCCGCGACGCCCGTGCACTACCCGCGCTACCGCGCCGCACCACCGCGGCCACGGCCGGCGAAGGGCACGCTGTCGCCGCTCACCTTCGTCCTGCTCGTCACGGTGCCCGCGGTGGTGGCCGTCGCCGCGCTGCGTGCGCGCTGAACCCCCTGAAGCCCTGGAGGTACCTCTTGCCGGAATGGCTTGTTCTCACCCTCGCGATGCTGGCCGCCTGTGCCGTGGTGGTCGTCATCACCTTCGTCCGCCACCGGGCGGCCCCCGAGGACGAGGACCCCAGTGAGACCCCGGACGTCATCGAGTACATGACGATGTGGATCGGCGTCGTGTACGCCATCGTCCTGGGGCTGGCGATCGCCGGCGTCTGGGAGGGGCGAAGCGCCGCACAGGACCACGTCCAGGCCGAGGCGACCGCGCTGCACGAGATCTCGGAGCGGGTGCGGGTCTATCCGGCCGAGGAACGCGACCGCATCCGCGACGACATCCGGACCTACGTGAGCCATGTCGTGACCACCGAGTGGGACACCATGGCCGACAAGGGCGAGGTCACCGGGCGCGGTGCCGAGCTCTTCGAGCGGATCCGCGAGGACGTCACCGACTACGAGCCGGCGACGGACTTCGAGGCCCAGGCCTACCAGCCGCTGCTGGACCAGGTGACCGCGGCGAACCAGGCCCGCATCGCCCGGGCCGAGTCGACCGGGGAGACGATGCCGGGCGTGGTGTGGTTCGGGCTGGTCGCCGGGGCCGTCATCACCATCGGGATGATCTTCGCGCTGCAGATCCGCAGAACGACACGCGAACTGGTCCTCGCCGGGCTCTTCTCGGCGTTGATCGCCTTCCTGCTCTTCCTGATCTGGGACTTCGACTCGCCCTACAGCAGGGGCGTGACCGCCTCGGCGGATCCGTTCCTGAACCTCTTCCCGGGCGTCGGCGACTGACGGCGCCCCGCAGCACCGGTCCCGGCCGGGGGACGCGCGACACGCCGTCGCCGTCCCCCGGCCGCCGGGGCGGTGTTCCCCCGAGCGGCGCACCCCCGTGCCCCATTCGCGCTACTGCGATCGCGCCGTCGCGCGCGTCTTCTTAGCGTTTCGGGCATCGAGGTGCATGTGTGACGTGAGCGGAACAGGTCCGCGGCTGCTCCTCGGGGACCCGGAGGATTCACCATGCGCGCGATATGCCTCGCCTCGGCCGTACTGCTGGGTGCCGGTGCCCTCACCTCCTGCGTGCCCGCCGCCGACGCGGCGATCCAGACCGACTTCGGCTTCAGCCTCCTGCCCTCCACCGTGAGGGCGGGGGGTGAGGTGACCCTGCACGTCACGCGCAACCGGGCATGCCGGGGGGAGGCGGCGGTCGACTCACCGGCCTTCGACCCGGTCACCATCCCGCGGGACGAGTCCTGGACGACGGCGGTCGTCGACTGGGACGCCAAGCCCGGCGCCGTCTACGAGGTCGAGTTCGAGTGTGACGGGTCGACCGGCATCGCGCGGCTGACGATCGCGGGCGGCCGGCCGCACCACCACCCCGCCCATCACCCGACGCGCCACCCTCACAAGGGTGTACACGCCGGAGAGGGCGGCACCCTCGCCGGCTTCGACCTCAAGGAGGTCGGGCTGGGCGCCGCACTGATCGCCGGGTCGCTCGGCGTCGCCTACCACTTCTCGCGCCGCCGCACCGACGGGGACGCCGGCTGACCGACCCATTCCCGGCAGGCAGGCACTTCGCCCCGGCTCCCCTGGTGAGAGAAGGAGCCGGGGCGAAGTGCGTTCACGTGCGGGGCGGCGACTCGTCGAAGAAGCGGCGTGACGAGGCGTCCGCGTCCTCCTCGAAGTGGCGCGCGGCGAGGCGTCCGTGTCAGATGCGCCGCTCGGCCCGGCGGCGCATCCAGAACACACCGCCGCCGACCACCGCCGCGGCCACGAGACCGCCGCCGATGGCCATGTCGGTCGGAGTCGCACCGGTGGTGCTGCTGCCGCCGATGCCGCCGCGGACACCGCCGATGACGGTGAAGGCCTGCGGCTTGGTCATCCGCCTGCCGTTGCAGTCGACCGTGATGTCGTAGGAGCCGGGGCGGGCGTTGCTGTTGATGATGGCGGTGCCCCGCGCGGTCCCGTTGCCGCCGCCGCCCCGGTCGCCCTCGTTGCCCTTGCCGCCGCCGCCGACCGGCGAGAGCCGCGTCGGCGAGAACGCGTTGGACGTCGCCGTGCCGCCGCCCCGGCAGCCGTCGACGGTGATGGTCAGCTGGCCGCCGGGGGCGATCACGCTGGGCAGGGCGGTGATGTTGCTCGGCGTGTCCCACGCGACGGCCGCGGGGGCGGAGAGACCGAGGGCGGCGACCGCTGCGCCGGCGACCGCCAGGGCACGAGTGTTACGCATGTGAACCTCCGCGGAAGACGCCCCGGGACCCGTCCCCGGTCGATCGGCGAGAAAGCGCCTCCCAGAAAGACAGTCAGTTGCCGTGCCCCGAGGCGCATTTCGGGAATGGTCCGTACCGGTGAGAGAAGGCGCTGCGGGAAAAGCGTCCATTCGGATATCGCCGCAGGTCACAGACCGTCAGAAATTTCCTCACGGTGGCAACTCGGATGGCTCACCTCATATCCCCGCACTCACCCCTCACGGCCCCCGCCACCCGTTCGCCGCCGCCCCGTCGCCGGTTTCACGCACGCCACTTAGCGTGTCGCTATGCGCGATGGACACGGCGACGGCCGCGTCGAGAGGGGATGGCGAATGTCTGCGTCCGAGCTGGCCCAGGCGGAAGAGGAGGCGCGGCCCAGGAAGCGCGCCCCGTGGGGCGTGATAGCGCTGGTTCTGCTGACCGGCCTCGCTCTCATCCGGAACGGTTCGGGAGAGTTCGACGAGGGCCCGCCACAGCCGGCGAGCGCTGCCGCGGCGGACAGCCGGGTGCCCGGCGGCACTTTCGCGGGAAGCGTCCGGCCCTTGCCCTACGCCCTCCCCGACCGGGTCAGGATCCCGGCGATCCAGGTGGACGCGCCGATCATCCCCGTGGGCCTGGACACGGACGGCTGGGTCGGCGCGCCGCCGCCGGAGGACCCCAACCTGGCCGGCTGGTTCACCGGTGCCGTCACCCCCGGCGAGAAGGGCACCGCGGTCGTGGTCGGCCATGTCGACAACCAGCAGGGTCCCGCCGTGTTCTACGGCCTCGGGGCACTCAGGCAGGGACATCGCGTCGAGGTCGCCCGGCAGGACGGAAAGACCGCCGAGTTCGAGATCTACGGCGTCGAGGTGTTCGAGAAGGACAACTTCCCCGGCGACCGTGTCTACGCTTCCAAGGGCGCGCCGGAACTGCGGGTCATCACCTGTGGCGGCGGTTTCTCCAAGCAGGGCGGCTATGCGGGGAATGTCGTCGCCTTCGCCCGCCTGGTCGCGGTGCGCTGAGCGCTCCCGGCCCGGCGGGCGAAAGCCCGGAGGCGTCCCTCACGCGTAGTTCCGCCGGGGCACGGTGACGTGGTAGCCGGAGTCCAGCAGTTCGGGCAGATAGCGGCGCAGGGCCCGCACACTCTGCGAGCGGTCGCCGCCCGCGTCGTGCGACAGCACCACGACGCCGGGTGCGGCGCCGCGTTCGACCCGGTTCGCGATGGACCGGACCCCGGGGGTGGCCCAGTCGAGGGTGTCGACCGTCCAGCCGAGGGGTTCCATGCCGAGCTCGGCGCCGATCCGGAAGGCGGTGCGGTTCCAGGCGCCGTAGGGGGCGCGGAACCACTCGGGGCGCTCCCCGTAGGCGTCCTCGATGACGTCGCTGGTGCGTTCCATCTCGGAGCGGATCTGCCGTCGGGTGAGGCTGGTGAGCAGGGGGTGGGACCAGGTGTGGTTCCCCACGACATGGCCCTCGTCGGCCATCCGGGCCAGCAGGTTCCTGCCGCCGGCGACCATCTCGCCGCACACGAAGAACATCGCCCGCACGTCGTACTCGGCCAGGGTGTCCAGGATGTGCGGGGTATAGCGGGGATCGGGGCCGTCGTCGAAGGTGAGCACCATGATGCGGCCCCGGCCGGACACGCGCAGCGGCGCCGCGCGGTGAACCAGGGTCCGGCGGGGCGCGGCGCGCGGCGGGCCGAAGCCGGTCAGGGGCTGCAGCCGGTACGCGGAGGACTTGACGAGGCGGCGGGCCTGGGGACCCGAGGCAGGGGTCGAGGTGCCGGGTCCGTCCCCGGTGACCGCCGTGACCACTCCGGCCGTCGCGGCCGCTCCCACCGCGCCGGCGCCCGCGATCAACGCGTGACGCCTGGTGAACAGCCGGGCGGGCAACTGATCCTTCTTCATGACTCATGAGTCGCCCGGCGGAAGGCCGACGCACACGAGCAACACCGGTGCGGCGGCACACATTCACCCGTTCGGCGCACACGGTGGGTCAGTGGCGGCGCACCAGCGGGAAGGGCAGGGTCTCGCGGATGGTGAGTCCGGTGAGGAACATGACCAGCCGGTCGACGCCGATGCCGAGGCCGCCGGTGGGAGGCATGGCGTATTCGAGGGCGTCGAGGAAGTCCTCGTCGAGTTCCATCGCCTCGAGGTCGCCTCCGGCGGCGAGCAGGGACTGGGCGGTGAGGCGGCGGCGCTGCTCCACGGGGTCGGTGAGTTCCGAATAGGCGGTGCCGAGCTCGGTGCCGAAGGCGACGAGGTCCCAGCGTTCGGCGAGGCGCGGGTCGGTGCGGTGCTGCCGGGTGAGCGGGGAGACGTCGGTCGGGAAGTCCTTGTAGAAGGTGGGCAGCCGGGTCTTCTCCTCCACGAGCCGCTCGTACATCTCCAGGACGACGTCGCCGGGGCCGTCGTCGGGGGTGTACGGCACTCCGGCGCGGTCGCAGAGCCGGAGCAGCCGGGGCAGCTCCGTGCCGGGGTGGATCTCCTCGCCGAGGGCGTCGCTGATGGCGCCGTGGACGGTCTTGACGGGCCACTGGCCGGAGATGTCGTACTCGGTGCCGTCCTTGTGGGCGACGGGGACGCCGAAGGCGGCGGTCGCGGCGCCCTGGACGAGTTCGCGGACGAGGTCGAGCATCACGTCGTAGTCGGCGAAGGCCTGGTAGGCCTCCAGCATCGTGAACTCGGGGTTGTGCTTGTAGGAGACGCCCTCGTTACGGAAGGTGCGGCCCATCTCGAAGACCTTCTCCAGGCCCCCGACGCACAGCCGCTTCAGGTACAGCTCGGGGGCGATGCGCAGATAGAGGTCGAGGTCGTAGGCGTTGATGTGGGTGGTGAAGGGGCGGGCGTTGGCGCCGCCGTGGATCTGCTGGAGCATCGGGGTCTCGACCTCGAGGTAGCCGCGGTCCAACAGGCCCTGGCGCAGTGCCTGGACGGCGGTGGAGCGGGCCCGGACGACATCGCGGGCGTCGGGGCTCGCGACCAGGTCGAGGTAGCGGCGGCGGACCTTGGCCTCCGGGTCGGCGAGACCCTTGCGCTTGTCGGGCAGCGGGTGCAGGCACTTGCCGGTGAGCTGCCAGGAGGTGACGAAGACGGTCGGCTCGCCCCGGTCGCTGACGCCCGCCCGGCCGGTGGCGATGACGTGGTCGCCGATGTCGGTGTCGGCGGTGAAGCGGTCCAGAGCGGGTCCGGAACGGTCGCGTGTGAGGGCGAGTTGGTGGTCGCCGGACCAGTCGCGCAGGACGACGAAGACGATGCCGCCGAAGTCGCGGACCAGCATGATCCGGCCGGCGACGGTGACCTGCTCGTCCTGCCGGACCTCGGCGAGGGTGTGGGTGCGGGCCGGGATGCCCACCGGGTAGGGGTCGGTGCCGTCGGCGCGCAGCCGGTCGAGCCTGTGGTGCCGGACGCGGACCTGGTCGGACAGGCCGGAGAGGGGGTCGGCGGGCTCGGTCCCGTCCCCTCCGGCGAGGCCGAGCGCCGCCAACGACGGCAGCCCCGCCGTGGTGGCGGGGCGCTGCCCGCCCTTCGGGTGCCCTTTTCCCTTGGCCCCACAACGTGCGCATCGACGGTACGGAGACGAAGCCCTCGGCGATGCCGGAGGCGAGACCGACCCGGGCGAGGGAGGCAGCCTCCGCGTAGCAGAGGAAACGGGGGTACCACTCGGGGTGGTACTTGGCGTTGGAGCGGTACAGGGCCTCCAGTTGCCACCACTTGGAGAAGAACAGCAGCAGGCGGCGCCAGAGGCGGAGCACCGGCCCGGCGCCGATGCGGGCGCCCTCCTCGAACACGGAGCGGAACACGGCGAAGTTCAGCGAGATCTTGCGCACGCCCAGCTTCGGTGCGGCGGCGCACAGATCGGCGACCATGAACTCCATGACGCCGTTGGGGGCGGTACGGTCACGGCGCATCAGGTCCAGGGAGACGCCGTCCTTGCCCCAGGGCACGAAGGACTGGATGGCGAGGAGCCGGCCGTCCCGGTCGAGGGCCTCGGCGAGGAGGCAGTCGCCGTCGGCCGGGTCGCCGAGGCGGTCCAGGGCCATGGAGAAGCCGCGTTCGGTCTCGGTGTCGCGCCAGGCGTCGGCCCGTTCGACGAGCCGGCGCATCTCCTCCTCGTCGAGGGTGGAGTGACGCCGGACCCGGCAGGTGACGCCGGTGCGGCGGACCCGGTTGACGGCCTGGCGGGTGACGCGCATGTCGCGGCCGTCCAGGTCGAAGCCGAGGACGTGCAGGATGGCCTCGTCGCCGAGCTGGAGCGCGCCGAGCCCGGCGCGGACGAAGGCCCGGGCGCCCTCCTCCGAGGCACCCATCACGGCCGGGACCCAGGCGTAGCGGCGGGCGACCTCCTGCCAGGCGGCGATCGCGTGCGGCCAGGCCTCCCGGTCGCCCACCGGGTCGCCGCTGGCCAGGCACACCCCGGCCTCGACGCGGTAGGTGACGGCGGCCTTGCCGCTGGGTGAGAAGACGGCGGCCTTGTCGCGGCGGGTGGCGAAGTAGCCGAGGGAGTCCTGGTCGCCGTAGCGGCCGAGGAGGGCACGGATACGCGCCTCCTCGTCGTCGTGCAGGGCGGCTTCCAGGCGCTGGGAGCGGAACAGGGCGGCGGCGGCGTTCAGCAGGGCGAGCGCGCCGAACAGGCCGAGCAGGAAGTACGGGGCGTGCGGGGGACGTCCTTCGAAGGAGCCGGCGGGCACCAGGCCGCCGCAGACCCGGTTCGCGGCCCAGAGCAGCCGCTCGCTGCTGGGCAGGCTGCCCGGGAACGCCTCCACGAGGGCCCAGCCGACCAGGATCGCCACGACCAGACCGGCCACCAGGACGGCCAGGGCCCGGCGTACGGCGGCTCGGCGGGAGGCGGCGTAGAACTCCTTGCGGGCGTAGATCAGCAGGATCAGGGCGAGGCCGCACACCACGAACGAGGGGACGGATTGGGCGAACTCGCCGACGGCCATGCCGAGGATGTCGGTGAGGACCAGCAGGCCCAGGTAGACGACGACCAGCCACCAGGCGATCTTCTTGCGGGCGCCGGTCGCGGCGGCGAGCAGGAACAGGAAGACCGCGTAGGCGAGGTTGGCGCTGACCGGGACGAGCAGCAGGTCCAGGAAGTGGACCAGGGGGCGCAGCCCGGTGCGCAGCGGCGGGATCAGCGCCAGCAGGGCGCAGAGCAGACCGAGGGCGCCGAAGAAGACGGCGAAGCTCTGCGGTACCCGGCTCAGGAAGCCGCGCGCCCGGTGCGGCGGCCGTATCGCTCCCGAGGTGTCCTCGGCCGTCCCGGGGTCGGCGATGACGCTCATGCTTTCGACTCTAGGAACACCCGCGCCTGCGCGCCCGTCGAGCGCTCGTGCCCCGTGCGGCACAGGAAACCCGGGGCGTCGCGCGCCGGTCCCGTCCCGCCCGGCAGCCGGACCTGGGGGTTCCGATAGCCTCGCGGCTGTGACGGAACAGCACTCCCATCAGTTCGAGCGGGGCACGGACGGGCCGAAGGTGATCGTGGCCGGGGTGGACGGCTCCGACTCCTCCTTGCGGGCCGCGGCCTACGCGGCCGGCCTGGCCCGCCGGCAGCACGCGCTGCTCGCCGTGGTGTACGTGCAGCCCGTGCTGGCGGCGGGGGCGGCGCTGGGGGCGCCGGTGGCCGGGACGACGGACGAGATCGCCGAGGACCTGGTGGCGCAGATCCGGGACGCGGCCGAGCGGCTCAAGGGGATATTCGAGGTCCGCTGGGAGTTCCACACGTTCCGCGGCGACCCGTACAACGGCCTCGTGACGGCCGCCGACGAACTCAAGGCGGACGCGGTGGTCGTGGGCGCCTCGGAACAGGCGGGCCACCGCATCGTCGGCTCGGTGGCGGTACGCCTGGTGAAGGCGGGCCGGTGGCCGGTGACGGTGGTGCCGTAGCGGGACCTAGGTCTCCGGTCGGTAGGCAGGGCAGCACCGGGGCCCGAGGATGCTGCGATGACTCCTCACGCCTTCGATGTGGACGCCTTCCTGCGCCGGCCGCTCACCGCGCGCCTCGCCACGAACGGGCCGACGGTCCGGCCCGTGTGGTTTCTGTGGGAGGAGGGCGCCTTCTTGGTCCTGACCGGTCCCTGGGCCCGCTTGTTCGACCGGGTGCGGGCCGACCCGGAGGTCGCGCTGGTCGTGGACGAGTGCGAGCCGGCGACCGGGCTGGTGCGGCAGGTGATCGCCCGGGGCCGCGCCGAGCTGCTGCCGTTCGACGTCGAGCGGGGGCGGCGCAAGCTCGTCCGCTATCTGGGGGCGGCCGAGGAGCGGTGGGACGAGCGGTTCGGTGTGGCTTCGGATGGAGCCGGTGTCGCTCGTGACGCACGACCTGAGTTACGCCGTGTCGGGCTGAGGCAGCCATCCGTCCCGGACCGTCACGGTGGGGCCGGCCGCCATCGCCGGGTTCCCGCTGATCGGCGAGGCGGCCGAACCACAGTCGCAGGAGGCGCTACTCCCCCATCACCAGTCCGTCCTCCGCCGCGCCGCGGCTGAGGACGATGTCGCGGATGCGGTCGCGGACGGCTCGGACGTCGGCGCCCTGGGTGAGTGCCCGGTTGAGGTTCACGACCCGGCCGGCGTCGACGTCGAAGAGCTGGGGGACGAACTCCGCCTTCGTCACCTTCCAGCGCTCTCCCGGCCGTGCGGGCGGGGCGAAGGTGAAGCGGCCGAGGGTGGACTGGTTGCCGCGCGGGTCCTTGGCACCCTCGTGGTTGGTCATCTCACCGGCGATCTGGTCGCCCATGCCGTAGATCACCCAGGTGCCGTTGACCTTCTCGTAGGCCTGCGGGACGTGCGCGTGGGTGCCGAGGATCAGGTCGATGTCGGGGCGGCCCCCGGTGCGCGCGGCGGTGAGGTTCCCGGCCAGGTTCAGCTGCCGGTCGTCGGGGGCGTCCTGCCATTCGGTGCCCCAGTGCAGGGAGACCACGACCACGTCGGCGCCGGCCCGGCGCGCGGCCCGGGCGTCCTCGACGATCCTCGCCTCGTCGGTGAGGTTGACGGCCCAGGGCTGCCCCACGGGGAGCGGGATGCCGTTGGTGTCGTAGGTGTAGGCGAGGTGGGCGACCTCGGCCGGGCCGGCCTCGAGGACCGTGACCGTGCGGGCCTCCTCCTCGGTACGTGCCGAGCCCGCGTGCCGGACGCCCGCGCGGTCGAGGGCGTCGAGGGTGCGGCGGATGCCGTCGGCACCGTCGTCCAGGGTGTGGTTGGAGGCGGTGGAGCAGCCGTCGTAGCCGGTGGCGGCCAGGGCCTCGGCCACCTCGGGCGGGGACTTGAACGTGGGGTAGCCGGTGTACACGCCGTTGGCGCCGTAGACGGTCTCCATGTGGCACAGGGACACGTCGGCGCGGGCGACGACGGAGCGGATCCCGGCGAGCATGGGCCGGAAGTCGTAGCCGGTGCCGCCGGCGTCGAAGCGGGCCCGGTCGATGATCGTGCTGTGCGGGAGGACGTCACCGGAGGCGACCAGTGTGAACCCGCGCGACCCGGCGGCCGGTGCCGGGCGTCCGCGGTCGGGTTCGTCGTGGCCGCGGGCCTGGCAGGCGGCGCCCGCGGCGAGGAGGACGGTCAGGGCCAGGGCGATCTGTCGACTGCGCGTGAGCATGCATTCACCCCACTGTGGGCGTTGTGGTCATATTTACGCACCATCAGGAAAGAAGGCTCCTGGTGTCCCACGCGTCTCCGACACGCTCATCAGCCCGTCCGGCACCCGCATGGCCGGGTGCCGCGACCGTTCGTCGAACCGTTCGTCGACGCGATCGACCGTCCGTCGCACAGCCGGGTACGTGCCCTGTGCCGGGGCCGCGCCCTGCGGTGGCATACGGCCATGACGGCCGGATCCACTCTCACGAACGGAACGACCGCCGAGCACGAGCTCGCCGCACTGCAGCGGGAGCACGGCCGGCCCCTCTTCGCGTTGCTGCTGCGGCTCTGCGACGGCGACCGGCAGCGCGCCGAGGACCTGGTCCAGGAGACGCTGGTGCGTGCCTGGCAGCACCCGGAGGCCCTGCGCGCCGACGACTTCGACTCGGTGCGGCCCTGGCTGATGACCGTCGCGAGGCGGCTCGCGATCGACGCCCGGCGGGCCCGCCAGGCCCGTCCGCCCGAGGTCGGCGACGCGGTGCTGGAGAACGCGCGGGTCATCGCCGACCACGCCGAGCGGGCGGCGGCGATGCTGGATGTCCGCGAGGCTGTGAAGACACTCACTCCGCAGCACCGTGAAGTCCTGGTGCTCGTGTACTTCCAGGGGGCGAGTGTGGCGGAAGCCGCGACGGCCCTCGGGATTCCGCCCGGTACCGTGAAGTCCCGCGCGTACTACGCGCTGCGTGCCCTGCGCAGGGTGCTCCCGGGATACGCCACCGACCTGCGATGAAACCAATGGGTGGGTCAAGCCTCCGTAAAGCGCCTTGCCGATGACCCCGGTTGAGTAATCGGCTGTTCCCATCCGTGTTCCGGAGGGGGCCGTCAGCGCCCTCGGAACCCGGTGTCGGGCGACGCGCACGTACCGGAGGAAGGCAGGAAGGGATGCTGGACGAAGAGCAGGGGAACACGGACGGTGCCGACGGCGAACTGACCGTCCCCATGGCGTGGTTGTACGCCGAGTACATCGCCGACGAGCTGCTGCGGACCGGCGATCTGATGCCGCCGACGTCCTTCGAGTTCCGTGCCGGGCGGGATGCCCTGGCGCTGACCATCTTCCTGTCCGACACCGACGGGGAGCTGTCCGGCATCCGGGTCGTCACCCAGTTGGAGACGTGGCTGTCGCTGACGGCGTACGACCAGCCGTGGCAGGAGTGGGTGCGTGAGCGGCTGGCCGAGCTCGTCGCCGGCGCCGCGTCGTCGGGCCGGCCCGCGCCGGACCTGGATCTCGCGGAGGAGGCCTGGCGCTGGCTGCAGGAGACGGAACTGCTCGCGCCCGATCTCAACGCGGTCCCGGGCGGCGCTCCGGTGGCCGGTGAGGACGAGGGACCGAAGGTCTGGACGCCCGCCTGGCAGCTCGGACTGCCGCTGGGACACCTCGCGATCCATCTTTTTTAGATTTCTGCGGCCCCGGACCAATCCGGGAGCCGGAGGGCTCCGAATCCTTTGGTTGCGATTGTGTCACCGGCTTGAGTGATTCGGCTGCCTGGTCCGTACCGGTGGGAGCAAGGAGTAACCCCACCCGCACCCAACGGCACGAGGATTCGGCATGAGGTCCCTGGAGAGGCATCGCGACGTCGCGGCCTACGCGCTCGGCGTGCTGGACGAGGCGGAGGCCTTCCGCTTCGAGGACCACCTCATGGAGTGCCCTCGGTGCGCTGCAGAGGTGACGGAATTCGGCCCCACCACACGGCAGTTGATGCTGTACCGGCGGTCGACACCACGGTTCGTGCACCCCATGGCGCAGCCCGGGCCGCGCATGCTGGACGGGCTGCTGGCCGAGGTGGCGACACGGCGCCGGGCCGGGCGCAGACGTCTGCTGTTCGCCCTGGCCGCCTCGGTCGTCTTCGCGGCGTCGGTCCCCGGCATCGCGATGATGGCCGAGGGTAGCGCCGATGAGCAGCCCCGGACCGTCGCGGCGACCGACACACGGACGGGAGTGTGGGCGCAGGTCACGACGGAGGACGAGGCCTCGGGCAGCCAGGTCGAGCTGAAGGTCAAGGACGGCTCGGGCCCGCGCGCCTGCCACCTGGTGATCATCGGCCACGACGGCACCGAGGAGACCGCGACCAGCTGGCACGGACCCGGCCACGACGACCACCCCAACACGATGATGGCCAGTTCCTCCCTGCATGCGGAGGACATCGCCCGCTACGAGATCCGCTCGGCGGCCGGCGAGGTCCTGTGGAGGATCCAGCCGAGCTGACCATCCGTCCGCCCCTGCCGCCGGGCGCCGGGCGGGTCCCGGTGTGAGACTGCTGGACGACGCACCCGGAAGAGCGCGGGGTGCCCGCGGTCCCGGCGAGGGGAGACGAGGTGACGGCAGAGGCCGGGGGCGGCCGGCTGGAGGAGTTCCTCGCCGATCCGGAGAACGCGACCCTGGATCTGCCCATGGCGGCGGCCCGCTGCACCAAGGCCCTCGGGCTCCAGAGCTCCGTGGTCTACCTCTCGGACATCCAGCAGCGCCGGCTGGTACCGCTCACCGACGCGGCCTCCCCCCTGCTCGTCGACGGCTCCCTCGCGGGCTGGACCTACCGCACCCAGTCCCTGCGCGTGGCGGTGTCCGAGACGGGCGGCATGACGGCGTGGATCCCGCTCGTGGACGGCGCCGAACGCCTCGGCGTCATCGCGGTGAACTCCCCCGCGCTGACACCCGACGTGCTGCGCCGCGGCCGTGCCCTGGCGAAGCTGGTCGCCATGATGATCACGTCCGCGCGGGCGTACCAGGACTCCTTCGTACGACGTCTGCGCAGCCGGCCGATGCGCCTGCCCGCCGAGATGCTGCGGGCCTTCCTCCCGCCCCGGACGATCGGCACCTCACATGTCGTGTCCACGGCCGTGCTGGAGCCGGCCTACGAACTCGGCGGCGACGCGTTCGACCACTCCCTGACGGAGACCACGCTGCACGTCACGGTGCTCGACGCCATGGGGCACAACCTGGCGTCCGGCCTCACCACGGCGGTGTCGCTGGCCGCGTGCCGCAACGCCCGGCGCACCGGGGCGGATCTGCCCGAGCTGGTGGAGAGCGTCGACGACGCCCTGTCGCAGTGGCTCCCGGACCAGTTCTGCACCGGTGTCCTGGCCCAGCTGGACCTGGCCTCGGGGATGCTGCGGTGGGTCAACTGCGGGCACCCCACCCCGCTGCTCATCCGCGACCGGCGGCCGCTGGTCGACGCCATGCGGCGCGAGCCGGACCTGCCGATGGGGATGCCGTCCCTGCTCACCGAGCGGAGGCGGGAGACGCACGAGATCGCGCTGCAGCCCGGCGACCGGGTGCTGATGTACACCGACGGGGTCACGGAGGCCAGGGCCGCCGACGGCGCGGAGTTCGGGCTCGAACAGTTCGCCGACTACATCATCGGGGCGACGGCCGCGGGCGAGCTGCCGTCCGAGACACTGCGGCGGCTCATCCACTCCATCCTGGACTCGCCGACGAGCCGACTGCGGGACGACGCGACCATCCTGATGTTCGAGTGGTCGCCGCCGTCCCGGTAGCCGCGAAACCCGGTCCCGCTCACTTCAGCAGCCGGGACATCCTGCGGTCCGCCAGCGGCTTGCCGCCCGTCTGGCAGGTCGGGCAGTACTGGAGCGAGGAGTCGCTGAAGGACACCTCACGGATGGTGTCGCCGCACACCGGGCAGGGCTCGCCGGTGCGGCCGTGCACGCGCAGCCCGCTCTTCTTCTCGGCCTTGAGCCGCCCGGCCGCCACGCCCCGGGAGCGTTCGACCGCCTCGGTGAGCGTGTCGCGCAGGGCCGCGTACAGCCGTCCGGTCTCCTCCTCGCTCAGGGACGCCGCCCGTTTGAAGGGCGACATCTTCGCCACGTGCAGGATCTCGTCGCTGTAGGCGTTGCCCACGCCCGCGATCAGGCTCTGGTCGCGCAACGCCCCCTTGAGCTGCCGCCGTTCACCGGCCAGCAGTTCCGCGAGGCGCCGCTCGTCGAAGTCGTCGGCGAGCGGGTCCGGGCCGAGCCGGGCGACGCCCGGGACCTCCTGCGGGTCGCCCACGACGTACACCGCGAGCCGCTTCTGGGTACCGGCCTCGGTCAGGTCGAACCCGGCGCCGGTCTCCAGGGCCACGCGCAGCGCGAGAGGGCCCTTGCCCGGGCGCGGCGGACCGTCGGGGAGGCGGTCCTTCCAGTGCAGCCAGCCCGCGTGGGCCAGGTGCGTCACGAGGTGCGGGCCGTCCGCGGTCGCGAGGTCGAGGAACTTGCCGTAGCGGCGTACGGCGGCCACCTCGTGGCCCTCCAGCGCGGACAGGGGAGGTTCGTACGTCTTCAGGACGCTGATCGCGGCGGGCAGCACCCGTACGATCTCGTGGCCGACGAGGTGCTCGGTCAGGAAGTCCTTGAGCGCCTCGACCTCGGGGAGTTCCGGCATAGGTCCAGAGTGCCACGTGGGGTCAGTCCCGGCCGGGCACCACGAACTCGCACCACACGGCCTTGCCGCCGCCCCGGGCCTCCACGCCCCACACGTCGGTGAGCAGCTCGACCAGGAGCAGGCCCCGCCCGGAGACACCCGACTCGCCCGCCTCGCGCCGGCGCGGCAGGGCGCTGGAGGAGTCCGCGACCTCGACGCGCAGCCGGGGCTCGGAGCCGGTGAAGGCCCGCAGGGTGACGAGCGCGGAGCCCTCGGTGTGCATCAGGGCGTTGGTGATCAGCTCGTCGGCGACCAGTTCGATCTCGTCGGCGCGATCGCCCGCTCCCCAGGCGGCGACCGCGGTGCGGATCATGTGCCGGGTCTCGGCGAGGGCTCCGGGGTCGCCGGGGGCCACGCGCCGCTGGAGCGGGCGACCCGACTGCGGGCCCTCGGGTCCGCGCCGGCGCAGCAGGAGCAGGGCCACGTCGTCGTCGCCGCCGCGCTCGGCGGCCACGTCGATGAGCCGCTCGGCGAGGTCCCGTACGTCGTCGGGGCCGGTGGCGACGAGCGCGCTCAGGGTGCGCATGCCGTCGTCGAGGTCGGCGCCGGGCTGCTCCACCAGACCGTCGGTGCACAGCAGCAGGGTGTCGCCCGGGTCGAGCTCCATGGTGGTCACGGGGTATTCGAGGCGGCCGAACTCGGCGGAGAGGCCGAGCGGCAGCCCGCCGGGCACGGTGACGCGGCGACAGGATCCGTCGGGGTGGCGCACCAGCGGATCGATGTGGCCGGCCCGGACCATCTGGAGCACGCCGGTGGACAGGTCGGCCTCGGCGTAGAGGCAGGTCGCGGAGCGGTCGGTGTCCAGTTCGTGCAGGAAGACGGAGGCCCGGGCCATCACGGTGGCCGGGGGGTGTCCCTCGGCGGCGTAGGCGCGCAGCACGATGCGCAGCTGGCCCATGACGGCGGCCGCGTGCGTGTCGTGGCCCTGGACGTCGCCGATGACGGCACCGACCCGGCCGCCGGGCAGCGGGATCAGGTCGTACCAGTCGCCGCCGATGTCCCGGCCGACGGAGCCGCCGATGGTGGCGGCGCGGTAGCGCACGGCGACGTCGGCGCCGGGCACGCTCGGGATGGTGCGGGGCAGCATGGCCTGCTGGAGGCCCTGGGCGAGGTCCATCTCCTGTTCGTAGAACATGGCCCGCTGCAGGCTCTGCGCGATGCTGCTGCCGAGGGCGACGAGGATGTTGCGCTCCTCGGACGTGAAGCCGTACCGGTCGCTGTAGAGCAGGCCCATGGCGCCGATCGGCCTGGCCTGGACGATGAGCGGCAGATAGGCGGCCGAGGTGATGTCGAGGCCGGTGATGTGCGGCCACAGGACCGGGTAGCGCTCGGCGAACTCCTCCGGCGACTCGATGAAGCACGGGCCGAGGGTGCGCACGGCCTCGCTCATCGGGTAGGGCTCGTCGATCCGGGTGACGCGGGTGCCGGGTACGAAGCTGTCCGCGGGGCCCTCGGCGACCAGGCGGATGCGGCCGGCCTCGACCAGGCCCATGACGAGACTGGTGGCGCCCAGGTGGACGAGACCGTGGGTGTCCTTGAGGACGTCGATGACGTCCTGGACGGTGCGGGCGTGGGCGAGGGCGGCCGTGGTGAGCTCGACGACGCTGGTCTGCTGCCGGCGGGCCTCGTCCCGGGCGGCCTGGTCGCGGCGGGCGTCGATCTCGCCGAGTTCCTGGGTGGCGTCCCGGATGATGCCGATGATGCGGCGGGGACGGCCGGTGTCGTCGCGCCGGATGTAGCCCTGCGTGTGGGTCCAGCGCAGGCTGCCGTCGCGGCAGCGGATGCGGAAGTAGGCGCCGTAGTTCTCGCTGCCGTCCTTGAGCGCCTGCGAGACGGCCGTGTCCAGGCGGCGGGACTCGTCGGGCGGTACGCGCTTGGCGAGGGTCTCGGGGTGGTCGTCGTACTCGTCGGAGCGCACGTCGAAGACCTCGTGGGCCTGGGCGTCCATCTGCATCAGGCCGGTGTCCAGATCCCAGTCGAAGCTGCCCATCCGGTTGAGCGCGAGGATCGGGTCCGGGTGGGCGGGCCAGTCGTCCGGAAGGGACAGGGCTCTCGCTCCCCGATCAGCCATGGGCCCACCTTGCCAGGGTTCGTCCGATTCTTCGAGCGGATGTGCCGAGTGTACGAGCCGCTGCGCCGGATCGACCCTCGGTCACTGAAGACGCCCGTGGGGCCGCCGGGGATGCGGTCGGCGGCCCTGTCGTCGGAAAATCAGTCCTGCTCCGCCGGGCGGACCGGGGCTGTCCCGTACGACGTCGGCCCGGGACTATTGTTTGCCCCGGTCGCTCTGGTCACGCAACCGCAGTGACGGGACACCGAGCGTGACGCCCGGGCCCGGCGCCGCACGGGAAGGAGGGCCGAACGGCCGTGGAATGGTTCGCCGCATCCGACTACTGGCTGACCCGGCTGGTCTTTCAGCGGGCACTGGCGGCCATGTACCTGGTGGCGTTCCTGACGGCGGCGCTGCAGTTCCGCGCGCTGATCGGTCGGCGCGGCATGCTGCCGGTGCCGCGGTTCGTCGAGCGGGTGCCGTTCAAGCGGGCGCCGAGCCTGTTCCAGTGGCACTACTCGGACCGCTTCTTCGCGCTCTGCGCCTGGGCGGGCTGCGCGGTGGCGGCGGCGCTGCTGGCCGGGCTGGACTCGCTGCTGCCGCTGTGGGGCGGCATGCTGCTGTGGCTGGTGCCGTGGGCGCTGTACCTGTCGATCGTCAACGTCGGGCAGACCTGGTACGCGTTCGGCTGGGAGTCGCTGCTGCTGGAGGTCGGATTCCTCGCGGTGTTCCTCGGCAACGACGAGGTGGCGCCGCCGGTCGTCGTGCTGTTCCTGCTGCGGTGGATCCTCTTTCGCGTGGAGTTCGGCGCTGGGCTGATCAAGATGCGCGGCGACGCCTGCTGGCGCAAGCTCACCTGCCTGGACCACCATCACGAGACCCAGCCGATGCCGGGCCCGCTGAGCTGGTTCTTCCACCATCTGCCCCGGCCCCTGCACCGTGTCGAGGTGGCCGCCAACCACGTCACCCAGCTCGTGGTGCCGTTCCTGCTGTTCACCCCGCAGCCCGTCGCGGCGGCCGCCGCGTCGCTGATGATCCTCACCCAGCTCTGGCTGGTGCTGTCGGGCAACTTCTCCTGGCTGAACTGGATCACGATCGCGCTCGCCCTGTCGGCGGTGCGGTTCCCGGCCGATCCGCCGGAGGTCCCCGACGCCCCGCCGTGGTACGTCGCCGTGGTGCTCGCGGTGTCGGCGCTGCTGCTGGGCCTCGGCTACCGGCCGGTCCGCAACATGGTCTCCCGGCGCCAGGTCATGAACCGTTCCTTCGACCCGCTCCATCTGGTCAACACCTACGGGGCGTTCGGCAGTGTGAGCCGGGTGCGGTACGAGGTGGTGGTGGAGGGCACCGCGGACGATGTGCCGCACACGGACTCGGGCTGGCGGGAGTACGAGTTCAGGGGCAAGCCGGGCGATCCGAGGCGCTGGCCGCGCCAGTTCGCGCCCTACCATCTGCGACTCGACTGGCTGATGTGGTTCGCGGCCCTCTCCCCCGCCTACGCGGAATCCTGGTTCGGGACGCTGGTGGAACGGCTGCTGGAGAACGACCGGGACACCCTGAAGCTGCTGCGCCGCTCGCCGTTCCCGCCGGACGCACCCCCTCGGTACGTGCGCGCCCGCCTGTTCCGCTACCGCTACACGACGTGGCGCGAGCTGCGGGCGACGGGCGCGTGCTGGGAGCGAACGTACGTAAGGGAGTACCTGCCGCCGACGCGGCTGGCGGGACAGGGGCAGAGGCCGTAACGGCGGCCCCGCCCCGGCCCCGGCGGTTACGCGAACTGACCGGGCTTGTAGTCGCCCGCCGGCTGCTCGAGCATGACGTTCAGCCGGTTCGCGGTGTTCATGAAGGCGATCAGGGTCACCAGCGCCATGAGCTGTTCCTCGTCGTAGTGCTCGGCGGCCCGCCGCCACACGGCGTCCGGCACGCCGCCGGCTCCGTCGGCGATCCGGGTCCCCTGCTCGGCCAGCTCCAGCGCGGCTCGCTCGGCCTCGGTGAAGACCGTGGCCTCCCGCCACGCCGCGACGAGATGGAGACGTACGGAGCTCTCGCCCGCCGCGGTGGCTTCCTTGGTGTGCATGTCGACGCAGACCGCGCATCCGTTGATCTGGCTCGTGCGCAGCGAGACCAGTTCCCGGGTGGCGGCCGGCAGCGGCGACTCCACCACCAGCCGCCCCAGGGAGTAGAACTGCTTGATGAGCTTGCTCGCGCTCGGGATGGCGAAGACGTCCAGTCGTGCGCTCATGGTGAGCTCCTCTGCCGTTGTCGGTGCGTACACCCCTATGAGGCAGCGGCTGATCTCGATGTGACATGCGCGTATGTGACCTGTGCCATACGGGCCCGGTGCGGGGCTTCGCGCGTAGGCCGACCCTGTCCCGCGCTGCTCCGCCGCGTCACACTGGGCGTATGCGGCCTCGGGGCACCGCCTGCGCGGCCGCCGGACTGCTGCTGGCCGTCGCGCTGGGCTGCACCGGCGGTGGGGAGGACGACGCGCCCGTGACCTCCACGGCACCGGCCCGGGCCGCCGAGGAGGGCCCCCGCGCCTCCCCCTCCCCCACCCCGGCCGATCCCGTCTCCCTCCAGGCCCTGATGCAGCGCGAGCACACCGGCTCCGGCCTGCGCCTCGGCGCGGTGCTCGACCGTACGTCCGCCTACACCCGCTACGCCGTCACCTACGAGGCGAACGGCCTGACGATCTCGGGGATCATGAACATCCCCGCGGGCGAGGGCCCCTTCCCGGCGCTGGTGCTGGCGCACGGCTACATCGACCCGGACGTGTACGTCAGCGGCCAGGGCATGCCGCGCGAGCAGGACCGCCTGGCCCGTGACGGCTACGTCGTCCTGCACACCGACTACCGCAATCACGCCGGCTCCGACAAGGACCCGGACAACGACGTGAACCTGCGCCTCGGCTACACCGAGGACGTCATCGGCGCCGCCCTGGCCCTGCGCGATTCCGGGCGCCCGGAGATCGACGGTGACCGCATCGGCCTCTTCGGGCGGTCCATGGGCGGCGGGGTCGTGTACAACACGCTGGTCGTGGCGCCGGGCCTGTTCGACGCGGCGGTGGCGTACGCCCCGGTCAGCGCGCGACCGCAGGAGAACATCGACCACTTCCAGCGGCCCGACGGCGACCCCGTCGTCGACGAGATCGAGGAGAAGCACGGCACACCCGAGGGCGACCCGGCGTTCTGGCGGGGCGTCTCCCCGCTCAGCCACGCCGATCGCGTGCGAGAGCCCCTGCTGATCCAGCACGGCACAGAGGACAGCACCTGCCCCCTGACGTGGTCGCGCGAGGCCGCCGGCACGTTCGAGAAGGCGGGCAAGGACGTCGAACTCCGCACAGTCTCAGGCGAGGGGCACACGTTCGGGCCCAAGTGGGCCGCCTCTATGGACGTCACCGAGGCCTTCCTCGCACGCCACCTGCGCTGAACCGGCCGCCCTCACGGCATCGGTCCGGTCGCGACCTCGACGCACGGTGCTCGCCGGGTGCACAGTTCTCCCAACGTACTCATCAGTAAGTCCGCCCTCTCCCCTCCGAGGAGCCACTGTGACCACGTGGGCCGGCCGCACCGCCGCCGAGATATCCGCCGCCGTACGCGAGAAGCGGGTCACGCCCCGCGAGGTGGTGGCCGAGCACCTCACCCGGATCGAGCGGCTCGACGGCCGGGTCGGCGCCTTCCGCGCGGTGCGCGCCGAGGCGGCCCTGGCCGAGGCCGAGGAGGTGGCGGCGCGCGGCGACCTCGCCGAACTGCCCCTGGCCGGAGTGCCGGTGGCCGTCAAGGACAACCTCGCGGTGCGCGGTGAGTCCCGGCGGATCGGCTCGGCCGCGACGCCGGACACGCCGGCTGCGCGGGACCATGTGACGGTGGCCCGGCTGCGTGCGGCGGGCGCGGTGGTCGTGGGGGTGACGAACGTCCCCGAACTGTGCGTCTTCGGCACGACGGACGGCGTGCTCGGCATCGCCCGCAACCCCTGGGACCCCACGCGTTCGGCGGGTGGCTCGTCGGGCGGCAGCGCGGCGGCCGTGTCCGCCGGAATGGTGCCGATCGCGCTCGGCAACGACGGGATGGGCTCCCTGCGCATACCGGCCGCCAACTGCGGCCTGGTCACCATCAAGCCGGGGCAGGGAGTGATCCCGACCGGCGAGGGCGACAGCACCTGGTTCGGCATGGCGGAGAACGGGCCGCTCGCCACGACCGTGGAGGACGCCCGCCTGATGTTCTCGGTCCTCGCCGGCACCGAACCCGGCACCGAGCCCGGCTTCGTGCCCCCGCCCGGCGTCCTCAGGATCGCCGTGTCGCTGCGCAGCCCGCTGGCCGGCTCCACGATCAGCCGTCCTTACGCGGCGGCCGCCCGGGACGCGGCGGGGCTGCTGATGAGGGCGGGCCACCAGGTCCGGCGTGCCGACCCGCCCTACCCGATGTCACTCGCCACGACCTCCCTGACCCACTGGACGGCGGGCACCGCCGCGGACGCCCGGCCGCTCGACCCCCGGCTGCTGACCCGACGCACCCGCGTCCACGCCCGGCTCGGCCGGCCCTTCCTGCGCACCGTGAGCTCCGGGGCGAGCCGCGAGCGGCTGCGCCGGCGGCTGGAGCCGTTCTTCACCGAGCACGACGTGCTGCTCACGCCCGCGCTCGCCCGCCGCTCCCCGAAGGCCGGGCCGTGGCACGAGCGGGGCTGGCTGAGCAACGTACTGGCGAACACGAACTACTCGCCCCTGACACCCGCGTGGAACCTGACCGGCTGGCCCGCCATGTCCGTCCCCTTCGGCACCCTCCCCTCGGGCGCCCCGTGCGCCGTGCAGCTCGTGGGCCGCCCCGGCACGGAGTCCCGACTCCTGGCTCTGGCCGGGCAGTTGGAGGAGCGAAACCCGTGGCAGCGTACGGCGCCGATGGACTAGGGTCGGCCGGGTGACTGCCGGGTCGGCCGTAGGCCATGCACGAGTGAGGCGCCCGGCCTCGGAGTGAGCGCGGCGGGGGTGACCCCGCCCGGGCCCGCCCGAGAGCCGGAGAGGGCACGCGCCCCGCCTCTCGTCTTCGTGTCCTCGTCCCCGCGCCCCTGGGCGCTTCCTCACGGATCCCGAGACTCGGAGAAGAACCCACGCATGTCCCACACCCCGCATGCCACCGAACCGCCGGCCGCGATCGCCCGCCTCGATCACACCGTCGTCTACGCCTCCCACCGCCAACTGTCCGTGGACTTCCTGGCGGCCGTCCTGGGCCTGGAGGTGGGCGCCCCCTTCGGCCCGTTCCTGCCCCTGGACCTGGGCAACGGCGTGACCCTCGACTACTACGAGAAGACCGACGAGCCGATCCAGCCGCAGCACTACGCGTTCCTCGTGCCCGAGGACCGGTTCGACGGCATGATCGAGCGTCTCGAGGCGATCGGCGTCACCTACTACGCCGACCCGAACCACACCCGGCCCGGCCGGGTGAACGACCTCTTCGGCGGTCGCGGCGCCTACTTCGACGACCCGGACGGCCACAACATGGAGATCATGATCCGGCCGTACGCCCGCCCCTGAGAACCGCGCCCTCCCGGTCGCCCTACAACGCCCGGTGCATGATGTGCAGCCCCACCCGGCCGTGCCGGGGGTGGTCGAACGCGTCGGGCACCGTACCGAGGATCGTGAAACCGAGGGTGGTCCACAGTGACACGGCCGGGTTGGTCTCGACGACGGCGTTGAACACCATGCCCCGGTAGCCGGCGGCCCGGGCTTCGATCAGGAGGTGTTCGGCGAGGGCCCGCCCGTAGCCCCGGCCGCCCTGGCCGGGGTCGACCATGAAGCCGGCGTTGGCGATACGGGCGGCGGGGCCACCGTAGTTGGGGGTGAGATAGGCGGAGGCCACCACGGCACCGCTGTCGTCCTCGACGACGTAGACGCGTTTCGCCGGATTCATCCACAGGACCCGGGCCTCCTCCTCGGAGGTGCCCGGGTCCCATGCGTAGGTCTCGCCCGCGGCGACGATGCGGTGCCAGAACGGCCAGATGCGAGGCCAGTCGTCAGCCGTTGCTTCCCTGATCAGCATGGTCGCGAGTCTGGCACGGCCATGCGCTCGGAGGTCGCGGAGGGGTGCGCCCGATGTCAGTCGACGCTGGGCAGGATGTGAGGCTCTGCGAGGTCGTCCTCGTAGCCCGCGAGGCGGATCGGGGCCGAACGGGCCCACACGTCGAGGCTGCCGAGCTCGTCGGCCCGTCGGCCGGCGCGCTCGCCGCGTTCCTTGGGGCGCTGATCGCGATTCGTCTTCTCCGGTGTCACCGCGCACTCCTTATGTGTCGGTCACCCTCGGGACGTACGCGCCGGTCCTGCTGCGCCTGACGCCCACTCGGGCCTCTATGCCAAATGCAGTTCGGACGCGGTGGCGCCGGTCGACTCACGGGAGAGCAGGCCGTGGTGAACCGGCTGGTCCCATGACGGACCGTGGGTGTGGGTAGGACCCCGTGCTGCTGTCCGTCCGCATCAGACTAACCAAATGAGCAGGGCCCCGCTCGATGGGGCTGAAAACAACCGGTAACGATCGCGCGTCATCCCGCGTTCAACTCAGGTTTACGTACCGATTCGTGGCCATTCCGGCGTTTCGTGAATCACTCGAACGGCGTACGTCGACGACGGCGCTTTTCGGACGGTGCGCAGCTCAGGTGCCGTTGGCCGAGTCGAAAGCCCGCCATGTTCTGCTGCCGTACGGCAACGGCCGTCCTGCGGGGGACCGAGGCGTGGAGCTGCGCAGCGGACGCCCGGCCGACGCGGTACGCGCCCGGCCCGCAACTCCCGGCTCGAAGCGTTGGACTGACGGGCGCCACTGGAGGGAAACGCCGTGCTCGTCGCCCGGGGCCCTGCATGACCGACTCAGGGGCGCGGGGAACTGCGCGGCCCGCCCCCACGCCGCCCGCTGACGTCCGACAGGGCCCCGCCTACCACTTACCCGGCGCGTAGTCCTTCAGGAAGACCCCGTACAGGTCCTCTCCGGCCTCGCCCCGCACGATCGGGTCGTAGACCCGGGCCGCACCGTCGACCAGGTCGAGCGGCGCGTGGAACCCGGCCTCGGCGAGCCGCAGCTTGTCGTAGTGCGGCCGCTCGTCCGTGATCCAGCCCGTGTCGACCGAGGTCATCAGGATGCCGTCGGTCTGGAACATCTCCTGCGCGCTGGTCCGCGTCACCATGTTCATCGCGGCCTTCGCGGCGTTGGTGTTCGGGTGCCCGGCTCCCTTGTACCCGCGCCCGAAGACACCCTCCATCGCGGACACGTTCACCACGTACGCGCGCCCGCTCTCCGCCTTCTTCGCGGCCTCGGCCATGGCCGGCCGGAGCGCGCTGATCAGGATGAAGGGCGCCGTGTAGTTGCACAGCTGCGTCTCCAGCAGCTCGACGGGCGAGATCTGCTCGATCGTCTGCACCCAGGTGTTGGAGTCGACCACGTCGGGCACGAGACCACCCGCGTCGATCGCCGTGCCGTCCAGGTGCCGCTCGACGCTGGCGTTGCCCGCGACCAGGGCGAGATCGGCGACCTTCTGGGCGTCGAGGCCGCTGGTGCCCAGCGGCAGCGCGGCGATGCCGTCGACCGCGCCGGAGTTGAAGGCGCCGATGACGTGGTGGGCGGGCAGCTCACCGGCGGGCAGGGGGGCGCTCTCGCCCTCGACCAGCGCGGCGTAGGCGGAGGGCAGGCGGCGCACGGTCTGTGTCGCGTTGTTGACGAGGATGTCGAGCGGGCCCGCCTCGGCGACCTGCTCCGCGAGGGCCACGGCCTGAGCGGGGTCGCGCAGGTCGATGCCGACGACCTCCAGGCGGTGCATCCAGTCCGCGGAGTCGTCCATGGCCTTGAAGCGGCGGATGGCGTCCTTGGGGAAGCGCGTGGTGATCGTGGTGTGCGCGCCGTCGCGCAGCAGCCGGAGCGCGATGTACATGCCGATCTTGGCCCGGCCGCCGGTGAGCAGGGCCCGTTTGCCGCTGAGGTCGGCGCGGACGTCGCGCTTCTCGCGGTTCACGCGGGCGCAGTCCGGACAGAGCTGGTGGTAGAAGTAGTCGACTTCCACGTACCGGGTCTTGCAGGTGTAGCAGGAGCGGGGGCGCTGGAGTATGCCCGCGACCCTGCCCTCCTCGGTGGCCGACGACGGCAGCAGGCCCTCGGTCTCGTCGTCGATGCGCTGGGCGGAGCCGGTCGCGGTGGCCTCCGTGACCGCCTTGTCGTGGGCGGTCTTGGCGGCCCGGCGCTCCTGGCGGCGGCGCTGCTTGACCGTGCGGTAGACGCCCGCCGTGGCCCGGCGCACCGCGATGGCGTCCGGGTGGTCGACCTCCAGCTTGTCGAGTTCCTCGAGCACGCTGAGGCAGACGGCCAGGCGCTCGGGGTCGATGCCGGGTCCGTACGAGAGCCCGCCGGCCTCGTCCATGGCCTGCGGGCCGTCCTGTGTCACCGTCATCGCCGCTGTCGTTCCCTGCTCTGCCGTCGTGGCGCGCCGGTCGCGCCCGCATTCGAAGGGCGAATTCTACGGAGCGCCGGGCCGCACCGCCAAAGTCGTCTTGATCACGACCGGCAGGCCTTGATCAGTGTCGCCACCTCCCTGGAGACGGCCGTGGCGAACAGGTCGAGGTCAGGGACGGCCTCGCCGTCGGCGACGAGGCCGTAGTGGACGCTCCCCCGGTACGTCGAGACCGCGACCGCCAGGGAGTGGCCGGGGGCCAGCGGAGCGAAGGGGAAGACGGCGGTGAGGGGGTGGCCGCCGAGCTTGAGGCCCAGGCTGGGCAGGGGCACGCTGGTGACCAGCAGGTCGAACCAGAGCCGGGCCGCCTGGCCGACCAGGGGCCCGCCGAGCCGGTGGGCGAGGGCGGGGACGTGGTCGGCGAGCAGGGCGACGGCACCCGCGCCCCGGTTGGGGCCGGCGTCCTTGTTGCGATCCATGGCGTCCCGGACCGAGGCCAGACGGGCCAGCGGGTCCGGATCGTCCACCGGAAGCCGTATCAAGTACCCGGAGAGCCGGTTGCCCTGCGGGTACGCGGTACGCGGGCGGCGCTTGGAGACGGGGATCAGCGCGCGGGGCGCCACGTCCTCGCTGCCGTCGCCGCGCTCGTCGAGCCAGCGGCGCAGGGCGCCCGCGACGACCGCGATGAGGACGTCGTTGACAGTGCCGCCGACGGTCTTGCGGACGCGGTGGATGTCGTCGAGGTCGAGCACCACCCCGGCGGTGCGGCGGGTGCCGCTCGGCTCGCAGGTGAGCGCGGGGGTGGAGCGCACGTCGAGGGACGAGCGGGCGACGGAGGCGCCGATGTCCAGGGCGCGGCTCACGTCGGACAGGGCGCCGCGCATCATCGCCGGCAGATCGCGCACGTCCGGCACGAGAGCGCGCGGGGGTGCGGCGGGGCGGGGCCGGGGCGGGGGCATGTCCATGGGGTCCATGACGCCCGCGGCGAGGGTGAGCGCCCGCAGCCCGTCGGCCAGGGCGTGGTGGAACTTGAACAGCACGGCGAAGCAGACGCCGTCCTCGCCCGGCAGGACATGGGCCTCCCAGGGCGGGCGGTCGCGCTCCAGGGGGCGCCCCATGAGGCGGCCCGCCACCGCGTGGAAATCGGCGGTGGGGGCGTGCAGCCGTACGTGGTTCAGGGGGTCGAAGTCCGGGTCCGCCTCGCGGGCCGCGCCGCCGAAGGCGAGCGGCCGGCGCAGGGCCGAGGGCAACGGCTGCCACACGTCGCGGATGCGCATCCGCAGCCCGGAGACCCCGGCCGCCCGGGCCGCGAGCAGGTCCGCCGCGTGGGCGCCCGCGGCGGGCGAGTGGGCCGAGAAGATCCCGAGCGCGCCGAGGTGCATGGGGTGCTCGGCGGACTCCAGGTTCCAGAACGCCAGGTCGAGAGGAGCGAGTAGATCAGCAGTCAAGGGCTTGCCTCGCGTCGACGACGGGTGGGCCAGCAGTCAACCGCCCCCAGCCGATTACGGTCAAGTACGATCAGGCTACGTACAGTTAACAGCAGATTAAGTCCCGCCCCGGTGGAAGGGGCGGGACTTATGGTGCATGTGCCGTCAGTTCAGCACAGGTTGCGTCGCCGGGCACCCCGTGGGAGTCACCCGGGAGGCGTCATGGACCGACGGTGCCGCCGCGCCACGCGTATGTCCGGACAATATGTTCGGCCCGTCCGGCGTCAGGTGACCAACTGCCCCTTGCCCAGGGCGATGACCCCGCCCTTGGACACGGTGTACAGCTCCGGGTTGACGCCGATCGTCGCGCCCGGCGGCACCTCGACGTTCTTGTCGAGGACGGCGCCGCGCACCACCGCGCCCCGGCCGATGTGCACGTTGTCGTGCAGCACCGAGCCCTGCACCACGGCCCCCGGGTCGACCACCACACCCGGCGACAGCACGGACCGCGTGACCTGCCCGCGCACCAGGCAGCCGGCGCTGATGATGGACTCGCTGGCGATGCCGCCCGCGTTGAAGCGGGCCGGCGAGAGCTGGTACGAGTGCGTGTAGATGGGCCAGCTGCGGTTGTACAGGTTGAAGGCGGGGCGCTCGGCGATCAGGTCCATGTGGGCCTCGTAGTAGGCGTCCAGCGTCCCCACGTCCCGCCAGTAGCCCTGGTCACGGGTGGTCTCGCCGGGCACGTGGTTGGCGCTGAAGTCGTACAGCGCGGCCTCGCCCCGGTCGGTGAGCTGGGGCAGGATCGAGCCGCCCATGTCGTGCACGGAGGACGCGTCCTCCGCGTCCCTCTTGAGCGCCTCGATGAGGGCCTTGGTGGTGAAGATATAGTTGCCCATCGAGGCGAAGACACAGCTCGGATCGTCCGCCAGACCCGGCGGATCCGTCGGCTTCTCCAGGAAGCGCTCCACCGTCTGGCCGTCCGAGGCCGGCGTGATCACCCCGAAGGACGAGGACTCGGTGCGCGGCACCCGGATGCCGGCGACCGTCACTCCCGCGCCGCTCTCGATGTGCTGGGCGAGCATCTGGCGCGGGTCCATGCGGTAGACGTGGTCGGCGCCGAAGACGGCGACGTACTCGGGCTGCTCGTCGTAGACGAGGTTCAGCGACTGCAGGATCGCGTCGGCGCTGCCCAGGTACCAGCGCGGGCCGAGGCGCTGCTGGGCGGGCACGGGCGTGACGTAGTTGCCCAGCAGGTTGGACATCCGCCAGGTGGTCGTGATGTGCCGGTCGAGTGAATGCGACTTGTACTGCGTCAGGACGCAGATGCGCAGGATGTCGCCGTTGACCAGGTTGGACAGGACGAAGTCGACCAGGCGGTACGTGCCGCCGAAGGTCACCGCCGGTTTGGCCCGGTCCGCGGTCAGGGGCATCAGCCGCTTGCCCTCGCCGCCCGCCAGCACGATCCCCAGGACCGAAGGACCACCACCACGCATGGCCGCTCCCCTCACGCCGATTTCCCGATGCCTGCCCCTGAGCAGTACCCGCTAAGCCTGTTTGACGATCTCCTCGTAGAGCCGGACCGTGCGGCGGGCCACCGCGTCCCAGCCGAACTCGCCGACCGCGCGTTCCCGCCCGGCCTCGCCCATCCGCCGGGCGGCCGCCGGATCGCCCAGGACGGTGTCCATGGCCCGGGCGAGTCCCGCCTCGAAGTCGTCGCCGGGCGGGACGAGCAGCCCTGTCGTGCCGTCGTCCACGACCTCGGGGATGCCGCCGACCGCCGAGGCCACCACCGGCGTGCCGCAGGCCATCGCCTCCAGGTTCACGATGCCGAGCGGCTCGTACACCGACGGGCAGACGAAGAGGGCGGCGTGCGTGAGGAGCTGGATCACCTCCGGGCGCGGCAGCATCTTCGGGATCCAGAACACCCCGTCGCGGACCCCGCTCAGCTCACCGAACAGCTCGCGGAACTCCTGGTCGATCTCCGGCGTGTCCGGGGCGCCCGCGCACAGCACGACCTGCGCGGCCGGGTCGATGTCGCGCACCGCGCGCAGCAGGTGGGGCACGCCCTTCTGGCGGGTGATCCGGCCGACGAACAGCACGTACGGGCGGGAGCGGTCGAGGCCGATCCGATCCAGCGCGTCCGTGCCGGGGTCGGGACGGTAGAGCGTGGTGTCGATGCCGTTGTGCACGATGTGTACCCGCTCCGGGTCCAGCGCCGGGTAGCAGCCGAGGATGTCCTCGCGCATGGCGCCGGACACGGCGATCACCGCGTCGGCGGCCTCGATCGCCGTGCGTTCGGCCCAGCTGGACAGGTCGTAGCCGCCACCGAGCTGCTCTGCCTTCCAGGGGCGCAGGGGCTCCAGGGAGTGCGCGGTCATCACGTGCGGGATGCCGTACAGGAGCTTGGCGAGGTGGCCGCCGAGGTTGGCGTACCAGGTATGGGAGTGGACCAGTTCGCGGCCTTCGAGGGCAGCGGCCATGGCGAGGTCGACGGAGAACGTGCGCAGCGCGTCGTTGGCGCCGTCGAGCGCGGACCAGGGCCGGTGCCGCCGCACACCGTCGGCGCGGCCCTCGCCCCAGCAGTGCACGTCCAGGTCGACCAGTGGTCGCAGCTCGCGTGCGAGGAACTCCACATGGACACCTGCACCGCCGTACACGTCCGGCGGGTACTCCCGGGTCAGCAGTCCGACGCGCACCCGCAACTCCCTGCTCTCAGCGGCCGTTCCCTTTCATGGTCACCCAGATGGGGCGCGTGGGGAAGAGCGGGGCGGTCGTGGGAAGCAACAGTCGCCGCAGACGCCCCCTCCGGGAACCCGGTAGTAGAGGCAGCAGCTGCGGCGCCGGAAGGCGGTACCAGTGAGGGTTCCGGCGCCGGTGAGCCGCGGATGGGCGAGGAGTTCCGCGGCCAGGGAGCGGCCCCGGGCGGCGACGTCCGTACGGCCGTGTCGCCGGGCCCAGCGGTCCAATGCACGGGCGGCGCCGGCCAGCGCGGAGGCGGCGTTGCCCCGCAGCAGGCCGGGAGCGAGGCCGTGACGGGCGCGCAGGGCCGCCGCCAGGGGGACGAGGTGGCCGTCCAGGACGACCTCCGCGACCGTGGGCGCGTCACCGGGGAGGGGCCTGACGTCCGTGAGCCACAGGTCGTCGGGGGCGCTGCCGTCGACGTCCCAGTGCAGCCACCGGGGGTCCAAATCGGGGACGCGCCCGTACAGCGCGGCGCAGCCGAGGGCGATCGACCAGAGCCGGGCCGCGAGGCCCAGATGGGTCACGGACGCGGCGACACGCGGCTCCGGGGCACGTAGAGCGGTCGCGACCTTCCGTACGCGAAAAATCAGGGGATTTACCGACACTTCCGGTGCCGCTGTGGCATACGCCTGTGCGAGAGTGGGAAGGGACCCGGCCGGTGCTCCATCCGTGCGCAGCACGAAGAAGCCGGCGAGCGGGCGGAGCGCGGCGAGGTCGGGGTCGAGGTCCACGAAGAGCAGTAGTACCAAGACCCCTAAGGGACGCGACCCGGTGGCCCCCGACCGGACCCGCCCACCCTGGGGATGACGGTGCTCCCCTCGTACTCCATCGGCAGTAGGACCCAATGAGTGCTCAGGGACGACGACGGGAAGACCTGGACACGGCAGGGTGTTGGTCATGAAAGCCCCCCTTTCGCCGCGCCGGGCCGATCGCCCCCGCCTCACGCAGAGGAGCAGCCGATGAGCGCCCTCGCGTTGTCCGTCCTGCTGTCGCTCGTCTCCGCGTTCGCCTACGCGGGCGGGGCGATCGTGCAGGAGCGGGTGGCGGAGTCCTCGCCGGGCGAGCAGTACGCGCCGCTGCGCCGGCCGGGCTGGTGGGCGGCGGTCGGGCTGAACGGCCTCGGAGGACTGCTGCACGTGGTGGCTCTGGCCTACGGTCCGCTGAGCCTGGTGCAGCCACTCGGCGCGCTGACCATCGTGGTGGCGCTGCCCATGGCGGCACTGTTCGTCGGCCGCAAGGCCGGTGCCACGGCCTGGCGGGGCGCGATCATGGCGACGGTGGGGCTCGCCGGTCTGCTCTCCCTGGTCGCCGCGTCCGACGCGCGGTCGCTGGACACCGCACAGCGGGTGGCCGTCGCCGTCGTCACCGCCGGTGTGGTCGTCTCGCTGATGATCGCCGCCCGTGCCGCGCACCGGCACCCGGCGGTGCGCAGCATGCTGCTGGCGACGGGTGCCGGCATCGCGTTCGGCATGTCCTCGGTGTTCACCAAGACCGTCGCCGTCGACTGGACCGGCGGTGTGTCGGGCGCGGACGTGCCCTCCCTCGCCGTGATCGGCGTCCTCGCCACGGCCGGCATGCTGCTGTCGCAGGCCTCCTACCGGGGCGCCGGCCTCGCCGCCCCGCTGGCCACGCTGACGGTCGTCAACCCGGTGGTGGCGGCCGCGGTGGGCATCACGATGTTCGGAGAATCCTTCCGCTACGGCACGACGGGGACGGCGCTCGCGCTGAGCTGCGGTGTGGTGGCGGCGGGTGGCCTGATCCTGCTGACGGCTGAGCGGCTCACGCAGGGGCAGCCGGCGGACGCGGCACCCGGGCCGGTGGCTGTGCTCGAGCCGGTCACAGCACCGGAGCCTGGGGTCGCACCCCGGCCTGTGGCCGGGTCCGAGCGGGTCGCAGCGTCCGAGCCGGTGGCCTTGTCGGGGCCGGTCCCCGCCATGGTCGAGTCCGTGCCCGACGGTGGGCGGCCGCTCGTGGCGGAAGTGTTCGTGCCCGGGCCCGGACCGCGGTCGGCGACGGTTGTCGTATCCGGGCCTGAGACACCGCTCGCGGTTTTCGTGCCGGAGCCGGACGCACCGGTCGCGGTGCTCGCATCAAGGCCGGGGTCGGCCGCGGCGGCCGTTGCGGATGCCGCGTACGAGAGCGGGGAGCCGCCGGCGGCAGCCGCCGACGACGAACGCCCGCTCTCCTACGTCCCCTTCCACGGCATCCCGTACGTCCCGCTCCCCACGGTCGACCGGCACCGCATACGCGTCAGATCCTGACGCCGCCGGCCCGCAGGTACGCCACCGGGTCGACGTCCGAACCGAAACCGGGCCCCGTCCGCACCTCGAAGTGCAGATGCGGGCCCGAGCTGTTGCCGGTGGAACCGGAGCGGCCGATACGCTGGCCTGCGCTCACCGGCTGCCCGTCCCGCACGGAGATCGCGGACAGGTGGGCGTACTGGCTGTACCGGCCGTCGGCGTGGCGCACGACGACCTGGTAGCCGAACGAGCCGCCCCATCCCGCGCTGACGACGCTGCCCGCCGCGACCGACTTGACCGAGGTGCCCGTGGGCACGGGGAAGTCGATGCCGGTGTGGTAGCCCTTCGACCAGGAGGAGCCCGCCTTGCGGTAGGGCGTCCCGAGCGAGGCGCCGACGGGGGCGACGAGGCCCTGCCGGGTGGCCGTGGACCGGCCGGCCCGCTCCTTGTTCGCGTCCTTGGCGCGGTCTTGCGACCGCTCCTTCGACCGCTCCTGGGCACGGTCCTGTGCCGGCTTCTTCGTCGAGGGCCCGGCCGACGGGGCCGGCTTGTGCGCCGGGCGCGTCTTCGTGGCGCCCTCGCCGCGCAGCGCGAGGCGCTGGCCGGGCACGATCAGGTCGGGGTCGGGCCCTATGGCCGACCGGTTGGCGGCGTACAGGCCCCGCCAGCCGCCCCGCACGTCCTGGTCGTCCGCGATGCCGGAGAGGGTGTCGCCGTGAACCACGGTGTACATCTCGGCGTTGCCCGCCCGGGACTGCGGCGTGGACTGCGGCCGTACGTCCTCGATGGAGGTCTTCGGCTTCGTCTCCCTCTGCTTCGTGCGCTCGGCGGCCGGCCGGACGCCGGGCTCGCCGCCGCCCCGGGTCAGTCCGGCCCGCACGGAGCAGACCGGCCAGGCGCCCGGGCCCTGGCCGTCGAGCACCTTCTCGGCGACGGCGATCTGCTGGTCCTTGCTCGCCAGGTCCGCGCGCGCCGCGTAGGCCCGGCCGCCGTATGCCTCCCAGGTGGACTGGGTGAACTGCAGTCCGCCGTAGAAACCGTTGCCGCTGTTGATGCTCCAGTTGCTGGTGGACTCGCAGGCGGCGACCTTGTTCCAGGTGTCCATGTCCGCCGCCTGAGCGGCGCCGGTGCCCATGAACGGCAGTGCCATGCCCGCGCCGCCCGCCGTGACGGTGAGTGAGGCGCGGTTGATCCTGTTCGGCTGATACCGGCGGTGCCGGCCGCGTACGGCCATCGAAAGCCCCCCTAGACATGCGTCAGGAGGGGCAAAAGTAAGCGCTGCGAACCGGCCAGAACAAGACGCCTTTTCGCCGCCCGGGAGCCCAAATGGCCGGTATGAGGCCCCTGTTGCGCGACGTGCGCCTCGGCGGTGCACCGTGTACGGCACCCGGTGCGCGGGTGCGCCGTGCGCGGGGACGCGTGCGTCGGCTGAGTGCGACGGGGCTCCCGTCCGTATCAGCCTGCGCGATGTCGTGCGACCCGCGCGTGCGGACGAAGTAGCGGCACGTCAGGATGGTCGACGGGGGCATGCTTGTGGGGCCCCACCGGCAGCACCGATACCGAGGTCTTTAGGAGCGAACCGAATGAGCAGTACAGCGCAGATCGGCGTCACCGGTCTCGCGGTCATGGGCCGCAACCTCGCCCGCAACTTCGCCCGCAACGGCTACACGGTCGCGGTGCACAACCGGACGCCCGCACGTACGCACGCGCTGGTGGAGGAGTTCGGCGGCGAAGGAAAGTTCGTCGCGTGCGAGAGCGCCAAGGACTTCGTGGCGGCGCTGGAGCGGCCGCGGCGCCTGGTCGTGATGGTGAAGGCCGGTGAGCCGACCGACGCGGTGATCCAGGAGTTCGCGCCGCTGCTGGAGCCCGGCGACATGATCATCGACGGTGGCAACGCGCACTTCGCGGACACCCGGCGCCGGGAGCGGGACCTGCGCGAGCAGGGCATCCACTTCGTCGGCATGGGCGTCTCCGGCGGCGAGGAGGGCGCGCTGAACGGGCCGAGCATCATGCCGGGCGGCCCGAAGGAGTCGTACGACTCGCTCGGCCCGATGCTGGAGAGGATCTCGGCGAAGGCGGCCGACGGTTCGCCGTGCGTCTCGCACGTCGGTCCGGACGGTGCCGGGCACTTCGTGAAGATGGTGCACAACGGCATCGAGTACGCCGACATGCAGCTCATCGGCGAGGCCTACCAGCTGCTGCGGGACGTCGCCGGGTACTCCCCCGCCGAGATCGCGGAGATCTTCCGGACCTGGAACCGGGGCCGCCTCGACTCGTATCTGATCGAGATCACGGCCGAGGTGCTGTCGCACGTGGACGCGGAGACGGGCAAGCCGTTCGTGGACGTCGTGGTCGACCAGGCCGAGCAGAAGGGCACCGGCCGCTGGACGGTGCAGATCGCCCTGGACCTGGGTGTGCCGGTGTCGGGTATCGCCGAGGCGGTCTTCGCGCGGTCCCTGTCGGGCCACGCGGCACTTCGGGAGGCCTCGCGCGAGCTGGCCGGCCCGAAGGCGCAGCCGCTGAGCGAGGCGGAGGCCCGGGCGTTCGCGGACCGGGTCGAGCAGGCGCTGTACGCGTCGAAGATCGTGTCGTACACGCAGGGCTTCCACGAGATCGACGCGGCCCGCGACGAGTACGGCTGGGACATCGACCTCGGTGCGGTGTCGGCGCTGTGGCGGGGCGGCTGCATCATCCGCGCGGCGTTCCTGGACCGGATCCGGTCCGCGTACGACACCCGGCCGGACCTGCCGAGCCTGCTGTCGGACGCGACGTTCGCGCAGGAGATCGCGGACGCCCAGGACGACTGGCGTGAGGTGCTGGTCGCCGCGACCCGGCAGGGTGTCCCGACGCCCGGTTTCGCCGCGGCCCTCGCCTACTACGACGCCCTGCGCGCGGAGCGGCTGCCGGCGGCGCTGACGCAGGGGCAGCGGGACTACTTCGGTGCGCACACGTACCGCAGGGTGGACCGCGACGGCTCGTTCCACACGCTGTGGGGCGGAGACCGGTCGGAGACCTCCGCGTAGGCGCTGCACGCTCCGTAAGGTGAGCGGGGCGGTGGACGGCACGAGTGGCCGTCCACCGCCCCGTTCGCGTACAGGGGTCAGGACAGTGGCGGGCCGGGCTCCGGGTTCGGTACGGGCTCCGGTCCCGGCGGGATCGGCGACGGGTCGGGACCCGGCACCGGGTCGGGGCCCGGAGGCGCCGGCGGGGTCGGGCCCGGCGGCGGGGTGGGCGCGGGTGGCGGAGGGGTCGGCTCCGGGCCCGGCGGGGGCTGCGGGTTCGGCACCGGGTCGGGGTGCGGGTCCGGCTGCTGGGGATCCGGACCCGGCGTCGGCGCCGGCGGCACGGGATCGGGAATCGGGTTCGTCATCAGGTCCTCCAGCCAGTGGGTCGGCTCCGGCTCTGGACTCATCCCCGCCTACCCGGCCACCCGCCTCCGCAGTCACTCCCCCGCGGGACCGGCATGGACCAGGTGGGGGTAGGGAGGCCGGGGCGGGGTGCCGCCGCGGGCAGCGGGACCCGCATGGACCAGGTAGGGACAGGGACGTGGGGGCGGGGTGCCGCCCGCGGAGAGCTGGACCGGGTCAGAAACGCCCGGGATGGGCCCTCAGCCAGTCCTTCGCCGCCGCGAGCAGGTCCTGATCGGCCGGCGAGGCCTCGTCGGGGTGGCGCTCGGCCCACTTGGTGACGTACGGGCAGAGCGAGGCGACGGCGCTGTGCTCGCGGCCGGCGACGGCGTACAGCTCGCGTGCGAGCGAACCGGCGATGCCCTTGCCCTCGTGGGCCGGCTCGACGATCGTGTGGACGGGCACGAGCGCACGCTCGGGGCTTTCGAGTACGAAGTACTCGATGCGGCCGACGACTTCACCGCCGGACACGGCCTCCAGCCGGCCCGCCGCACGGTCGTCGCGGATCTCCGGGTCGCTCATGGACACGCTCCTCCTCTGCTCTGCTGCTTCGGATACGTCCGTCAGGCCCCGACGGCCTGCGGGCTGCGCTGCTGGTCCGAGCCGGGCACCGGCTCGGACGGGTCGGCGCCCAGGGCCACGATCCGGTTGTCGTGGTCCACGTGCACGACCCGGGGGACGAGTGCCCGCGCCTCGGCGTCCGTCACCTGGGCGTAGCTGATGATGATCACGAGATCGCCGGGGTGGACGAGATGGGCCGCGGCCCCGTTGATCCCGATCACGCCCGAGCCGCGCTCCCCCTCGATGACGTACGTCTCCAGCCGGGCGCCGTTGGTGATGTCCACGATGTGCACGAGCTCGCCGGGCAGCAGATCGGCGGCGTCGAGCAGGTCGGCGTCGATGGTCACGGATCCCACGTAGTGCAGGTCGGCCTGGGTGACGGTGGCTCGGTGGATCTTGGACTTGAACATGGTGCGCAGCATGTTGAACTCCTGAAAGACGGCTCCCTGCCTGCTTTGTGCAGGTCAAGGGCGGTGTCGACTGTACACCGGGACACGCCGGTCGAGAATTGTGAGGAACATCGCTCCGCTCGGGCGAGACGGCTTCACGCCTGGGCTTTCGCGCCGCACCGGCGCCTGTTCAGGCAATCCTCCGGAAAACCCGGCGACTCATGCTGACCGGATGCTGACTTACCTGATGAGCCATCAAAGATGCGGGAGACCCCCTGCCCACGGACGATGTGCCTCGATCTGTCGGGCACCGACATCGCCTAACCGGCTGTCCTGCCGGCCTAGGACCAGCCCGCTCGCGGGGCGCGGGTGATGGTGACGCAGCAGGTCACGCGGAGGACCGCCGCGATGGAGTGGGCTGCGGCTTCGGTCTCGGTGTCGGAAATGACGACGGTGCCGAAGCCGAGGCCCATAGCGCCGGCGCAAGTGGACGAGAAGGACACCAGGGCGGTCACCGGCGAGTACCTGTAGTGCCTTGCGGACCCTGCCTCGCTGCACCAGCGCGAACTGCGCCACGTCGCCACCGGCGCGGGCCCGACTTGACGACCGCGTGGCCTGCGAAGGCCGCGTCGCAGCCGGCGAGCCGGGTTCCACAGCGCGAGGGAGGGCGAGGCACCCTGCTACGCCTGCGGCGCGACCACGCGCCGTACGGCTTCCTCGACTCCGAGCGTTTCCCGCTGCAACAACAACTTCCGAGCGAGCGTCGCGCGCGTTGAGTTCCCATCTCGGAGGTGGACCTTGGGGGATGTGGTCAGCGGTAGTGGCGGAAGAATTGCCGGAGGTCGCCGACGAGGAGGTCCGGTACGTCGAGTGCGGCGAAGTGGCCGCCGCGGTCGAAGGTCGACCAGTGGACGATGTTGTTCGCGCGTTCGGCGATTTTGCGCACCGACTGGAAGTTGTAGGGGAACAGGGCGAGGCCGGTGGGGGTCGGGTTGGGTGTTTCGGGGTCGCCGGCACCGCTTCGGGCGTCCTCGAAGTACCAGCGTGCCGACGATCCGGCGGTCTTGGAGAACCAGTAGATCGAGGTGTTGGTGAGCAGTACGTCGCGGTCGCGCGGCTCGGGGGGCGCGAAGCGGCCGAGGCCCATGAGGGGGTCGTTGATCCAGGCGAGCTGGCCGACGGGCGAGTCGCTGAGGCCGTAGGCGAGGGTCAGGGGCCGGGTCTGGTGGACTCGTTGGTGGCTGGAGAGGTCGTTGAATTCCGCCATGGCCGTGATGCGCTCTTTCTCGTTACCGGTGAGGCCGTCCAGTTCGCCCGGTGCGCCGGTCGGGAAGGCCCAGATCTCCAGGACGTGGATGGCGAGCAGCCCGTCGGGCTGTGCGATCCCCATCTGGCGCGTGACGAACGAGCCCACATCGCCGCCGTGCGCGACGTAGTGCGGGTAGCCGAGGCCGTGCATCAGCGTGTCCCAGGCCCTGGCGATGCGCGCGCTGTCCCAGCCCGGCTCCTGCGTCGGGCCCGAGAAGCCGAAGCCCGGGATGGAGGGGATGACCACGTCGAAGGCGTCGGCCGGGTCGCCGCCGTGCCGACGCGGGTCGGTCAGCGGGCCGATCATCTCGGCGAAGTCGGCGAAGCTGCTCGGCCAGCCGTGGGTCAGGATCAGCGGCAGTGCGTTCGGCTCGGGCGAGCGGACGTGGATGAAGTGGATGGTCTGGCCGTCGATGGTGGCCGTGAACTGGGGGAAGGCGTTGAGCGCCGCCTCCTGCTTGCGCCAGTCGAAGCCGTCGCGCCAGTAGGCGGCCATGTCCTGGGTCCAGGCCAAATCGATGCCGTGGGTCCAGCCGGAGCCGGGGATCGTGTCCGGCCAGCGGGTGCGGGCGAGGCGGTCCTTGAGGTCGTCGATCTCGGCCTCGGGAATCGCGATGGTGAAGGGCTTTACGTCCAGGCTTGTCATAACGGTCTCCTGTTGCGAACTGTTGATTGATCTTTGTGATGGCCGGGTACGGCCGGCCAGGCGCCGTCAGTGGGCGATGACCGGCGCCGCCGGCTCGTCCTGGACGGCCTCGCCGGTCCCGGCGGCCGTGGTGCCGCCCGGACGGCCGGTGTTGACGAAGGTCACGGCGATGACGGCGGCCAGGACGAGGATGCCGACGGCGCACCAGATCGCGATGGTGTAGCCGTGCACCATTCCCTGTGTCTGGACCAGCTGCTGCGGCCTGCTGGTCGCCCCGGCGATGTGGTCGGTGAGGTAGGACGCGGTCGCGGAGGCGGCGATCGTGTTCAGCAGGGCCGTGCCGATCGCGCCGCCCACCTGCTGCGAGGTGTTGACCATCGCGGAGGCGACACCGGCGTCCCGCGGCTCGACGCCCTGGGCGGACAGTGACATGGCGGGCATGGTCGCCGTACCGATGCCGAGACCGAGCAGCAGCATTCCCGGCAGCACAAGCGCGACGTACGACGAGCCGGTCTTCAGCTGAGTCAGCAGGAACAGGCCCAGCGCGGCGACCAGGAGAGCGGGGCCCATCACGAGCCGGGGCGCGAGGCGGGTCACCAGCCGGGCGCCGACCTGAGAGGCGCCCGTGGTCATGCCGACGACCAGTGGCATGAAGGCGAAGCCGGTGCTGATCGGCGAGTAGCCCTTCACGATCTGCAGGTAGTAGGTCAGGAAGAGGAAGGTGCCGAACATCCCGGTGATCGCGAGGGCGAGGGAGAGGTAGGCGCCGCCGCGGTTGCGCTCGGTGAGCACACGCAGCGGCAGCAGCGGCGCCTTGGACTTCGCCTCGACGAGGACGAAGACCGTGAGCAGCACCGCCGACGCGACGAACAGCCCGACTGTCGTCGAGTCGCCCCAGCCGTCGGTCTCGGCGCGGGTGAAGGCGTAAACGAGGCAGACCAGGCCCAGGGTGGACAGCACGACACCCGGGATGTCGAGCGGCGAGGGGTTGCGCCCGCCCTCGGGCTCGCGGATGACGAAATACGCGCCGGCCGCCGCGATCAGGGCGAAGGGGATGTTGACGAAGAACGTCCAGCGCCAGTCCAGGTACTCGGTGAGCACGCCGCCCAGGATGAAGCCGATGGCGGCGCCGCCGCCGGAGATCGCGGTGTAGATGCCGAACGCCTTGGCGCGTTCCTTGACGTCGGTGAACATCACGGCGAGCAGGGAGAGCGCGGCGGGCGCGAGCAGGGCGCCGAACGCGCCCTGCAGGGCGCGGGCGCCGAACATCACGGCCTCGTTGGTGGCCGCGCCGCCCAGCGCGGAAGCGACGGCGAAGCCCACGAGGCCGGTGACGAAGGCGCGCTTGCGGCCCCACAGGTCGGCGATCCGGCCGCCGAAGAGGAGCAGGCCACCGAAGGCGAGGGCGTAGGCCGTGACGACCCACTGCCGGTTGCCGTCCGAGATGCCCAGGTCATGCTGGGCCGAGGGCAGCGCGATGTTCACGATGGTGGAGTCGAGGACGACCATCAGCTGGGCGAGCGCGATGAAGAAGAGCGCCTTCCAGCGGTTGGCGTCCGGTGGGGCGAGAGCCTTTGCGGCTGTTTGAGACATGGGTGTACCCCCTTCGGGACTTCGGTCTTGGGGACGGGCAAAGGGGAACGACAGGGGAACAGCTCGTCGTCGCTGACGGCCGGAAGTTCGGCGCGAGGTCTCCTGCGCGAACTATCGATGGATCTCTGGGACGGACGGGATCAGACAGCTATGTGAACGTGCTCCTTGACGGCTTGGACCGGCATCACGGCTGACGCGACGTCAAGTGGCGGCCGCACGCGCCAGCTCGGCCAGCTTCAGCACGGTGTTCCAGTTGCGCGCCGTGTTGGGCACCCCGATGCCCTTGTCGAACCTTGCCGCCAGGTTCCGGCCGTCGAAGCCGCCGGGCGTGTGGATATAGGTGACCTTGTCGATGACGGCGAACCCCTCGCCGGGCGCCGCCGAGGCGCGCAGCGAGGAGACCTTCTCCGGCTCCGGATCCCCGGCCAGGACCGCCGCGAGGAGGAACTTCGGCACTGCGACGGCGTCCGGAAACGGGTTGGCCTCGATCAGCGCCTCCCATTCGGCGAGCGAGACGGCGTGGATGTCCTTCTCGAAGCCGAATTCGCGCGCACAGATGCCGGCGATTCGCTCCACCACCGCCTCCCGCGCAAGGTCGCTCCCCACGATCGCGTTTCCGCTGTTGATGTAGGTGGCGACCTTCTGGAAGCCCGCCTCGGCGAGCTTCCGGCGCAGCGGAGCGACGGGCAGCCGCGTCGCGCCGCCAACACCGCGGAAGAGGATGATCCAGACCGTCCGTGCCTTCATATCTGCACGCTAGCCCCAATCGAGGTCAGTTTCTGTCCTCGTTTGCTGACAGACTTGATGTCATGCTCGACACATCGGCACGCCTGCTGCGGTTGCTGTCCCTTTTGCAAAGCCGGCCCGAGTGGGCCGGCCCGGAGCTCGCCGAGCGGCTGGAGGTGACGGTCCGGACGCTGCGCCGGGACATCGCCCGGCTCCGCGAGCTCGGCTACCCGGTCCAGGCCACAGTGGGAGTCGCCGGCGGCTACCGGCTCGGCGCGGGGTCGACGCTTCCGCCGCTGTTGCTCGACGACGACGAGGCGGTCGCGATCGTACTGAGCCTGCGCACGGCCACCAGTCACACCGTGACCGGCATCGCGGAGACGTCACTGCGGGCCCTGGCCAAGCTGGAGCGGATGCTCCCGGTGCGGCTGCGCCGGCGCACCGCCGCCCTCCGGGACACCACCATCGCCCTGACCAGCCAGGCGCCCACGGCGGACCCGCAGGTGCTGACGGCGCTCGCCGAGGCGTGCCAGGCCCCGCACCTGCTCACGTTCGGCTACCGCGCCCACGACGGCAGAACCAGCTCCCGCCGGGTGGAGCCGCACCGGCTGGTGCACACAGGCCGCCGCTGGTATCTGGTCGCCCGCGACCAGGACCGGGACGACTGGCGCACCTTCCGCGTGGACCGCATCGACGATCCCCGCTCGACGGGGGCCCGGTTCGTCCCCCGCGACCCGCCCGACGCGGCGGCCTACGTAGCCGACGCGGTCACCGCCGCGCCCTACCGTCACCGCGCACGCATCCTGGTGCGGGCGCCGGCCGCCACCGTCGCCGAGCGGGTGTCGCTGGGCACCGGGATCATCGAAGCGACCGACCCTGACAGCTGCCTGCTGACCATCGGCGCTGACTCGCTCCCGCAGATGGTGATGCACCTGGCGCTGCTCGGCCACGACTTCATGGTGCACGAGCCCGCGGAGCTGGTGGAGGAGCTGGGGCGACTGGCGGACCGGCTCAACCGAGCCCACCGGGCCTCCACCCGCTAGCCTGGCGGCTCCCACCGCAACCGCGACAGTGGCACTACGACCGCTGCGTCCCCCCGCCCGGCGCCGAGGAGACGGCCCGCAACTCCGTGTGCACGCAGGCGTTCCGGGTGGGGAACTCGCTCGGCGTCCAGTTCCACCCCGAGGCCACCCCGGCCGTCGTCCGGCGCTGGGTCGACTTCGGCGGCGCGCAGCAGTGCGCGAGGCTCGGCATCGATCCGGACGAGCTGGTCGCGCGCAGCCGCGCCATGGAACCGGTGGCGCGGGAGAACGCCTACCGCCTGGTCGATGCTCTTTTCGCCGGGTGGCCCTCTCAGCCTGCTGAGACCTCGGCCATGGCGATGGCGCTCTCCCGGAACACGGCTGCTGCCTGTTCGCCCTGCGGGGCCTCCGGCGATCTCATACGGCCGCTGCGGGACCGCCCCGTCCAGGTCGGCCGCGAGTCCCTCACCCTCGGCTTCGCCGGGTGGTCATGGGGGTCATGGGGTCACCCTTTCCGGCAGCCGGGCTGACATTGGCGGCGAGCATGCCGCCGATGACGAGCACTGGCAGCACGGCAACGGCGGCTCGGCCTGGGTGGCCTTGCTGTGTCCGACTACCGTGCGCTGCAGGGAGTTCGGCGCGAGGTGCCACCGGCGTCGTCACAACCCGGAGCATCACACCGTTGGGGAGGTGTTCCAGCGGACGCGGCCACTGGAAGCAGTGTCGGCCGCTTGGCCTGGCGGCCGTCGCCGAGCGTCGTGGACGACAGGAAGAACAGCCGGGGCCAGGTGCGTTCCTCCGGCGGCAGGTGTGCCCAGTCCCCGAACACGACGGTCGCGAGTCGGTTCCACCCCAGGATGTCCATACGCCGACCCACGACGTAAGCAGGTACGCCGGGCACGTGAAGCAAGTTCTGAGTGGCGGGGTGCAGCTGCTGCGGCGCAGGAGGTGTGGCCTGCGGGGTGCTCTGCCGTTCGGGCTGGGCCAGCCGGAACAGATGATCGCGCTCCTGCTCGCTCAGGCGCAGAGCCTGGGCAACGGCGCCCAGCACTTCGGCAGAAACGGTGTCCCCGTAGCCCTGCTCCAGCCGCGAGTAGTACGCGAACGACACCCCCGCCAACTGCGCCAGCTCCTCACGCCGCAGCCCGGGAACCCGGCGCCGCCCGTACGACGGCAGCCCCAGGTCCTCCGGCTTGAGCCGAGCCCTGTGAGAACGCAGGAACTGCCTCAACTCGGCACGCGGGTCCAGCCCGGACGTCGCCTCTTCACCGGACAAGACGTCAGCAGACATCCAGTCCTCCACTCCTCGGACGTAGCATCGCAAAGTTCCGGCGCCTTGAAGGGGACAGCGGTCGCCCCGCCAGCACCGTAGGGCCGGGACCGGCGTGCTGGATGTTCCGGTAATGCGGCGCGTCGGAGTTCCCGGCAGATTCCGCGGGGACGCCCGACCGGGCCGGCCCGTCCGCCCGGCGTGGACCTCCCTCAGTCATGCGTCAGGTTCGGGTCAGCACGAGACGACCGGTGTGTTCGGCCCAGGCGACCGGTGCTTCGCCCCAGGGTGCCGTCTCGCCGACCACCGGGCTGGGGTCCAGGCGGCCGGAGGTGATGAGGTCCAAAGCCGCGGGCATGGCGGCGCGTGCGTCGATGCGGCCCGTCACGAAGGTGACGCCCTTGGTGTACATCTCCAGCAAGGGAAGCGGGACATCGCCGTTGAAGAAGATCCCGGTGTCCGTACACACCCCGGCCGAACTGGTGGAAAGCAGAGCGGTACGGAGGGTGTTCTGGTCCTGGCTGGTGTGGACGACGATGGGATGGGACGGGTACTTGTTGCCGGCCGGCTCGCAGATCGCTCGCGCGCCGAGTCGCTCGGCGATCGCGCAGCGGCTCTCGGCCCGGTCGACGTAGGTCACCTCGGCGCCCAGGGCCGCGGCGATGCCCGCGGCGTAGAGGCCGCCGGAACCGCCTCCGAAGACCAGCACACGGGCGTCGGCCGTCTCGCCCGGGCCACCCAGATAGGGGGCTACCGTCCGCCAGCCGTCGACCAGGTTGTCCGACAGCCCGGCCAGCGCGGCGGCGTCGAGGCCGGCGGGAAGAGGAAGGCACATGTCGTCGGCATACGGCACGAGGACCAGGTCGGCGACCGCGCCTCCCCACTGCAGGCCGTGGCTGAGCGGCCCCATGCCGTAGGCCGAACCGGCGGGGACCGACCGGCAGCGGCCGGTCCGGCCCGCGCGGCAGGGCGCGCACCGCCCGCAGCTGATCTGGAACGGCACCGAGACCCGGTCGCCAGGGGCTATGCCGGTGACGGCCTCTCCCACCTCGACCACCTCCGCCACGAACTCGTGGCCCACCGGGAAGGGGCCGGCCACCGGGATCTCCCCCCTGACGAGCCAGCCGTCGAGATCGCAGGTGGCGACCGCGACCGGCCGCACGATCGCCGCTGCGGGGTCGGTGATCTGTGGCTCGGGCGACTCCCGCCATTCAAGTTGACCGGGCCGGACGTACCAGAGCGCACGCATGCGTCCTCCTGGGCTGCTAGAGAGGTCGTTCTAATGCGGATGGACGGCTAGAATGATCGCTCTAACAGGAGGTGTCAAGTGAGCCAACAGGCACGAGACCGGCTGGTCGAGAGCGCGGCGCGGCTGTTCCGGCGGCAGGGCTACGCGGCGACCGGGGTCAAACAACTGCTCGATGACAGCGGCACGGTGACCGGCTCCCTGTATCACCACTTCCCGGGCGGCAAGGAACAGGTTGCGGTAGCGGTGGTGGAAGGGGCGGGGCAGGAGGTCGGGGCCGCGCTGAAAGCGCTGCTGGACCGCTCCGACGGCGTGCACGCCGCACTGGATCGATGGATCACGTGGCTGATCCGCGCGCTGGAGGCCAGCGACGGCCTGGACGGATGCCCCGTCGCCCCGCTCGCTCTGGAGGCTCCCACGGCCAGCGGGCCCCTGCAGCGTGCGGCTGCCGCCCAATTCGCCGCATGGGGCGCCACGCTCTCGTCCGCGCTGCGCGACGAGGGATATCCGGCGGACGATGCAGACCGGCTCGGACTCGTGCTCCTCTCAGCGATCGAAGGCGCGCTCCTGCTCAGCCGTACCTCCGGGGACCCGGCCGCGCTCCAGGCCGTGCGCGTCACCATCACCGCCCTGCTGACCGGATAGGCCCGTCCCCCCGCCGTCCCCACGGTGATCACGGC
Source organism: Streptomyces sp. NPDC126510 (assembly GCF_040302345.1). NCBI lineage: Bacteria > Bacillati > Actinomycetota > Actinomycetes > Kitasatosporales > Streptomycetaceae > Streptomyces > Streptomyces sp. NPDC126510. The sequence goes on along the minus strand of NZ_JBEORR010000018.1, from coordinate 77,218 downwards.
CAGGCCGGACCGCTGCCGGATTCCGCCGGCTCGGTGTCGCCCTGTCGTCCGGCGAAGGCAGTCCGCCGTCGCAGAAGGATGCCTGTGTGGGCCGAGAACTGAGCAGGGAAACGACAGGAAGCGGACGATGAACCTGAACGAACACGTCTTCCAGTACTGCGAACGCGCGTCCACCGCCTTCTGGTCCGAACCCGTCAACGCGCTCAGCAATCTGCCTTTCATGGTCGCGGCGTGGGCCGTCTGGCGGATGCTCGGCCAGGACCGACTCACACCGGATCGGGCCATTCCCGTGAGCGTCGGCTTCACCGTCCCGCTGATGTCCTGCATCGGCCTGGGCAGCTTCGCGTTCCACACCGCGGCCACGCGGTGGGCCCAGATCCTCGACGTCGCGCCGATCGGGCTGTTCGTCCTCTGGTACCTGGCCGGTTTTCTCCACTGGTTCCACGGTCTGTCCTGGAGGCGGTGCCTACTCGGTGTCGCCGGCTTCGTCGGCTTCCTCGGCGCCTTCGTCGCCGCGGCGGGAGCGCACGTTCCCAACAAGTCCGGCACCTACGTCCCGGTGCTGTTGCTCCTCATCGGACTGACGGCCCACCTGCGTACCACACGCGCGGCGTCTCTGCGTTCCTACAGCGAGACGTTCGCATGGGCCACCGCCTGCTTCGCGGTCGCGCTGCTCGCCCGTACCGTGGACGAGAGCGTCTGCGGCTCCTTCCCGCTGGGCACACACTTCCTCTGGCACCTGTTCGACGCACTGGTCGTCCTCATCGTGTCCCGGGCGCTCGTCCACCGATGGCGGACGCGGACGGGCATGGCCACGCCCGGCTTCACCGAGCCGTTGCGGAGAGTCCGACAAGGGCCAGGCGACCGCGGGGGATGACGCTCACAGCGAGGGCTGAGTCCACGGTAGCCGGACAGCCGCCACGGCTGTGAGGTTGGGAGTCACACGCTCAGACGATGCCGGCCAGGCCGGGGCGCAACAGCGGCTCACCGTAGGTGAAGCGCACCTCCTGGGTGGCGAATCGACGGACGGCGATGGCGATGAGGCGGACGACCTCGTCATCGGTGAACAGATCCGGCCTGGCGAGCCACTGCGGGCCCTGCTCCGGCATGGAGTACGTGCAGCGCCGACTCGGCGGTTCTTCTGACTCTCAGGGCGAGCCACGACGGCTCGCCGGCGCGTTGTCACGCGGCCAGGGACGCGGCATGTGACGGTCCCTGGGCCCCAGGGACGGAGTGGTGGATGGGACCGGCGCCTCGGGACAGGGGCAGACCGGTGCCGTTGCGGGTGTGGGCGACGATCTCCGCGGTGATGGAGATGGCCGTCTCTTCAGATGTGCGGGCGCCGGGGTCGAGTCCGATCGGTGAGTGCAGGCGTGCGAGGTGTTCCTCGGGCAGGCCGGCTTCCCGCGGCCGGTCCAGGCGGTGCTCATGGGTGCGGCGGGAGCCCCCTGCCGCGGGCGCAGGCCAGCAAGCCGGAACCCGTCCGGCCCGATGCTGACCTTTTGCTGACCCGGAGGCGGCGATCAGGGTCCTGAGCTGCGGAAACACCCAACCGCTAGATCTTGGACTTGAACATGTTACGAAGCAAGGCGATACCCCCGTTTTGTCTGCTCCCTGCCTGATTTCTGCAGGTCAAGGGCGGTCTTCGGAGCGTACAACGATTCACATGTGCGGTCAGCTGTGCTCAGGTGTTCCAGGGCTCACACTGACCCGTTGCTGACGTTTGTGAGGCGTCATCAGGCGGGCTCCGCCGACTGCGGGTGGGCCACGGCCGCGAGGGCCCGCTGGTCCCCCGCGGCGACACCTCCTGGACCTTATAAGGCCTCCTTATAAGGCCTCCTTATAAGGCACATCGGGATTGAGTCTTGGACGTGTTGCCCGGCCCGCTGCTGCAATCGGCCAATGACGAACCAGAACCACCGCCTCGCCCTCGCCCCCGGTGACGGCCTCCGGGCCGAGGTCCTGCCGCCCGCCCGGCGATGGCCGAAGGCGCCCGTCCCCTGCTACGGCGGCACCGCCTGGTTCCTGCCGTCCGGCGGCGCTTGCGACAAGGCGAAGGACGAGTCGTCCTTCCCTGGCGGGTCGTGCTCACTCTCCCTCTTGCCGCACCCCACGCACCCGCACGCCTGAACAGGAGGCCCTCGCTACCGGACGCGGGGTCGCCGAACTCGTCCTGGACAAGGGCCTGCTGCCCGCCGGCGCCCTCGCCGAGCTGCTCCGTCCCGAGGCCGTCGCGGGACCCGGTCAGGCCCTGGTGTGACGTGAGTAAGCGCGACCTCGACTGACGTTCCCCCTCCCAACTACCCGTGATAGAGCAGGAATTCGCCATGCCCCTACCCCTCCATGCCCAGACGCTGCCCGTCCCCGAGGCGGCGGTGCTGGAAGGGCTGCCCCCGGTGCGCGAGGTGAGCGCCGCGGAAGTGGCCGCCCGGATATCCGGCGGCCCCCGTCTCGTCGTCCTCGACGACGATCCGACCGGCACCCAGACGGTCGCCGACGTGCCCGTCCTGACGTCCTGGACGGTGGACGACCTGCGATGGGCGCTGCGCCAGGACAGCGCCGTCTTCTTCGTCCTCACCAACACCCGCAGCCTGTCTGCTGAGGACGCCGCCGCGCGCAACCGCGAGGTGGTCCGCGCCCTGCACGCGGCCGCCGCGTCCGAGGGCACCGGCTACGTCCTGGCCAACCGCGGCGACTCCACGCTGCGCGGCCACTTCCCGCTGGAAACCGACGTCCTCGCCGAAGAGCTGACCAGCCTGGACGGCAAAGCTCCAGACGGCGTGGTGCTGGTCCCCGCCTACATCGAGGCGGGCCGGCTGACCGTCGGCTCGAACCACTGGATGCGGACCGCCGACGGACTGCTCCCGGTCGGGACGAGCGAGTTCGCCCGTGACGCCACCTTTGGCTACCGCAGCTCGTCGCTGCCCGAGTGGGTCGAGGAGAAGACGGGCGGACGCGTCCCCGCGGACGAGGTCCTGCGCGTCACGCTCGACGACCTGCGCGGCGGCGGTCCGGCGCACACGGCGCGGTTGCTGTCCTCGTTGCGCGGCGGACGTACGGCCGTGGTCGACGCGGTGTGCGACGACGACCTGCGGGTGCTCGCCCTGGCCCTCGCGGAGGCGGAGGGGAACGGCATGCGGCTGCTGTACCGGGTCGGGCCGTCCTTCGTCAGGGCCCGCGCCGGACAGGCCGGGCGGGCACCGCTCACCCCGGCCGAACTGCGCCCGCCGCGCGGCGACGCGCCGCACGGTCTCATTGTCGTGGGGTCTCATGTGGCGCTGACGACGCGGCAGTTGGACCGGCTGCGGGAGCGCGGCGGGATCGCCGAGTACGAGCTGGACGTGGCCCTGCTGCTCGACGAGGAGCGGTGTGACGCCCACATCGCCGAGGTCGCGACCGCGGCCGCCGGCGCGCTGGACTCGGCCGACTCGGTGATCCGTACCTCTCGGGTGCTGGTGACGGGTGCCGACGCGGACGACAGCCTGGCGATCTCCCGCCGGGTCTCCGCCGCGCTCGTTGAGGCCGTGCGCCAGGTCAACGCCGCCCGGCGGCCCGCTTTCGTCGTCGCCAAGGGCGGTATCACCTCCAGCGACACCGCCACCCACGGCCTTGGGATCCGCCGTGCCTGGGCCCGGGGCACGCTGCTGCCGGGCATCGTCTCGCTCTGGGAGCCCGTGGACGGCCCCGCTGCCGGCATCCCTTACATCGTCTTCGCCGGGAACGTCGGGGGCGCCGACGCCCTCGCCGATGCCCTCGACCTGCTCAGGAGTGCCTGATGCTGCTGCATGGGACCGATGCCCTGAAGGAGGCGGCGGCGGCCGGTCACGCCCTGCCCGGGTTCGTCGCCTACAACCTGGAGACGGTCCAGGGCGTCACGGCCGCCGCCGAGGCCGCCGGAGAGCCGGTCGTCATCCAGGCGGGTTCCAGTTCGTTCAAGTACGCCGGGCGCGAGGCCCTGATGCGGCTGGCGCTGGACGCCGCCGCACGCTCCACGGCCTCTTTGGGGGTGCACCTCGACCACAGCCGGGACCTGGACGAGATCACCGCCTGCCTCGAGGCGGGTTACACCTCCGTCATGGTCGACGGCTCCCACCTGCCGTTCGTCGAGAACATCGCGTTGACGAAGGAGGCGGTCCGCCGGGCCCGCGACCACGGCGCCTGGGCGGAGGCCGAACTCGGTGCCCTCCCCGGCGACGAGGACGTCTCCACCGACGCCGTCGCGCACACCGCGGCGATGACCGACCCGAAGCAAGCGGCCGAATTCGTGGCCGCCACGGGCGTGGACGCACTCGCCGTCGCCGTCGGCAACGTCCACGGCTTCACCAAGCACCCGGTCCGCCTGGACCTGGAGCGGCTGGCCGCGATCCACGAGTCCGTAACGGTCCCACTCGTCCTGCACGGCGCCAGCGGTCTGCCCGTCGCGGAACTGCACGGCGCCCTCGCCCGAGGCGTCGCCAAGGTCAACGTCAACGCCGAACTGCGCCGCGCCTACCTGGAGGCCACCCGCGTGACCCTGCCGTCCGCATTGCCCGGCGCCGACGTCGTCTCCCTGTGGGCGGCGGGCCGCGACGCGGTCCGGGACGCCGCCCTGGACGTCATCGGCCGCCTGAGCCCCCGCACCGAGGGGGCAGACGCATGACCTGAACTCGTCCCCGCCGCCTGGAGCCGCACCGCACCGGCGGATACGGGACCGTCGTCCACCCTCCCGGCCGTGCGCTGCGCGCGGTTCGCACCGCTCTGCCCCGCACTCTCGTGCCCTCCTGGGCACGCGGGCCGACAACACACCCTGCTGGAGACATCATGTCCACCACTGCCACGATCGCCGTACTGCACACCAGCCTGCTGTTCGTCGACGCCGATTCGGTCATCAACGAGTACCTCTCGGAACTCGCGCCGGACGCCAGGGTCCTGCACTTCGTCGACAGCGACATGCTCGCAGCCGTGGTGCGCGACGGCGAGATCTCGCCTGTCAGCACGCAGCGCATGGTGCACCTGGCCCAAGCCGCGCAGGCCGCGGGCGCCGACGTCATCTTCTCCGCCTGCTCCTCGGTCGGCCCGGCCATCGACGTGGCCCGACGCCTCGTCTCCGTCCCGATCGTCAAGATCGACGACGCGATGACCGCGTCCGCGGTCGAGACCGCGGACGCCGTCGGCGTCCTTGCCACGGTCCCCACGACGCTGCCGCCGACCCGTGCCCTCGTCGAGGAGAAGGCCCGGGTGGCCGGCCGCGACATCACCGTCCAGGAGCTGCTCTGCGAGGGCGCCTTCTCGGTGCTGATGTCCGGTGACCGCGACCGCCACGACGCGATGGTGCTGGCCGGGGCACGGGCGCTGGCCAAGGAGGCCGACGTGATCGTGCTGGCCCAGGCGTCCATGGCACCGCTGGCTCCCGCGATCGCCGAAGCGGTCGGCAAGCCCGTGCTCTCCAGCCCGCGCAGCGGAACGGAGAACGCGGTGCGTGTGCTGCACGAGCAGACGGCTGAACCTGCCCATGCCACAGGGAGGGCCTTTGAGACCACGCAATGGCAGGGAGGCTGCGGAGCGAGGTGATTGAACCACTGACCGTGGCCTCCCCCGGCCGGAACACAGGAGCCAGCATGCCGAGGTTCGCAGCGAACCTGTCCATGATGTACAACCAGCACGATTTCCTCGACCGCTTCGCCGCGGCCTCGGCTGATGGCTTCCCGGGGGTCGAGTACCTCTTCCCCTATGCGTACGACGCTGCCGAGCTGCGCCGCCGGCTCGACGAGCACGGCCTGGTGCAGGTGCTCTTCAACGCGCCTGCAGGAGCATGGGAGTCCGGAGAGCGCGGGATGGCGGCACTGCCCGGACGTGAGGCTCAGGTGCGTTCCGGGGTGGACCGGGCGCTGGAGTACGCGGCGGCGCTGGCCTGCCCTCGGGTGCACCTGATGGCCGGGCTGGTCCGACCGGACGCGACAACGGCCGAGCGGGCCAAGCACCGCGACACGTACCTGACCAACCTGGCCTGGGCCGCGGAACGGGCCGATGCGGCAGGCGTCGACATCCTGATCGAGCCGATCAACGGCCGCGACATGCCGGGGTACTTCCTGAGCACCCAGGCCGAGGCCCACGCCGTGGTGCAGGAGGTGGGAGCCCACAATCTCAAGGTGCAGCTCGACCTCTACCACTGCCAGATCGTCGAGGGCGACCTCACCACGACACTGCGCCGCGACCTGCCGACCGGCCGGGTCGGTCATCTGCAGATCGCGGGCGTGCCCGACCGGGGTGAGCCCGACCGGGGGGAGTTCAACGTCCGCCACCTGCTCGACGTGGTCGACGAGCTGGGCTTCGACGGGTGGACCGGCTGCGAGTACCGCCCCCGCGCCGGCACGAGCGAAGGTCTTGGCTGGCTCGACGACTTCCGCAGCCACCGAGCAGAAGGCGCATGAGGATGAGCGGTAGGGCCTCGACCCTGACCTGGTCACCTTGGCCAAACCTCCACCACACAACTCCTCACCGCCGATTCGCCCGCCCGGGCCGCCGCCCATGAGGCCGTGGCCCGCATCGGCGGCGGCCGAGCGGGCGGGCGCCCGAGGCACGATCGACGTCCACGACCCGAGCCTCCTCGGCACCGTCACGGCGTCCGGGCCGGGCGCCGGGCGCATCGAGACCGCCTACGCCCAGCTGTCGGACCTCATCGCAACCCGCCAGCGCCACGCCGACGACTACGCCGCGCCCACGCGCCCCGTTCTTTAAGGAGACTCACCGTGTCTGACACCGTCGTACCCCCCAGCATCGAGCTCGGCGCCGACACGGCGCCCGTGCACAACCCCTACACCGGCGAGGTCATCGCCTCGGTGCCCACCGTCGGCGCGGGCGCCGTCGGCACCATCCTGCAACAGGCCAGGTGCGGACGACGCACCGCGGCCGCTCTGTCCCGCGCCTCCAGGGCCGCGGTCCTGGAACGCGCCGCCCACCTGGTCGAGCGGCGTGCCGAGTCCTTCGCCCAGCTGATCGTCAGTGAGGCCGGCAAGACCATCACCCAGGCCCGCAAGGAAGTCGCCCGCGCGGTCAACACCCTGTCCCTGTCCGCGGCCGAGGCACGGCGCAACGCCGGCGAGGTGATCCCCTTCGACTCCTACGAGGGCTCCGAGAAACGGCAGGGCTGGTTCACCCGTGAGCCGCTGGGCGTCATCGCCGCGATCACGCCGTTCAACGACCCTCTCAACCTGGTCGCCCACAAGCTCGGCCCGGCCATCGCCGGGGGCAACGCGGTCATTCTGAAACCGTCCGCGCTGACGCCGCTGTCCGCCCTGCGCCTCGTCGACACCCTCATCGAGGCCGGCCTGCCCGAGGAGATCGTCACCGTCGTCAACGGCGACGCCGATATCGCCGCCGCGATCGTGGCCGCCCCGGACGTGCGCATGGTGTCGTTCACCGGCGGATTCGCCACCGGTGAGGCCATCTCCCGCACGGCCGGCCTGAAGAAACTCGCCATGGACCTGGGCGGCAACGCCCCGGTCATCGTCATGGACGACGCCGACCTCGACGAGGCCGTGGCCTCCTGTGTCTCCGGCGCGTTCTGGGCCGCCGGCCAGAACTGCATCGGCACCCAGCGCATCCTCATCGCGGCCGAGGTCTACGAGCGCTTCCGCGACGCCTTCGTCGCCCGCACCCAGCTGCTGCGCGTCGGCGACCCGCTCGACGAGCGCACCGACGTCGGCCCCATGATCACCCCGGGCGCCGCGGCCGCCACCCGGGCCAAGGTCGACACGGCGGTGGCCCAGGGCGCGGTGCTGCTGTGCGGCAACGAGGTCACCGGCTCCCTGTACGCGCCGACCGTCCTGGAAGACGTCCCGGCGACCTGCTCGGTCTGGCAGAAGGAGGTGTTCGCCCCGGTCGTCGTGCTGCAGCCGTTCACATCGTTCGAGGACGCCATCGAGCAAGCCAACGCCATCGACTACAGCCTCCACGCGGGCATCTTCACCTCCCGCCTGGACCGCGCCCTGACCGCGGCCCGGCTGCTGGAAGCCGGCGGCGTCATGATCAACGACTCCTCCGACTACCGCTTCGACGCCATGCCGTTCGGCGGCTTCAAATACGGCAGCATGGGCCGCGAGGGCGTGCGCTTCGCCTTCGAGGAGATGACCCAGCCCAAAGTCGTCTGCATCAACCACATCACCGACGTGGTGCGATGACCGCCTTCCGCACCGAGCGCGACTCCCGGGCAGCGGCGCGGCCGGAGGAATAACACCCTGAAAACAAAAGGGTACCTCCCACCTGCGACGATCTGGACTTTCTAGATCAAGAAGATCGCGAGGATTAGGCATCCGACGGGCGAAGAGTACCGGCTGGGATCATCGGCTGGCCGTGCGGGCCGACGGCAAGAACCTGATCGGCCAGGCGGGCGTGGTGCTCCTGCGGAAGGTTGCCGACCGCGTCGGCCTGGCCACTTCCCTGAATGCGGCATTGCCGAGGGGCACCGGTCCAGGCCGGCGGGACAGGGGCACGGCGCTGGTTCAGCCGGCCTGCGCCATCATGCTCGGCACGACGAACATCTTGGAGGCCGAGCAACTCCAGTACCACTGGCAGGCAGTGCTCGGCCGACCGGTCTCGGAGAGCACTTTGCGCCGTGCTTCGGCGGCGATCGACGCCTCATCGCGGGCATGGATCGAGCGCGCCCGCGCCGCGATCCGCCGCGTGGTGTGGACGCTGCTCGCCCTGCGACCCGGCGGCTTCCCATGGATCTAGGTGTGCGGCCGCGAGCTGGCCAACTGGTACGTCCTGGACGCGGACGCGGCGGGCACCTTCAAAGGCAGCTTCGGTCACATGCCGCTGAGTGCGAACAGCTGTTCCCGAGCCGGCGCCGGGTGCGCTGGGTGACCGGCTGGGCTGTCAACGCCACGGACGAGCAGACCATCGCGCTGCTGCCAGCGAAGGTGGGGATGGCCGCGCTGCGGCAGGACGGCAAGGTCCACGAGATCAAGGGACCCGCGGCGACATGGTTCCTTACCAGGACGCCGAGCGCCGGCTCAAGCCCTCACGGCGGGATGCGAAGAAGCTGACCGCCCGACCTCTACCGTGGTCACGCCGAGGTCGAGGACCGCGTGAAAGGGATCAAACTGGACCCTGCTCCTTCTCCCGCACGACGAGCCGGAACTCGTCGTCGCCGAGCCGCAAACGATCCGCATGAAGCTGCACCACCTGCCCGCCTCACCGCCCAGGCCGTAGCCGCACCCTCCATGCTGACGACCCTGGAGAGGAGCGCACCGCACCAGCGGTCTTCGGCTGGCTTCACTCTTCTCTGTGGCCGAACGCGGATATGGCCGAACGCTTCTCGCGCCTGATCGGTTGCAGTTCTCCACACTTGTCCGTCGCAGATCGATCCCGTGCAGGGAGATCACGAGGATTGAAGCTGCCGGTGGCTTTCTGCTGGTGGTGCGCACCGTTGCCCCTACGGTGCTTCGCACGCTCGGCCGGACCATTCCGTCGAGCCGGCCGCCCTGTTCCGCCGCCGCCTGCGCGAGGCGCTGGAGAACTGGCGGCGACGCCGAGCAGTACGGATGGGACCGGGCGGCAGCCGCCGGTCCCATCGCACATACCCCGTCGCGCGTCGGCGTTACGACACGGTCAGGTAGATCTTGCGCACGGTTTCGATGGTCTTCCAGACACCGACGTAGCCCGGCTTCATGACAAAGCTGTCGCCTGCCTTGTAGATCACCGGCTCACCACCTTCCGGCGTGAGTTCGACGACGCCGGAAAGGATGTGGCAGAACTCGAAGGTCTCGCCCTTGATCGAGCGCGTCTCGCCGGGCGTCGCTTCCCAGACACCCGTGTTGATCGTTCCCTCACGGGCGGTGTCCTGGGCCCAGGTCTTGTAAGTCGGGTCGCCGGAGATCAAGCGTTCCGGCAGCGGGCCGGACTCGCTGGGAGCGAAGGAGGGATCGGTGTCGATGGTCTTCAGGAGCGACATGCTTTTTTTCCTCTGTTGGTTTCGGGATCGATGCGAATCGAGAACGGACACACCAAGCGTCACCGGGTCGAGTTCGACCAGGCTCAACGTGCACCTGGGACCAGGGCCTGACGGCTGCGCTCCACGGTCACGGCGCGCAGCAGGTCGGCGAGCCTCTTGGCGGAGCAACAGGCCCTTGTACTGAGCAGTTGGGCCACGCGCGGTCGGCGGCGGACCTCCTTGGCTGCCGATGCTGCCCGGGCCGGCTGTCGATCGGTCAGCGGATGCGGTCCAGCGTCTTGTAGTAGGCGCCCGCGAAGGGCAGGAACCAGGCGGTGCCGTTGTAGAGGGGGATGCGGGGCGGGGCGATGTCGCGGACGGGGCTGACCTCGGGGTGGCCGTCCATCACCTCGGCCATGACCTGCCCCATGTGGGTGGCCATCTGCACACCGTGGCCCGCGTATCCCATGGAGTAGTAGACGCCGTCCGCACTCTGCCCGGCGTGCACGATGCGGTCCATGGCGAAGCCGACGGAGCCGCCCCACACGTACTCGATCTTCGTTCGGGAGAGCTGGGGGAAGATCGCGCACATCTCACGGAACAGAACCTGTCCGCTCTTCTTGTCCGAGGTGGGGTCGGATGGCGCGAAGCGGGCGCGGCCGCCGAACAGCAGCCGGTTGTCCGGGGTGAGCCGGAAGTAGTGGCAGACCTTGTTGGAGTCGACGATGAGGCGGGCCTTGGGGATGATGTCCCGGGCGAGCTCCTCGCCCAGCGGCTCGGTGACGATGATGAAGCTGCCCACGCAGACCTGCTGGCGGCGCAGCCACGGGAAGTTCTTGTCGGTGTAGGCGTCGGTGGCCATCATGACCTGCCCGGCACGGATCACACCGCGCTCGGTGCTGACCTCGAACCGGCCGGCGGCGGTACGCCGCACGCCGATGGCCGCGTTGCGCTCGTGGATCTCGACACCGGTGCGCTCGCACGCCTCGGCCATCCCGCGCACGAAGCGGCCGACGTGCAGGGCGGCGCTGAACGGGTCGAGCAGGCCGCCGTGGTAGGCGTCGGAGCCGATCTCGGAACGCAGCTCGGACTTGCCGATCAGCGTCGTCTCGTGTCCGAAGTACTTGGCCAGGTCGCGCTGCTGGGCCTTCTTGCTCTCGAAGTGCGCGGGGCGGGAGGCGACGCCCAGGCGTCCGACGCGGCGGAACTGGCAGTCGATGGACTCCTCGTTCACGAGCCGCTCGACGGTGTCCACGGCCTCGCCGTAGGAGTTGTAGATCTCGCGGGCCCGCTCGTGGCCGTACCGGCGGATGGCCTGACCCACGCCGATGGTGAAGCCCAGGTTGGCCATGCCGCCGTTGCGCGCGGAGGCACCGGAGCCGATCTGGCCCTTCTCGACGAGGGTGACACGGGCGCCCTTGCGGGCGGAGTGCAGAGCGGTGGACAGACCCGTCAGGCCGGCGCCGACGACCACCAGGTCGGTGTCCTCGGTCAGCGGCTTGCCGGACCGGTCGGGAAATGCCCCAGCGGTTTCTATCCAGTAGGGAATCGTCTTCATTTCGGGTCCTCTGCGGGGAGTTTCGTAGTGAGGGGCGGCCGACATCACCAGGGCCCGGGCCGACGGCGCTGTCAGCGGTGGCGCGGCTCGTGCCGGCGCAAGGCTCAGGTGAGGGGTTCTACGGGGTGGACGTTCCGGCCGCCCCGGTGGCCGCCGAGGCGACCAAGGGGGGCCAGGGTCGCCAGGGCGACGAGGACCGCTGACGGCGGTGACGAGCGGGTCGACGTCGAACTGGCGGGCGTCGAAGACCAGGACCGGCAGGGTGCGAGTGTCACGTCAGCCGCAGTCGACCAGCAGCTTCTCCAACCTCGCTGCCGGAACCGCTGAGGCCTGTCGGTGTCACTGCTACAGCACCCTTTCGAGGAACGCCTGGGTTCGTTTCTCACGGGGATTGCCCAATAGTTCACGGGCGTCGCCGCGTTCGACGGCGATGCCTTCGTCCATGAAGAGCACTTCGTCGGCGACCTCGCGGGCGAAGCCCATCTCGTGGGTGACGAGCAGCATGGTCATGCCGTTGCCGGCGAGGTCGCGCATGACGGCGAGTACTTCGCCCACACGTTCGGGGTCCAGGGCGCTGGTGGGTTCGTCGAACAGCATGATGGTGGGGTCCATCGCCAACGCGCGGGCGATGGCCACGCGTTGCTGCTGGCCGCCGGAGAGCTGGGCGGGGTACTTGTGGCCGCACCCCTCAAGGCCCACCCTGGCCAGCAGTTCTCGCGCCCGCTCCCGGCAGGCGGCGCGGTCCTTCTTGTGCACCAGGACCGGTCCGGCCATGACGTTTCTCTCGGCGGTCATGTTGGGGAACAGGTTGAACTGCTGGAAGACCATGCCGATGCGGGCGCGCTGCTCGGCCAGCCGTTGCGGGCGCACCGCGTGGTAGGCGTCGTCCTTCTCGACGTAGCCGAAGTCCTCACCGTTGACCTTGAGGACACCGCGGTCGACGGTCTCCAGCCCGTTGATACACCGCAGCAGTGTCGATTTGCCCGATCCGCTGGGCCCGATGATGCAGGAGATCTCCCCGGCCGCGACAGTGAGGTCGATGTCACGCAGGACCTGGTGACGTCCGAAGCTCTTGCACAGCTTGCGTGCGACGATCGTTCCGTCGGCGTTCACAGCAGGGACTCCCTCGTGGTGGGAACTGGCTGGCCGCCCCCGGGCTCGGCCGAGGTGGCGGCCGGGGTCAGCCGCGCCCGGGTCGAGCGGGAGAAGCAGCGCTCGATCATGGACTGCGGCACGCTCAGCACCAGCGTCATGATCAGGTACCAGAGGCTGGCCACGATCAGCAGCGGAATCGTCTGGTAGTTGCGGGCGTAGATCGCCTGTGCGCTCTGCAGCAGGTCGGCGACGCCGAGCACGCTCACCAGCGAGGTCTCCTTGAGCATGCCGATCACCTGGTTGCCGGTGGCCGGAATGACCGCCGGCATGGTCTGCGGGATGATCACGTGCCGAAGCTTGGTGAACCCCGACATGCCCAGGGACTCCGCGGCCTCGTGCTGTCCGCGAGGAACCGATGCGAACCCGCCGCGGATGATCTCGGACATGTACGCGGCCTGGTTCAGGGTGAGCCCCACTACGGCCGCGGTCATCGGAGTCATGATCGCGTTCACGTTCACCGGCGTGGAGATGTCGGTGAAGGGGATGCCGATCGACAGGTGCGGGTACAGCGCCGCGATGTTGAACCAGAAGATCAGCTGCACGAGTACCGGGGTGCCGCGGAAGAAGGTGATGTAGAGCTGGGCCAGCCCGGAGACGGGCCGCTGGTGCGACATGCGCATCACCGCCAGCACCAGCCCGAGCAGGGTGCCCAGACCCATGCTGGCCACGGTGAGGAGCAGCGTGATCAGCAGCCCGTTGAGGATGGTTTCAGTGGTGAAGTAGTCGAACACCACCGGCCAGCGATAGTTCTCGTTCGTCACCGCGGTCCACAGCAGAGCGGCGACGATCGCGATCGCGACCACCCAGGCGACATAGTCGCGCGGACGCTTCGGCGTGATCCGCTTCTTTTCTTCGGCCAGCAGTTGGGACACCGGTCGGCTCCTGGTCTTCGTACCGATCAGATCCGTGGACATGTCAGTCCTGCGGGACGGCCATGGCCGCAGTCTTGATCCCGAGGTCCTGGAAACCCCAGCGGCCAAGCGCCTGGGCGTACTTCGGGTCGTCGATGATCGACTGGATGGCGGCTTGCACCGCGGGGGTCAGCGGCGAGTCCTTCTTCAGGGCGACGGTCGCGGGCTTGGTGGCCACCAGGGGCTTGAGGACGTCGAACGTCTTGGGCTGCTGCGTGGCCGCCCACTCGAGCGCGATGAAGTCGTTCATCACCGCGTCGATCCGCTTGGAGACCAGCTGGGTGAGAGCGTCGTTCACGCTGGGCAGGGTCACCGCCTTGATGGCCGGCTTGCCCTTGCTCGTACAGTCCTGCTTGGACAGCTGGGGCAGCCACTGCAGCTCCGCGGTGGTGCCGGAGGCGACAGCCACGCGGTGCCCGCACAGGGTGTGGGTGGTCAGCTTCTGCGGGTTCCCGTAGGGGACGGACACCCCCGTCCCGGCGTTGACGTAGTCGACCATGTCGAGCACCTTCAGCCGGTCCTTCGTGGCGCCCATGGTGGAGGCGGTGAAGTCGTACCGGTTGGCCTGCAGGCCGGTGATGATGGTGTCGAACTTGACGTTGTTGATCTGCAGCTTCAGGCCGAGCTTGGCGGCGATCAGCCGGGACATGTCCGGGTTGAACCCGATCGGGGTCTTGTTGTCCGACGCCATGAACGAGGTGGGCGGGTAGGCCAGGTCCATGGCCACCGAGATCGTGCCCTTGGCCTTCACCGCCGCGGGCAGCAGCTTCACCGCCTTCGCGTCCGGCTTCACACCGACCGAGATGTCGTCGGTGTGCTCGGCCGACGAGCCCGATCCCCCGCCCTGCTTCGTGCTCTTCGCCCCCACCGTCTGCCCGGTGCCACTCGCCCCGCACGCGGCGAGCGCGAGGGCCAGGGCCGTCGTGACGATCGGGATGCTCACGTGTCTGTTGACCTGCATGGCGGCGGCCACAGTGCCTGCGGTGCGGGGTACGGTTCTACGGCCTGTCCGGTTGCTTTCCATGGCGGTGCCTCCTGGGGAACGCTGGGGATACGGGGGATGAGAAGGTGCCGGGTGACTGGGTGTGCGTCGCGCGTCAGATGCCCAGCATCTGGTTGAGCTCGTTCAGGGACTTGACGGTCACGTAGTCGTATCCGTGGGTGACCGGGTCGCAGCCGCGGTCCAGGAGGACGAGGTTGCGGAAGCCCATGTCGTGCATCGGCATCAGGTCGTAGCGGGTGTGCGAGGAGACGTGCACGAAGTCCTCGGGGGACGCGTCGAGCTGGTCGAGCATGTACTCGAACGCGGCGTAGCGGGGCTTGTAGTAGCCGGCCTGCTCCGCGGTGTAGACCGCGTGGAAGTCCGCACCGAGCCGGGGCACGCTCTCCTCGAGGAAGGCGTCACCGGCGTTCGAGAGGATCACCAGCTTGTAGTTCTCGCCCATCTTCTTCAGGGGTTCCGGCACGTCGGCGTGCGGGCCCCAGCTGCGGACGCCGTCGGCGAACCGCTTGCCCGCGTCCGGGGCGGCCTTCACACCCCACTTGCGGCAGACCCGCTCGAAGGAGTCCTGCAGCACCTGCTCGTAGGGGTAGTACTCGCCGCGGACCTGGTCGTAGCGGTATCCGCGGAACTCCTTGACGAACTGGTTCCACTGCTCGGCGGGGATCTGGTCGCCGACGAGTTCACGCGTGATGGGGGTCATCGGCCACTCGATCAACGTGCCGTAGCAGTCGAACGAGACGTACTTCGGGCGGAACTGGAACGAGGGAATAGGCATGGAAGTGCTCACTTTCTTGTTGCTGCTTCGGAGAACGGGATACGGCCGGCGCGGCCCTTTCGGGCATGCTCATGACAGGGCGAACGGATGCGTGGTGATGCCGTCGGCGACCGCCGGGGGTCAGGCGGCGCCGACTCCTGCCGGAGCGAGGAAGTCGACGGGGTGCTCCGTGGCGCCGTCGAGCGCCAGGTCGGCGGCGATCTCCCCCATCGCGGGCGAGAACTTGAAGCCGCTGCCGGAGAAACCGGCCATGACGATGATGTCGTCCTCGCCGGGGAGATGGCCGACGAGCGGATTCCCGGACTTGGTGTAGCCCTCCATGTACGCCGACATCCTGATGGGGTCGGGGTTCAGGTCGGGCATGAGTTCACCGATGAGCTCGCGGAAGATGCCGAGTTCCTCGGGGCGGACCGTACGGTCGAGCCGTTCGGGCTCGGGCACGGGCGCATGGTATTTGAAGGAGAGACCGAGCTTGACGGAGATGCCGTCGGGCGACGGGATCCCGAAGCAGTCGTGGGGTGTGGCGCGCACGAAGGAAGGGGCACCGCCCGCGAACCAGTCGTGCCGGGTGGGCAGGTGCCAGGAGCAGATCACCCGGCGGATGTCGATGGTCCGGGGGAGGCCCGGGAGCAGGGTGTTGATCCACGGGCCTACGGTCACCACGGCGGCGTCCACGTGGTCCGTGCCCTGGTCGGTGACCACCCGCACCCCGCCGCCCGCCGCGGGGACGACCTCGCGCACCGTGGTGTAGCGGTGCAGCAGGGCGCCCAGCTGCTCGGCCCTGGCGGCGGCGGCCTGGATCGACGCCTCCGGCCTGATGACGGCACCCAACCGGTCGAGGACGGCTGTGTGTCCGTCCGGGAGCCGGTGCTGGGGGTAGCGGCGGGCGAGTTCCTCCCGGTCCAGTACCTCGTGATCCAGCCCATGGGCGGTGCTGGTGGAGAGGAGGAGGCTCATGGACGGTGAGGAGGCCTCTCCCATCACCAGGCTGCCGCTGCGGCGTAGCAGCGACCGGCCCGTCTCCTCCTGGAGCTGCTCCCACATCCGGTCCGCGAGCCGCAGCAGCGGAATGTACCCGGGTTCGCCGAGGTGGGCGGCTCGGTAGATGCGGCTCTCGCCCCCGGCCGCGCCGCGGTCGTGACCCGGTGCGTACCGGTCGTAGCCGATGACCTCGGCTCCGCGGGCGGCCAGTCGCCACATGGCCTGGCTGCCCATGCTGCCGGCGCCGATCACGGCGACGCGCTTGGGGATGCTCATGAGGTCGCTCCTTTCTTCCGGTTCGTCCCGTGGGAGTGGCGTTCACTATCAGCCCGGGAAACCTGCAGGTCAACGCTGTGTGCCACCTTGAGGCAGGGCGAGATGGCTCAGAGGAGCTCGATCAGCTTGTCGGTGAACTCGGCGGTGGTCGCGGTTCCGCCCAGGTCACGGGTGCGGATATCGGTCTTGGCCAGGACCACGGCGATCGCGTCCGTGATGTCCCTGGCCGCGGCGGGATGGCCGAGGTGGTCGAGCATCATGGCCGCGGACCAGATCGCGCCCAGCGGGTTGGCGATGCCCTGGCCCGCGATGTCGGGTGCGGAGCCGTGCACCGGCTCGAACATCGAGGGGAAGTCCCGCTCGGGGTTGAGGTTGGCCGCCGGGGCGATACCGATGGATCCGGCGACGGCGGCCGCGAGGTCGCTGAGGATGTCGCCGAAGAGGTTGGAGGCGACGACGACGTCGAAGCGGGCCGGCTCGAGGACGAACTTGGCCGCGAGCGCGTCGATGTGCTCCTGGTCCCAGGCAACCTGCGGGAACGAGGCGGCCCGCTCGGTGACGAGCTGGTCCCAGAACGGCATGGTGTGGATGATGCCGTTCGACTTGGTCGCGGAGGTCAGGCGGCCGCCGCGCTGGGAGGCGAGTGTGAAGGCGTAGTCCAGCAGGCGTGTGACGCCGGCTCGGGTGAACACGGCCTCCTGCACGGCGATCTCGTCCGGGAAGCCACTGTTGAGTCGGCCGCCGACCTCGCTGTACTCGCCTTCCACGTTCTCGCGCACGACGACGACATCGACCTCGCCCGGCCGTGCGCCGCGCACCGGACTGTCGATGCCTTCGAAGACACGGATGGGCCGGAGGTTGACGTACTGGCGGAAGCTGCGTCGGATCGGGATCAGCAGCCCCCACAGCGAGACATGGTCGGGCACCCCCGGGTATCCCACCGCGCCCAGCAGGATCGCGTCCTTGTCGCGCAGCTGGTCGATCCCGTCGGCGGGCATCATGGCGCCCTCCCGCAGGTACCGCTCGCACGACCAGTCGTACGACGTGTAGGACAGGCTGAAGCCGTGGCGGCGGCCGAGAACATGGAGCACCTGCTGTGCTGGGGGCAGTACCTCGGCGCCGATGCCGTCGCCCGGGATCAGGGCGATCCGGTGGTTCGTCGTCATGGCGTCGATTGCAGCAGGGCGGTCCGTGGGGCGTCCAAGACGCAAAGCGGATCTGCCTTATAAGCGGGGACTATCACCTGTCGGTGGGCGAGGTCGCGGCCGTGACGAACGCGGCGGCTGCGGGCGACAGGCTGCCGCGGCGGGCGACGAGGGCGATGTCCAAGGTGTTCTCCGGCTCGATGTCCAGGACACGGGCGCCCAGCCGCCCGGCGAGGCCCCGCCAGGAATCCGTGACCACCGCCAGCCCCACCCCGGCCAGCACCAGGGGCATGAGCGAGACCCGGTGCTCGGTCTCGACGGCGACGGCGAACTCGATGCCCTGCTCCCGCAGCGCGTCGACGTAGGCACGCATCCCGGTACCCGACTGCCCGACGATCAGCCGCTGTCCCGCAAGCTCCCGGCACTCCACCGCCGTCCGGCCGGCGAACGGGCCGTCGGCCGGTACCACCAGGACAAAACGCTGCCGCCCCAACGCATGGGAGACGACCTCCTTGTCGGAAAGAGGACCGGCGGACGCCAAGAGCCCCAGCTCCACCGCACCCGTGCGCACCATGTCGATCACATCACGCGACCTGAACGCCGCATTGATCGCCACGGAAACGCCGGGATAACGGCGGCTGAAGGCACTGACCAAGCTCGTCAGCGGCTCCACCGCCTGCGACGGCATCGCCGCCACATCCAGGCGCCCCTCACGCAGCTCATGCACCGCCGCAACACTCGCCCGCGCCGTCTCCAGACTCCGTACGGCCTCCCGGGCGGGCTCGATCAGGGCCCTTCCCGCCTCCGTCAGCACAGCCCTGCGCCCGATGCGATGGAACAGCTCCGAGCCCAGATCACGCTCCAGCGCCCGCACGGCCTGCGACAGCGACGGCTGCGACACGTACAGAGCCGACGCCGCACGGTTGAAGCCCCCACGATCAACAATCGCAAGGAAGTACTCCAGCTGCCGGATGTCCATACCCGCCCTCTGTCCTCGACGAATAACAACCGACGACTCGGTCGGTCCCGACCATGGTGGCGTGAAGGAGCGCCTCGACGAAGTGCGGAGCACCGATGCACTGGCCGTAATCGTCACCGAAGCACGGTCACAGCCGACTGAGCATTCACCCGAGAGCGTGTTCGCCCGACAAGGCCCAGACTGAGGCTGGCCCATCCGTTCATGGCGGCCCTCGCTACCTCGACTTGACCCGCCCCGCTGTAAAGAATTGGGCGCGTTCACTAACAAGAGTCTCACTTCAAACAATCACGGCAGCACCGCGATCGGACGTTGACCGCCTTCGCCAGGAATCGGCGGCTCTTGGCAAAGGCATTCGGGAGGTACTCAAAAACGCGAGCACTTCACGCCACGTTGGGGACGAGGGCGACGCGGAAGCGGTCCGCCCGAATGCGCAGGAGTGATGTCGTCCGCCTTCAGCGGCCGCCGTGTTCTAGGCACGCCCCCCATGCCACGAGGGCTGTCGGGCGAGTTTCGAACATTACGAGCGCAAGTCAGTGATCATGCACCCGCGTATGCGCAGCGAGCGGGAGGTCAGCAATCGGAGACCCGGCTGCGACACATGCTGACCGTTTGCTGACCCAAGGTGAGCCAACAGGGCCCTGACCTGCGCATACGTCCTGATGCTAGATCTTGGACTTGAACATGGTGCGCAGCATGCTGAACTCCTGGAAGACGGCTCCCTGCCCGCTTGGTGCAGGTCTAGGGCGATCCCCGGAGCGTACAACCGTTCGCATTCTCGGTCAGCTGTCGCCAGGTGTTCCGGGGCTCACACCGGCTCGCCGCTGACTTTCGTGACGCCTTATCAGGAGCGTCACGCCGGCGCGGGTGGACCACGGCCACCAGGGCTCGACCTGGCGCCTCGGCGACTGCAGTGCCCACGTACGCGGCTGCGGTTGCTCCTCCCGCGCTCGGGCCGGTCGCCCGTCCCGTCGGCGTCGCGAACCGGCTGCGGATGTGGACGGCACGCCGATCCCGGTTCGCGACGCCGGATAGGGCGTACACGGTCACTGGACGAGTGCTGCTCCAGCTCTCCTGTCGCACAGGCAGCGGGGACCGAGACACACCCGGCTGTTCCGGTACCAGTGACGCGTCGTCCCCGGTCGGCGGACGCGGCGTGAGCAAGACACCCCACGCCTCCGCGGCGGGTCGTATCGATCGCTCGTCGGATCACGCAGGCAATGGATCACCCCGCCCCGCCTCCGGGTACCGTCAGGGTATGAGTCATCCGCACCCCGAACTGAAAGCCGCGCCGCCCCTTCCCGAAGGAGGCTTGCGGGTCATCGCCCTCGGCGGCCTGGGTGAGATCGGCCGCAACATGACCGTCTTCGAGCACGCGGGCAAGCTGCTCGTCGTCGACTGCGGCGTGCTGTTCCCCGAGGAGACCCAGCCCGGCGTGGACGTGATCCTGCCGGACTTCACGTCGATCCGGGACCGGCTGGACGACATCGTGGCCGTGATCCTCACCCACGGCCACGAGGACCACATCGGCGGCCTGCCGTACCTGCTGCGCGAGCGGTCGGACATTCCTGTCGTCGGCTCCAAGCTGACACTGGCGTTCCTGGAGGCCAAGCTCAAGGAACACGGCATCCGGCCGCGCACGGTGCGGGTGCGGGAGGGCGACCGGCGTGGCTTCGGGCCCTTCGACTGCGAGTTCGTGGCGGTCAACCATTCCATCCCCGACAGCCTCGCGGTCGCGATCCGCACCCGGGCCGGGATGGTGCTGCACACCGGCGACTTCAAGATGGACCAGTTCCCCCTCGACGACCGCATCACCGATCTGCGCGCCTTCGCCCGTCTCGGCGAGGAGGGCGTCGACCTGTTCCTCACCGACTCCACCAACGCCGAAGTTCCCGGCTTCACCACCTCCGAGCGGGAGCTGAACCCGGCGATCGAGCAGGTGATGCGCACCGCGCCGCGCCGGGTCATCGTCTCCAGCTTCGCCAGCCATGTGCACCGCATCCAGCAGGTCCTGGACGCCGCCCACCAGCACGGCCGCAAGGTCGCCTTCGTCGGCCGGTCGATGGTCCGCAACATGGGCATCGCCCGCGACCTGGGCTATCTCAAGGTCCCCTCCGGTCTGGTCGTGAGCACCAAGGAGCTGGAGAAGCTCCCGGACCACAAGATCACTCTGGTGTGCACCGGCTCCCAGGGCGAACCGATGGCCGCGTTGTCGCGGATGGCCAACCGCGACCATGTGATCCGCATCGGCAAGGGCGACACCGTCCTGCTCGCCAGTTCCCTGATCCCCGGCAACGAGAACGCCATCTACCGGGTGATCAACGGCCTCACCCGGTGGGGCGCCCACGTGGTCCACAAGGGCAACGCCAAGGTGCACGTCTCCGGCCATGCCAGCGCCGGCGAACTGGTCTACTGCTACAACATCGTCAAGCCCCGCAACGTCATGCCCGTGCACGGCGAATGGCGCCACCTGCGGGCGAACGGCGATCTCGCCATCCGCACCGGCGTCGCCCCCGACCGGGTCGTCATCGCCGAGAACGGCGTCGTCGTCGACCTCGTCGACGGGCGCGCTTCCATCACCGGCAAGGTCCCCGCGGGCAACGTCTACGTGGACGGCATGGAAGTCGGCGGCGCCAACGAAGCGTCCCTCAAGGACCGCCTCACACTCGCCGCCGAAGGCGTGGTCACGGTGGTGGCGATCGTCGACGCGGACACCGGCGCCCTCGCCGAGGCCCCCGACTTCCTGGCCCGGGGCTTCGTCCACGACGACACCACGTTCGAGCCGGTCATCCCCGTCATCGAGAAGACCCTGGCCACCGCGGCAGAGGAAGGCGTCGGGGACGCGCGCCAGCTCGAACAGCTCGTCGCCCGCGCGGTGGCGAACTGGGCGTTCCGCACCCACCGCCGCCGGCCCCTCATCATCCCCGTCATCATTGACGCCTGAGTCACAGCCCGGCAGCCCGGTCCGGGTTCCGGCCGTGACCGGTCAGCACGCCGGGCTGAGCGTGACGTCGCCGAGTGCGCCGCGGTTGTCGTCGGCGGGCACCGGCGTCACTGCCTCTCGCGCAAACACCACCGGACCGGGACGGACGCTTCCAGCCGTGACGCACCGCGGGTCGGCCGTGGGCAGGCGCGGCATGAGGGTCTGCGCCGCACTCGACGATGCCAAGACGATGCCAACGTGCAGATCACCAAGCCCCACCAGCGCACACAGCGGCGGCTGCGTGTCCTCCTGGTACACGAGAGGGAGTTCACGTCGGGCCTGCTGCCGCGGGTCGCGGCGCTGTCGGGGCCGGGTCCGCCGGGCGGACCCGGCTCCGGGTCCGCCAGGACGTACGTGCGTCACCATGTGATGTCACGGAAAACAGCCGGCCGCCGCCGGCTGATGAAAGAGAGGCAAGGCCATGTCCCAGATCGAGCTCACTGTGCCCGAGGGCGCGTTGACCGAGGAAGGCGCGGCGAGCATCCAGCAGGACCTGGCGCGTGCCCTGCTCACCTGGGAGGGCGCGCCCGACCGGGAGATATTCCGTTCCCTGCTGTGGTCCTCCCTGCATGTGCTGCCTGCCGGGGCGCTGGTCACCGCGGCCGATGACGCCCCGCGTTTCCGGGTCGACGTCACCGTGCCGTTCGGTGTCCTCGACGACGAGCGGCGTGCGGGTCTGGTCCGGGAGGCGACGGACCTGGTGCTGGCCGCCGCGGGACTCGGCGCCGATCAGGCGCTCCGGGTGTGGGTCCTCATCCACGAGCAGCCGGACGGGACCTGGGGAGCGGGCGGCAAGATCATGCGCTACACCGAGGTGGCGGGGTTGGCCACGGACTGAGGAGTGACGGCCCCTGTATCCCGACCAGGCGCCCGGCCCGGCCCCGGCGCGAGCCCGGCGCGAGCCCGGGGCCTGCCGTGAGCCGCGCCGGGGTCAGCCGGTCATGACCTGTCGGAGCAGGTCCACGAGCGGCTGCACGGGCACGGTGGGATCGAACGCGCGTTGGACTCCGATGCCGATCCCGAGGCTGAGCAGGGTCAAGGCGGCGGTGTCCGCGGGCATGTGGGGCGTGACGCCCAGTTCCCGCATCTGCGCCCTGATGAGGTCCGCGAGGGTCTCGGTGACGGCGCGCCGTCGGTGGGCGAGCTGTTCGCAGACGTGTGCGTCGCGGCGGTTGGCGGTGGCGAACTCGACTTCCAGGGCCGTCCACGAGCTGTCGCCGATGTGCTGCTCGGCCCACCGCGCGAAACCCGCGATCCTGTCGTCCAGGCGGGGCGCGTCGCCCATCTCGGCGGCGATGTACGTCACTTGCCGGAGGGCGATGCGGTCCAGGACGGCCAGGCAGAGCTCGTTCTTGGTCGCGAAGTTGGAGTACACCGCCCCCTTCGAGTAGCCGGCGGCCTCCGCGACCCGCTCGATGGAGGTCGTCGTGAAGCCGTCGCGCAGGAAGAGCTCGTGAGCGGTGTCGAGGACGTGTTCGCGGGTGCGGGCCTGGCTCTCGGCCCGGGTCAGTCTTGCCACGCCTGCAGATTACCGCTAGCTTCCGGATTCCATTGATATCTGAATTCCGGGAGAATCCATGGCTTTACGGCGTGCGCTGGTGGTCGGGTGCGGCGGCACGCTCGGCTTCGCCTGGACGGTCGCCGCGCTCACCGCCGTGGAAGAGCGGTTGGACTGGGACGCGCGTGCCGCCGACGTGTTGGTGGGGACGTCCGCCGGAGCCGAAGTCGTGTCCGCTCTCGGCTCCGGGCGGTCCGTCTCCGATCTGCTGGCGGCAGTGCGGGGAGATACCGGCGCGGACCCGGTGCTGCTCGGACACGTCCACGCCCACCCTGGTGCGCTGCCTCCCGTGCCGTGGCCCGGGCTCCCGGGGGCCGGGCTGGTGGCGGCTGCCGTGCGCGGCCGGGTATCGCCGGGTTCGGGGCTGGTGGGCCTGCTGCCGCGCGGCCGGGGTGATGCTGAGTGGCTGCACCGATTCGGTGCCGCGCTGGCCGAGGGCCGCCCGTGGCCGGACTCCAGGCGCACGTGGCTGGTCGCGGCCGACACCCGCACGGGCCGACGGGTCGCGTTCGGGGCGCCGGGAGCTCCGGCCACGGATCTGGGCAGCGCGATCGCCGCGTCCTGGGCGATCCCGGGCTGGTTCCCGCCGGTACGGATCGACGGGCGGACCTACCTCGACGGCGGGGCGGTGTCCCCGACCTCGGCGGACCTCCTCGTACCTCTCGGACTGGACGAGGTGGTGATCGTCGCCCCCATGTCGACCTCCGGGGGCGCGCCCGCCACCGGCCTGAGCCGCCTCGAACGGATCCTGCGCCGCTGGATGACCCGGACCGTCGACGCAGAGGAAAGCCTCCTGCGCGCGGCGGGCTGCCGCGTCGTCCGGATCGAGCCCGGTGTGGAGGAACTGGCCGTCATGGGGGCCAACTTCATGGACCCGAGGCGGCGTGCGGCCACCCTCGAGGTCTCCCTGCGCACCGCATCCGACCGCGTCGAGCGAGCCATCGACAGGAGCATCGCGGCATGAGCACCCACTTCGAGGTCATCGTCGTAGGCGCCGGCATCTCCGGGGTCGGCGCCGGAGCCAGGCTCCGCGGCGCCGGGATCCGGGACTTCCTGATCATCGAGGCGGCCGACGACTTCGGTGGCACGTGGCGGGCCAACACCTATCCCGGCTGCCAGTGCGACGTACCGTCCCGCCTCTACAGCTACTCCTTCGCTCCGAACCCGGACTGGACGCGGGTGTACGCGCACCAGCCGGAGATCCTCTCGTACGTGCGGCGGGTCGCCGACACGTACCGGCTGCGCGAACACACCCGGTTCGGGGTGCGTCTGACCGGAGCGCGATGGCAGCCCGGCCCGGCACGCTGGCTCGTCCGCACCGACGCCGGTGAGTTCACCGCCCGGTTCCTGATCGCCGGCGCCGGCCCGTGGAACGAGCCTCTCGTCCCGGACATCCCCGGCCTCGACGGTTTCCCCGGCGAGGTGTTCCACTCCGCGCGCTGGAACCACGACTACGACCTGCGCGGCAAGCGGGTCGCGGTGCTCGGCACCGGTGCCTCGGCCGTGCAGTTCGTCCCGGCGATCGCCCCGGACGTCGCCCGGCTCCATCTGTTCCAGCGCACCGCCCAGTGGGTGCTGCCCAAGCTGGACCATCACATACCGAAGGCCGAACGGTGGGCCATGCGCCACCTGCCGGGCGCGCGAGGTGCGGTGGCGGGGCTGGAGTACCGGGCCATGGAGACGCTCGGACGCGGATTCCGGCGCCCCGGGCTGATGCGCGGCGTCCAGGCCATCGCACGGGCCCACCTGCGAGCCACGGTGCGTGACGCCGAACTGCGCCGCAGGCTGACCCCCGACTACACCATCGGCTGCAAGCGCATCCTCTTCTCCAACCACTACTACCCGGCGCTGAACCGCCCGAATGTCGCCGTGCACGCCGCCGCGGTGCACGCCGTCGAAGGCAACACCGTGCGCGGCGCCGACGGCAGCGCCGCCGAGGTGGACGCGGTCGTCCTCGGCACCGGCTTCCGCATCCTCGACACGCCGCTCGCCGGCCTGATCCGTGACGGGGCCGGCCGCTCGCTCGCCGACCACTGGCAGGGCTCCCCCGAGGCGTACCTCGGCACCGTCGTCGCGGGTTTCCCCAACGCCTTCATGCTCCTCGGCCCCGGCCTGGGCACCGGCCACTCGTCGGCGTTCGCCATCCTGGAGGCACAGCTCGAGCTCGTCCTGGGCGCCATCAAGGCCGCACGGGAGGGGGGTTGGGCGGCGCTGGAGGTGCGCGCCGACGTTCAGGCCTCGTACAACGCCCGGCTGCAGGCGGCGCTGGCCGGCACCGTCTACAACTCCGGTGGATGCCGGAGCTATTACCTCGACTCCAATGGCCGCAACAGCTTCAGCTGGCCCTGGTCCACCGGGCGGCTCCGCACCGACGTCGGTCGTTTTGAACCGGAGGACTTCACCGCGTCCCCCTCGGAAGGCCGGCGGGGGTAGAGAGCCGTCGCCGGACGTCACACGGGCCTGGGCGGTCCGGCGCGGCATCAGCCCTCGGTCAGTCGAAGAATTCAAGCGGCCGGCGGTCCGTGAATCGGCCCCGTGCCGTGGCCGTGGGACAGGGCCGGCCTGTGGCCCCGTTGGCGTGGGAGATGATCTCCGCGGTGATCGAGACGGCTGTCTCCTCGGGCGTGCGGGCGACGAGGTCGAGCCCGATCGGTGAGCGCGGCCCGGTCAGTCGCGCCTCGGGCACACCGGCCTCGAGCACAGGAGGCGCAGCCGTTCGTCGTGGGTGCGCCGGGGTCCCATCGCGCCGATGTAACCGACGGGCAGGTCGAGCGCCAGGCGCAGCAGGGGATGTCGAACTCGGTGGCGTGGGTGAAGACGCAGACGGCGGTGCGGGCCCTCCCTGAACGGCTGCCGATGGCTGCCCTGTCGGAAGCGGACCGGCCCCCAGGATTTGACCCGCCGCTCCTCGGTCCTGCCTGTGTCCCACCGGGGCGGCCATCGCTTAGGTTAGGCTTAGCTAAAGAGCGACACGTCCTCCCTTGGCCCGGGCCCGCCCGGCCCCGCCGTGAAACGGAGTGTCCGCGTGACCGTGACAGCCCCCCGAGAAGGGGACCCGTCCGCCCCGGCACTTCTCCCGCCCGAAGAACTGCGGGGCGGGGTCGTCGTCGTCAAGTTCGGCGGCAACGCCATGGTGGACGCGCATCTTCAACGGACCTTCGCCCGGGACGTCGTGAAGCTGTGGCACGCGGGGCTGCGGCCGGTCGTCGTGCACGGTGGTGGGCCGCAGATCAGCGCGATGCTGGACCGGCTCGGCCTGGAGAGCCGCTTCGAGGCGGGGCTGCGGGTGACCACTCCGGAGACCATGGATGTGGTGCGCATGGTGCTGACGGGTCGCGTACAGCGAGAGCTGGTCGGTCACATCAACACCCACGGTCCCTTCGCCGTCGGCCTGACCGGGGAGGACGCGCACACGATGACCGCCGAGCGGCGTCCGGCCCGGGTGGACGGGCGGGCGGTGGACATCGGTCTCGTCGGGGACGTGGTGGACGTCAACCCTGCCATGGTGCGCGCCCTGTTGGAGCGGGACCACATCCCCGTCGTCTCCCCCGTCGCACGCGGCGCCGACGGGCAGGTCTACAACGTGAACGCCGATCTCGCGGCGGCGGCCCTCGCCGTGGCTCTCGACGCGGAGCGCCTGGTGATGCTGACCGACGTGGAGGGGCTGTACGCGGATTGGCCGCACAGCACCGAGGTGATCGGGCGTCTGACCGCCCGCGCCCTGGAGGAGCTGCTGCCCGAGCTGGCCAGTGGGATGCTGCCGAAGATGGAGGGCTGTCTGCGGGCCGTCCGCGGCGGGGTGCGCAAGGCGCATGTGGTGGACGGGCGCGTGCCGCACGCGGTGCTGCGCAGTGTGCTCGCCGGGACCAGCCCCGGCACCACCGTGGTTCCCGACGCCGTCACCACGTCCTGACCAGGACGCGTGCCCCGCGCCGCGGGTCCAGGGACTCCGCCCAGGGCCTTGGCGCACGGTGCGCGGTCGTGGGCGTGAAGCCGTGGCGGAGGAACAGTCCGGCGCCTCCGGTGGTCGCCGTGAACAGGGCGTCGAGCGACCGGGCGCGTGCCGTGGCGAGCACCGCGCGTAACAGCCCGGTGCCCGCTCCGCTCCCCTGCCGGTACGCGGTCACGCAGAAGTTATAGACGACGCCCGCGCGTTCGCGGTCCTCCCCCGGGTCCGCGGGGTAGGCGCGCAGACCCACGCAGCCGTCGAGAGTGCCGTCGGGGGCCTGGAGCACCAGGAAGTCGGCCGCGTGGGCGGCGTAGAGGGAAACGGGGCGTTCGCGCAGTGCGCCCGAGCGCACGAAGGGCCGGGACAGGGCCGCGAGGGCGGCGGCCTCCTCGGGGCGGGCGGTCCGCACAGTGGGCGTCGGTGCGGCAAGGGCGTGCGGGAGCACGGCAGGGCGCGGCGTAGCCGTGGTCAAGGAGTTCCTTCCCTGGAGTGTCGGACCGGAGATCAGTCGCGCGGACGGGCCGGGCGGCCTTCCACGTACGTCTCCACCACCTCGATGTCACCGATGCGCGAGGGGTCGACGCGCCGGGGGTCGTCGGCGAGGACGACCAGGTCGGCGTGTTTGCCCGGGGTGAGGCTGCCGAGGCGGTCCTCCCAGTGGCAGGCTCGGGCGCCGGCCATGGTGTAGGCGTGCAGGGCCTGGTCGACGGTGACGGCCTCGTCCGGGCCGATGAGCTGCCCGGATGAGGAGGCGCGTTCGACCATGAACTGGACGGCGCGCAGGGGGGATCCGTCGGCGACCGGCCGGTCGGAGCTGCCCACGAGCGGGATGCCGTGGTCGAGGAACGCCTTCCCCCGGTACATCCAGGGTGCCCGTTCCTCGCCCATGATCGAGGCGTAGTCGTCGCCGAAGAAGCGCAGGAAGCCGGGCTGGACGACCGCGCTGAGGCCCAGTCGCGCGAAGCGCGGGAGCTGTTCGGGCCGGATCAGGCCGGCGTGTTCGATGCGGTGGCGGGCCTCGGGGCGCGGTCGCAGCCGCTGGGCGCGTTCGATCGCGTCCAGCGCGACGTCGGCGGCGCGGTCACCGATCGCGTGCACGGCGAGCTGCCAGCCGGCGAGGTGCCCGTCCACGATCAGGTTCGTGAGGGCCTCCGGATCGTCCTGCAACTGCCCGGCGTGGCTCAGCCCCTCGTAGGGACTGGTCAGTGCGGCCGTGCGGGCCATCATGCCGCCGTCGGTCCACACCTTCAGCGCGCCCACGGAGAGCCGGTCGTCGCCGAACCCGGTGCGCAGGCCGAGGCCGAGGGCGCGCGGGATGCCGTCGGTCCGGTGCGCGGCGACCGGGCGCAGCAGGTCCGCCGACACCATGAGCTGTACTCGCAGTGGCGACAGGTCCTTGTCCCGGGCGAGTTGATAAGCACCCAGTTCGACCGGGCTGTGGCCGAAAAGGGTGCCGCCGATACCCGCTTCGGCGCAGGCGGTGACGCCCTCGGCGAGGCAGGTGCGGGCCGCGCGGCCGATCGCCTCGGCCAAGTCCTCCTGGGAGTGCGGCAGGCGCAGGGCTCGGGCGGCGCCCATCGCCTGCTCGGCGAGGAAGCCGTTCTCGTGCGGGGTGCCGGCGGGGAGCAGGTCGAGGACGGCGGTGTTGACGACGCAGCCGTGCCCGGAGTCGTGCAGCAGGTAGAGCTTGCGTCCGTCGCTGACCTTGTCGAGGTCGGCGGCGGTCAGATGACGGCCCAGGACCCGCTGGTCGTAACCGGCGATGCTCACCCAGTCGCCGGGTGCCCGGGTGCGGGCGACCGCCTCGGCCACGACCGCGAGCACGTCGTCGACGCGGGTGCGGCCGGCGATGCTCGGGGTGTTCTGCTTGAACCCGGTCCAGGCGAGGTGGACATGGGCGTCGATGAACCCCGGCAGCACCGTGGCGCCCTGCAGGTCGACGACCTCCCGGGCGGGCAGGGAGGTCACCGCCTCGTCGAGCCCCACGATCCGGCCCTGCCAGATGCCCAGGTCATGCGCGACCGGACGGTCCGGATCCATGGTGAGGAAACGGGCGTTGGTCAGCCTGGTGCACAGCATCGGCGGATCAGGCGTCCTGGGCCGCGGCGAGGGACGTGGGGCGCAGGTCCGTCCAGTGGGTCTCGACGTACTCCAGGCAGGCCTCGCGGGTGTTCTCGGCGAAGGCGATCGTCCATCCTCCGGGCACCTCGGCGAAGGACGGCCAGAGGGAGTGCTGCCCCTCGTCGTTCACCAGGACCAGGAAACGGCCTTCGTTGTCGTCGAAGGGGTTGGTGCTCATGCGCGCTGCCTCCTCGGAGGGTCAAGATTAGGTTAGGCTCGCCTAATTGACGGAGCTTAGCCTTTGGCCCTTCCCTCTCACAAGGAGACGTTCATGCGCGTGGCGGCGGCCGACGGTCAGGACGCGTTCGCCGGGTTCGGACTGCCGGGCGCGCCCGGCAGTGCCGCGTTCTGGGCCGCTGCGGGGGCGCCGTCATCGGTGCCCGCCGAGGGCGGCGGTTGGGTGACCCTGTTCTTGTGGCGCGGGTCCTCGCCGGTGACCATCGAGTTCGAGAGCTGGTCGGAGCCGGTTGCCCTGCGCCGCTGGCAGGACACCGACTGCTGGTACGCCGAGGTGCGGATGCCCGCGCGGCTGCGGGTGACGTATCGGTTCGTGGCGGGGGACGTTTCCCATGCCGACCCCTTCAATCCGGCCGGAGCGGGCGGCGAACGGTCCATCGCCGCGACGCCGGACGCCCCGGAGCAGCCGCACTGGCCCGTCGTCGGGGCCGATGCGGTGCTGCCCGTACCGCATGCGCGGGTCCGCTGGGCGAGTGAACGCCTGGGCGGGCGTCGTACGGTGCGGCTTCATGCGGCGGGGGGCGGTGGGCCGGTGGTACTGCTGCTCGACGGGGACGACTGGCTGTATCTGCATCCGGCCGTGACCGCCTTCGACTCGGCTGTGGCGGCGGGTGAGATGCCGCCGGTCACGCTGGTCTTTCTGCCGGCCAAGGACCGGGTGGCCGAGTTCGCTTGCCGGCCCGAGCTGTGGGAGGCCGTGCGGGACGAACTGCTGCCGCTGGTGGCGGAGTCGGAGGTACCCGCCGACCTGGAGCGGCTGGTGGTGGCCGGACAGAGTCTCGGGGGGCTCAGTGCGGTGTGGGCGGCGCTGGAGTTTCCGGAGCTGGTGTCGCGGGTGGCGTGTCAGTCGGGGTCGTTCTGGTGGACGCCGGGTTCCCTGCGGGCGGCTGATCCGTTGGGGGGTCCGGTGGGGGGTGCGATCGCCGAGCGGGTGCGGGCGGGGGTTGATCTGTCGGGGCTGCGGGTCGCGTTCGATGTCGGGGAGCATGAGGATCGGATGCTGCCCCACTGTGAGGTGACCGAGAGTCTGGTGGAGCGGGCCGGGGCGACCGTGCGGGTGTCCCGGTCCGCGTCGGGGCATGACCGGGCTGGGTGGCGTCATGCGCTGCTCAGGGATGTCGGCTGGGCCCTCGGGTCGTAGTCGAGTGCGGGGAGGTGGGGGCTGGTCGCGCCCCGCGGCGGAGCCGCAAGTCGATGCAGCCCCGCGCCCCTGACAAAGAACGTCAGCGTGCCACTGCCGAGCAGTAGGCCTGGTCTCTGGCCAGCAGGTTGCGGTGGCTGTCCTCGGCCGTGATGGATCCGGCGTCCAGGACCAGGACGCGGTCCGCGGCGTCCAGGAACGCCGGGCTGCTGGTGATCACGATCGTCGTGCGGCCCCGGCGCAGCTTCGCCACGTTGCGGGCGACGAGTTGTTCGGTGACCGCGTCCACCGCCGTCGTCGGATCGTGCAGGACGAGGACGTCGGTGTCGGCGGCCAGCGCACGGGCCAGGGACAGGCGTTGGCGCTGGCCGCCGGAGAGGTTGGCACCCCGGTCGCGGACGCCGTAGTCGAGGCCCTCGCGGTGCAGGGCCACGACATCGGTCAGCATGGAGGCCTCGACGGCGTCGGGGACGGTCCGGCTGGTGCCCGACGGGTCGATGTTGGTGCGCAGCGTGCCCGCGAAGATCTCCCCGTCGTACGGGTTGACCAGCAGGTGCTCACGGACCGCCTCGACGGAGAGGCCGGCCAGTTCCCGGCCGCCGATCCGTACCGTCCCCTCGTACGCCGTGGGCGGGACCCGCACGGCCAGGACCGCCGCGAGGTCGGCCGCCGCGCGCGCCTGGTAGGGGGCGATGGCGACGAACTCGCCAGCCTTGACCTGGAACTTCAGCCCGGTCAGGGTCCCGTGGCGGACGCAGTCGATCTCGAGGTCGCCGCCCGGTGAGGGGCGTGCGGATCCCGGCGTCATGACCGGCGGGGCCGCCAGCACCAGCGCCATGCGCTCGGCCGACGCGCGCGCGATCATCACGTACTTGGGCATCTCCGAGAACAGCTTGAGCGGTTCCATGATGAACTGCGCGAGCCCCACCGCCATGACGAGCTCACCGATGGTGATGCGGTCCTCGAACGCCAGCCAGCCGGCCGTCAGGGTGACGGCGCCGGCGAGGACCGCGTTGAGGGCCAGCGCGGTGCCCGCGTAGGCGCCGTTCACCTTGGCGACGGTGATCGCCTGGTGCTTCGCCTCGGTGCTGACCTTCCGGTAGGACCGGAACGCCGCGTGGTTGCCGCCGAAGCCGTGCAGCGGGCGCAGGCCGGTGATCAGGTCGGCGACCTTCGCTCCCGCCCGCGCCACCCGGGCCTGCTGCTCCTGGGTGCTGCTGCCGATCCGCTTGGACATCACGCTGAGGACGGACAGGATCGCGACGGTGCCCGCGATCACCAGCAGGCCGAGCCTGACGTCGGCGAGGCCCAGCGCGACCGCCGCGACCAGCACCGCGACCAGTGAGCTGATGAGCAGCGGCACCACCTCGATGATGTCGGCGGTCTGGTCGGCGTCCTCGGTGGCGATGGTCAGCACCTCGCCGGACTTGAGGTCGACGTCCCGGGCCACGGGCTGCAGGCCGCAGGCAGCGACCTTCACCCGCCAGCGGTGCGCCTCGGTCGTGTTGGCCTTCTGCAGGATCCGCATGCCGAACCGCCACGACAGCGAGACGGTCGTGATGATCACGGCCAGCGCGCCGATCGACAGGGTGAGCGCCTGGAGGCTGCGATCGTCGCGCATCGTGTGCTCGACGATCAGGCCGAGTGCGATGGGGAAGGCGGTCTCACCGGCCTGGTAGAGGCCCATGAGGAGGGTGCCCCAGGCCATGGCGCCGATGTTGCGGCGCAGGGCGGTGCGGAGGATGGCGGCCCCGTGGCGGGGCGGCTGCGTGTCAGTTGTCATCGAGGTGTCGGGCAATCGCTTCCGGGGTGCGCAGGGTGAACAGATCGCGGATGGTGATCACGGGACCGTACTCGCGGCGGAGCAGCCCGATGAGCCGTACCGCCAGCATGGAGTGTCCTCCCAGGGACACGAAGTCGCTCACCGCGCTCACCTCGTCGTCGTCCAGGTCCAGTGCCTCGGCGAAGTACTCGCACACCACGGTCTCGGTCTCGGTCCGCGGGGCCCGCTCCCCCGCCGTGGTCAGCGCGCCCAGCGGCTTGGCCTCGGGCAGTGCCTTGGTGTCGGCCTTTCCGTTCACCGTCAGCGGGATGGCGTCGACCTGCGCGTAGTGCGTGGGTCGCAGGAAGTCCGGCAGTCCGGCGCCCACTTCGGCGGCGACGGCTCCGAGCTCGGCGCCCTCCAGCACCAGGTAGGCGGCCAGCCGGTGGGCGCCGTCGACCTGGGGGTCGGGCTGTGCGACCGCGGCGACGAACCGCACCGCCGGGTGCGCGGCGAACACGGCCTCCACCTCCCCGAGTTCGACCCGGTGACCGCGGATCTTGACCTGCTGGTCGGTGCGGCCGAGGTACATCAGGTTGCCGTCCGGTCGGCGGACCACCAGGTCGCCGGTGCGGTACATACGCTCCCCGGGCTCGCCGAACGGGCAGGCGACGAAGCGGTGCGCGGTCTGGGCGGGCTGTCCGAGGTAGCCGCGCGCGATGCCGATGCCCGAGACGTACAGCTCGCCGGGCACCCCGTCCGGCAGCGGCCGCAGCCAGGGGTCCAGGACGTACACGTCCGTGTTGTCGATGGCGACGCCCACCACCGGGTCCTGGCAGTCGAAGGTGCCGACGCCGAGGGTGTTGATGGTGTACTCGGTGGGCCCGTACAGGTTGTAGCCGACCGTGCCCTCGGTCTCGGCGAGCCGCTGCCACAGGGTGGGGGTGACGGCCTCGCCGCCCAGCAGCACCAGCGCGGGCCGCCGTGCCGGGTCATCCAGCAGGCCCTCGGCCACCAGCTGCTGCGCATAGGTCGGGGTCACGTTGACGACGTCGATCCCGTGCTCCAGGCAGTACTCCACCAGCCGGGGCGCGTCCCGCCGCAACTCCTCGTCGCAGATGTGCACTTCATGGCCGTCGGCGAGCCACAGCAGCTCCTCCCACGACATGTCGAAGGCGAACGACACGGTGTGGGCGATCCGGAAGGTCCGGTGGCCGTGCTCGGCCAGCACCGGCTCGAAGATGCGGCGCTGATGGTTGATCAGCATGTTGGTGAGACCGGCGTACTCGGTCACCACGCCCTTGGGCCTCCCGGTGGATCCGGAGGTGTAGATCGTGTACGCGGGGTGGCGCAGGCGGTCGGGGTCGTCCGGCGCGAACGTCACGAACGGCTCGGCCCGGGGAAGGGGCCGGTCCAGTTCGATCAGGTCGCCGGTCAGCCGGGGCGAGACCGCGCTCACGGTGAGGATCACGTCCGGGCGGGCGTCGTCGACGATGGCGGCGATCCGCTCGTCCGGGTGGTCCAGCTCCAGCGGCACGTACGCGGCGCCGACCCGCAGGACGGCGAACAGCGCCGCGACCCAGTCGAGGGAGCGCGGGATCGCCAGGCCCACGGTCGTCTCCGGTCCGATGCCGCGCCCGGCGAGCACACCCGCCACGGCCCTGCTGCGGTCGCGGAGTTCGGCGAACGTCATCGTCGAGCCGTGGGCGACGAGCGCCACGCGCTGCGGGTCGCGGTCCGCCGCCTGGTCGAACCGGTCGACGACGGTGTCCGTGCCGACGTCGGTGCGTGCGGCCGGTACGGGCACCGTGCCCGGTCCCGGCAGCGCGCCGACCGGTCCGGCCGCCCTGGACAGGTCCCGGAGCACGCTCAGGTAGTCGTCGAGGAGACGGCGGGCGTTGCCGGTGTCGCCGTCGCGGTACTCCAGCTTGACGGTCAGCCGGTCGCCAGGCGTGACGACCCAGGTGAACGGATAGTGGGTGGAGTCGTCGGCCTTCACCGACGTGATGCCGTGCCGGGCGTTCATCTCGGCGAAGGCGTCCATGTCCAGGAAGTTCTGGAGCACGAACAGGTTGTCGAACAGGGTGTCGTGGCCGCTGGCCCGCTGGATCTCGCCGAGACCGAGGTGCTCGTGCTCCATCGCCTCGACCCGGGCGGTCTGGACGGCCGAGAGGTAGGCGCGGACGGTGTCGTCCGGGCGGGCCCGGGTCCACATCGGCACGGTGTTGAGCAGCACGCCCACGATGCCGGAGCGCCCCTCGCCCTCGCGGCCGGAGACGGTCACGCCGAACACGGCGTCGGCGCGGCCGGTGTGCGCGCCGAGCAGCAGACCGAACGCGCCGGTCAGCACCGAGTTCAGGGTGACTCCGTGCACCCGGGCCGCCTCCCGCACCAGGTCGGACTGTTCGGCGGACAGCGTGTGCACGAGGGCCTTCGGCAGGTCGTCCGAGAAGGCCGGTGCGGGCCCGGCGAGCAGGGTGGGGCCGGGCAGGGCGGCCAGCTGGTCCGCCCAGAAGCGTTCCGCCACGGCGGAGTCCTGGGCGGCGAGCGCCCGGGCGTACTCCTCGAAGCTCGGCGTGGCGGGTGCGGTGTCGAGCGGCTCACCGGCGAGCACGGCACGGTAGGCGTCGAAGAGGTCGCGCAGGACGATCTCGCGGGACCAGCCGTCCCACAGCAGCAGGTGGTAGCTGAGCAGCAGGCCGTCCCGGTTTCCGGGCAGGCGCACGACGGTCAGCCGGATCAGGGGCGGCTCGCCCGGGTCGAACCCGGTGTCGCGGTCCCGGGCGCGCAGGGCGTCGACCTCCGCGTCCGTCGCCAGATCGACCGTACGGACGTCGACGCGCCGGCCCGCCTTGAGGACCTGTACCGGGTTGCCGTCGTCGTCGGTGGTGAAACCGGCGCCGACGACCGGGTGCCGCGCGATCACGTGCGCCATCGCCTCGGCCAGCGCGCCGGTGCCCAGGCGCCGGTCGAAGGTGAACCAGTTCTGTGCGACGTAGTGTCCGGCCGAGCCCGCCAGCTGGGCCTGGAAGAACAGGCCGCGCTGGAGCGGGGTGACCGGGGCGGTGCGCTCGGCCTTAGTCGCGGCGTCCGCGAGGTGTTGCAGGGCGCTGCGCCAGTGCTCGGTGATCTCGTCGGGGACGCCCTCGGCGAGGACGAACTCGGCGAGCAGGCCTCCGGTGGCCTCGTCGGTCCACGCGTTGACCTCGACGGCGTACGGGCTGTCCTGGTCGCCGCCCGTGAGGCGCAGCGCCCGGGACTCGCTGCCGCGGCCGAGGTAGTTGAACAGCACCTGCGGGCGGGCGGTGAGCAGCGGGGCCGTCTGCGGGTTGAGGTACCTGAGCAGGCCGTAGGCGACGTGCCCGTCCTCGTCCGGCTGACGTTCGACGACCTCGCGCGCGGCGGCGACCGGGTCGGTGTGCGGGGTGAGCCGTACGGGAGCGATGGAGGTGAACCAGCCGACGGTACGGGTGTAGTCGTGCTCTTCGCGGGCCGGGACCCTGCCGTGCCGCTCCAGGTCGATGGCGAGGTCGGTGGGCGACGGCTGGATCCTGGTCAGCGCGGTGCGCAGGGCGCCGCAGAGCAACTCGGTGAGACCGACGCCGAGTGCGGCGGGCGCGGTGCGGGTGAGGCGGTCGCTCACGTCGGGGGCGAGTACGACCGTCGTCGCGCGCAAGTGGCCCGGGGCGGGCAGCAGTTCGGGGGCCTGGAGTGTGGTGACCCAGCGGCCGAGGTCGTCGACGGCCTCCGCCGACCGGAGCGTCATGGCTTCGGCGTACTCGGCGTACGAGGTCGTCGGCGGGGCGAGGGGCTCGCTGCGCAGGGCCGCCGCCAGGTCGTCCAGCAGGATCAGCCAGGAGACCGAGTCGACGGCGAGGTGGTGGACGGTGACGACGAGGGTCCTGCTCGCCTCCAGCCATGTGAACGCGACGACCTCACCGGACTCCGGGTCGAGCCGTCCGGCGGCCTCGTTCGCCACGGCTGTCGCGTCGGTGGTGTCCGGGCGGGCGACGGTGATCTCGCGGGCGGGGTCGGTGCGGAGGGTCCACACACCGTGTTCGGTACCCAGCCTCAGCCGGAGGGCGGGGTGAGCGGCGACCACGGCGTTCGCGGCGCGCACGGCGTCCGTGAAACCGGTGCCCTCGGGGGCATTGAGTGTCCTGGCCTGGGCGAAGCGGGTGAGGGAGCCGCCGAGTTCGCGTTGGCGGAGGATGATCGGGGTGGGGGGCAGTGGGCCGTCTTCGCGGTGGGTGGTCTCCGGAGCGGTCCGGGGGGTGTTCGTTTCCAGGTGTGCGGCCAGGGCGCGGGGGGTCTTGAGCAGGAAGACGTCCCTCGGGGTGAGGGGCAGGCCCAGGGTCCGGGCCCTGTTGACGACCGTGATGGCGATGATGCTGTCGCCTCCGGCGCGGAAGAAGTCGGTGTCGGCGGTCACTTCCGTGTCGGGCAGTGTCCCAGTGAAGATCTCCACGAGCGCGGCAAGCGCTGAGTGTTCGCCTGCGGGTGCGTTGTGGCTTGTCGCGCAGTTCCCCGCGCCCCTGACGGGGCGCTCCACCAGAGCCTTTCGATCGAGCTTGCCGTTGATCGTCAGCGGTAGGGCCTCGATCGTCAGCACCCTGCCCGGGATCATGTGGACGGGCAGCCTGGCCGACAGACGGGCGGTCAGGTCGGCCGGCGGGCCGCCCACCACGTGCGCCACCAGATGATCGCCGGTGTCCGCCACCGTCACGGCCACGTCGGTCACGCCGTCGACGGCCCTGATCGCCGACTCGACCTCACCCAACTCGATGCGGAACCCCTTCAGTTGCACCTGGTCGTCGGCGCGGCCGGTGAAGACCAGCTCGCCGTCGAGGGTGCGGATCGCGAGGTCGCCCGTGTGGTACATGCGGGAGCCGTCGGCCGCGAACGGGTCGGCCACGAAGCGGCCCGCGGTGAGGCCGGGCCTGCCCAGGTAGCCGAGTGACACCTGGTCGCCGGCGACGTAGATGGCGCCCTCGCGGCCCGGCGGCACCGGGCGGAGCCGGTCGTCGAGGAGGTGGGTGACCAGGCCGGGGATCGGGCCGCCGATGGGGCTGGCGTCGTCTCCGGGGGCGAAGTCCTCGCCGGTGAGCGTCCGGTGGGTGACGTGGACCGTGGTCTCGGTGATGCCGTACATGTTGACCAGCTCGGGGGCCGCCGTGCCGTGCCGGTCGACCCAGCCGCGCAACCGCCCGAGGTCCAGCGCCTCGCCCCCGAAGATGATGCGGCGCAGTGCGGGCAGCGGTGCACCGGCCAGCCGGTCGGCCTCGATGAACTGGTAGAACGCCGACGGGGTCTGGTTGAGGACGGTGACGCCGCGCTCGCGGACCAGCCGGTGGAAGTCCACCGGGGAGCGCGTCAGGCCGTACTCGGGCACCAGCAGCTCACCCCCGTGGGCCAGCGCGCCCCACAGCTCCCAGACCGCGAAGTCGAAGGAGAAGGAGTGGAACTGGACCCAG
Source organism: Streptomyces sp. NPDC126510 (assembly GCF_040302345.1). NCBI lineage: Bacteria > Bacillati > Actinomycetota > Actinomycetes > Kitasatosporales > Streptomycetaceae > Streptomyces > Streptomyces sp. NPDC126510. Next base: position 39,300 of record NZ_JBEORR010000018.1, on the reverse strand, counting down.
ACGTCGTCGGGGCCGAAGCCCATGACGGGCCGGGTGTGGGCGAGCAGGGTCACCACGCTGGAGTGCGGGACGACGACACCCTTGGGACGGCCGGTCGAGCCGGAGGTGTAGATCACATAGGCGGGGGTGTGCCAGCCGGGCTCGGGGCCGGGCTCCGTGAGGGCGGCCAGCAGCTCTTCGCCCTGCACCAGCACGCGCGCGGGCACCCCCGCCCGGGCCAGGAGTCGCGTGAAGCGGTCGCGCTGGTCGCGGTCCACGAGGACGACCTGGGGGGCCGCGTCGGCGAGGACGTACTCCAGCCGTTCATCCGGGTACGCCAGGTCCAGCGGGACGTACGCACCGCCCGCTCCGACGATCGCGACCAGGGCGACGACCTGTTCCAGGGAGCGCGGGACGGCCACGGCGACCCGTCGGCCCGGGCCGACGCCCGCCGCGCGCAGAGTGGAGGCCAGGTCGTTCTTGGCGTCGGACAGTTCGCCGTAGGTCAGGGAACGGGTGGTGCCGTCGAGGCCGCACTGGGTGACGGCGGTGGCTGCCGGGTCGCGGCGGGCGGCGGTGTCGAACAGTGCGCCCAGGGTGGTCGGGGTGATCGGCGCGGGACGCCGTTCGCCCTGCGGAGTCAGATCGTCGATCCGGGCGTCCGGGCGGGTGAGCAGGGCGCTCAGGGTCCGGGTGAAGGTGTGCAGGATCCCCCGGGCGGTCGGCCCGCCCAGCAGGTCGCCGTCGTGGATGAGGTTGAAGCGGGGGCGGCCGTCGAGGGTGCGCTCGACCACGAGGGTGAGCGGATAGTGCGGGGCGCCCTCGTTGACGAGATCGGTGATGGTCAGCGTGTCGCCGGGGCGCCGCAGCGAGGTCACGTCGGTGGCCACGTCGAACACGACGAGCGTGTCGAAGAGGGAGCCGGAGCCGGCCTGGCGGCCGATGCGTGCCAGGGAGACGTGCTGGTGCGGCAGGACGGCGCTCTGGTGGTCGCGTACGGCGGTGAGCAGGTCGGCGGCGGTGGTCTCGGGGGCCCAACGGGCTCGTACGGGGATGGTGTTGATGAACAGGCCCACCATGTCCCCGATGCCGGGCACGTCGGCGTCGCGGCCGGAGACCGTGGAGCCGAACACGACGTCCCGGCCCTGGAGGATGCCGCCCAGGGTGACGGCCCAGGCGCTGTGCACGGCGACGCTCAGCGGCACGCCGGCCTCGCGGACGGCGGCGTCGAGGTCGCCCTCGGGTTCCACGGCGGTGTCGGCGAACCGGTCGGAGGGCGTGTGGCCTTCGGCGATCAGCGAGGGGCCGGGCAGTCCGGCGAGTTCCTCGCACCAGACGCGGTCGCTCTCGTCGGCGTCGCGTCCGGCGAGCCAGTGCACGTAGTCGGCGAAGCCCCCGAGGGGGTGGACGGTGCCCGGCGCGTGGTACTCGGCGAGCAGGGCGCGCAGCATGGGCGGCACCGACCAGCCGTCGGCGATGATGTGGTGCACGGTCTGCACCAGGACGTTGCGGCCGGAGCCGGCGCGGATGAGCGTGTACCGCATGAGAGGGCCGGTGGCCAGGTCGAAGCCGGTGCGGCGGTCCCGTTCGGCGAGGTCGTGTATCTCCTCGGTGGTGATGCCGGGGCGGTCCAGCGTGGTGAAGGGCGCCTCGACTCCGCTCTCCAGCACGGAGACCACGCGGCCGTCGGTGAGGGCCGTGAAGCGGGCGGCCAGGTTCGGGAAGAGGGTGAGCAGCCGGGTGGCCGCCGTCGCGAGCCGGTCGGCGTCCACCTCGCCGTCCAGCGTGATCAGTTGCTGTTCGACGTAGGCACCCGCGGACTCGTCGTCGAAGACCGAGTGGAAGTAGAGGCCTTCCTGGAGCGGGGTCAGCGGGAGGATGTCCCGCAGCGCAGGGCCGTCCAGAGTGTCGACGTCGGCCTGGGTGAGCGGTACGAGGGGGAAGTCGCTGGGCGAGTGACCGCCCTGGTCGAGTGCGGCGAGTCCGGTCAGGGCCGTGCGGAAGTAGCCGGCGAGTGCCGTGATGTCGGCATCGGTGAACAGACCGTCGGGCCAGGAGATGGTGGTGACCAGCTCGTACGCGCCGGACGCGGCGGGTTCGGCGATCGCGTTGAACTCCAGGGCCCGGGGCAGGCGCATCCGCGGGTCGCGCTTCTCACCCAGCTGGCCGGTGGTGCCGGCGAGCTGCCAGTCGCCCGGCGCGCCGGCGGCGAAGCGGCCGAGGTAGTTGAAGAGCACCTGGGGTGCGGGGGCGTCGAACTCGCTGTGGGCGAGATAACGCAGGGCGCCGTAGGAGATGCCGTTGTCCGGTACCCGGGCGAGGTCCTCCTTGACCGCCTTGAGGGCGGCGGTCAGGTACGCGGGGGCGGTGAGGTCGGATGCCGTGCCGGGGTCGACGGTGACCGGGAAGAGGGTGGTGAACCAGCCCACCGTCCTGGACAGTTCCGGTTCGAAGCCGGCGGAGCCCGCCACGAACTGCCCTTCGCGGCCGTGGCCTTCGAGCTCGATGTGGGCGAAGGTCTGGTCCTGGCCCAGGTCGCGGCGCCACCGGGCGAGGGCGACGGCGAGGGCGGTGAGGAGCACGTCGTTGACGCCGGCGTGGAACGTCGCGGGGACCTCGCCCAGCAGCGCGGCCGTGACCTCGGGGCCGACGGTGACGGTCCGCAGGCGTTCTCCGGCGACGGTGTCCGTCTCGGACAGCGCGCGGTGGGCCAGCGGCTGGTCCTCGCCCGGCAGGGGGCGCCGGTAGGCGGAACTGTCGGCGTCGAACGCGGCACGTTCCAGCAGCTGGGTCCAGCGCCGGAACGAGGTGCCCGCCGGGGGCAGTTCGACGGGCTCACCCGAGCTGTACTGCCGCCAGGCGGTGGCCAGGTCCTCCATCAGGATGCGCCAGGAGACGCCGTCGACGACCACGTGGTGGGCGACGAGGACGAGTTGGCGTGCCTCGGGGCGCCAGACGGCCCGGAGCATCACGCCGTTCGCCGGGTCCAGTCCGGCTGTGGCGAGGGCGATGCACTCGTCGAGTGGTCGGTCGCTGCGCTGCCGGCCGGGCTCGGCCCGGTCCGCCTCGGGGATGTCGAAGCTCCAGCGGCTGCCGCGCACCAGCCTGGCGCGGAGCATGTCGTGCCGGGCGAGGAGGGCGGTGAGGATCGTGTCGAGGCCGTCGGCGGTCAGGTCCGCGGGGGTGTTCAGGACGACCGACTGGACGAAGCCGTCGACGGCGTCCGTGGTTTCCCCGAGCCATTGCACGATGGGTGAGCCGACGACGGTGCCGGTGGCGACATCGGCGTGGTCCACGGCGGCGACGTCCTCGCGACTCGCGACCGCGGCCAGCGCGCCCACCGTGCCGTGGGTGAAGATCTGCCGTGCCGTGACGTGCAGGCCCTGCTCGCGCAGTGCGCTCAGCAGGGAGATCGCGAGGATGCTGTCGCCGCCGAGCTGGAAGAAGTCCTGGTCGACGCCGACCTCTTCGAGGCGCAGCACCTCCGCGACCGCGGCACACACCGCCCGCTCGTCGTCGGTGGTGGGGCGGGCGAGTGCACGCGTCCCGGGCGTGGGCTCGGGCAGCGCGTTCCGGTCGAGCTTGCCGTTGGCGGTGAGCGGGAACTCCTCCATCACCACGATGTGGGCGGGCACCATGTACTCGACCATGTGCGCCGCGGCCCACACCTTCACCTCGTCCGCGCCCAGGTCCTCGGCGCCGGCGGCGGGTATGACGTAGCCGACGAGGTAGGTGCCCCCGGCCGTGTTCTTCTTCGCGACGACGCAGGTGTGCCGGACCCTGGGGTGCTCGGCGAGGCCGGCCTCGACGTCCTCGATCTCCAGCCGCATGCCGCGGATCTTGATCTGGTTGTCGGCGCGGCCGAGGAAGTCCAGCGATCCGTCGGGGGCGAAGCGGGCGAGGTCGCCGGTGCGGTAGAGGCGGGAGCCGTCGTTCGCGAAGGGGTTGGCGACGAAGCGTGAGGCGGTCAGGCCGGGCGCGCCCGCGTAGCCGCGGCCCAGGAGGAAGCCGCCGACGTAGAGTTCGCCGCCGACGCCGACCGGGACCGGGCGCAGTTCGTCGTCCAGGACGTAGAGCTGGGTGTTGGGGTTGGCCTTGCCGATGGACGTCGACAGGCGTTCCGCGGCGCCCCGGTAGATGACGTGGGAGACGCCGATGGTGGTCTCCGCGGGGCCGTAGCCGTGGTACATGGGGATGTTGTCGAGCTTGGTGCGGAAGCGCTCGTACAGCTCGGGGGTGAGGACCTCCCCGCCGCACCACACGTGCCGCAGGCTGTCCAGGCGGCCGGAGTCGCCTGCCATCTCCAGCAGCACGTCCAGCATGGACGACACCAAGTAGGTGAAGGTGACGCGCTGTTCGGCGATGACGCTCAGCAGGTGGTGCGGGTCGCGTTCGCCGCCGGGCCGCAGGACGACGAGCCGTCCGCCGGAGACCAGCGGCAGGAAGATCTCGTTGATGGAGATGTCGAAGGACAGCGGCGCCTTGAACAGCGAGGCGTCGTCGTGGCCGAAGCCGAGGATCTCGTTCACCTGCCACAGCAGGCGCTCGCTGATCGCCTCGTGCCGGATCATCGCGCCCTTGGGCCGCCCGGTCGAACCGGACGTGAAGATCACATAGGCCAGCGCGTCACCGAGGACGGTGGTGTCGGGCCCCTGCACCGGGTACGAGCCGTACCGCCAGTCGCCCAGGTCGACGGCCACGGCGTCCGGTTCGGCCGGGTCGTACTCGCCGGAGGCGTTGAGCTGGACGACGACCCGGGCGTCCTCGATGACCACGGCCCGGCGCGCGGCGGGCCACTGCGGATCGAGCGGTACGAAGGCGCAGCCGGCCTGGAGCACGGCGAGCAGCCCGACGACCATGTCGGCGGAGCGGGTCAGCGAGATGCCGACGACCTGTTCGGATCCGAGTCCGCGGGCGAGCAGATGATGGGCCAACTGGGCCGCGTGTTCGGCTGCTTGGCGGTAGGTCAGCGAGCGGTGCTCGTCGACGATCGCCACGGCGTCCGGTCGTGCGCTCGCCTGCCGGTGGAACATCTCCACGATGGTGGGGCGGTCCCGGTCGGCCCGGTTGTCGTTCCACTGGGACAGCACCCGGAGTCGGGCCTCCACGCTGGACGGGCCGATGGTGCCCAGCGGCCGGTCCGGGAAGTCGGCCAGGTCGTCCAGCGCGAGCTGCGCGTCCTCGGGGGCGACGCCCTCGGGGACGGTGATGCCGCGGCCGTCCGGGGCGACGCCCCAACCGCCGGACGCTGTACCGCCGTTGTCGACCCAGCCGAGGACGTCGGCGAAGAGCGTGCCGGGCGTGAGGTCGATGCCCTCCGGGCTGGAGCCCGTCGCCCAGTACGACAGGCCGATGGCACAGGCCTCGGTGATGGTCCGGTCCGGGTAGTCGCCGATCCGCCGGCGCACATCGGCCAGGCGCGAGGGGGAAAGCAGTACGAGACGAGCGCGCGGTTCCATCATCGAAGACTCAGCGTCCCTTCCAGAATGTGGAGTTAGGCTAACCTAAATAAGGGTTACCTAACTACCCTCTCGCCAGGCCCGCCACAGTCGTGCGTACCGGCCGCCCAGAGCCACCAGTTCCTCGTGCGTCCCCTGCTCCACGACACGTCCCGCCTCGAGTACGGCGATCCGGTCCGCGGCCATCGCCTGGGTCAGCCGGTGCGCCACGAACAGCGTGGTGCGGCCCGCGCAGGCGGCCCGTACGGCCCGCTCCAGCTCGGCGGCGCCCTCGCTGCCCGCCTCCGCGGTCGACTCGTCGAGCACCACCACCGGCGCCCTCCCCAGCACCAGCCGCGCCAGGGCGACCTGGGCGACCTCGGTGACGTCCAGGCGCTCACCGCCCTCGCCGACCGGGGTGTCCAGCCCGTCGGGAAGCGCGGCGACCCAGCCCTCGGCACCGACCGTGCGCAACGCGTCCAACAGCTCCCCGTCGCTCGCCCCCGGCGCGGACAGCCGCAGGTCGTCGGCGAGCGGGCCGGAGAAGACGTGCGTCTCCTGCGTCAGGATGCTGACCAGGGCCCGCGCCCCGGCCTCGTCCAGGTCGGCCAGATCGGTCGTCCCGATACGAACCGACCCGGACTGCGGGGTGCCGATCCCGGCGATCAGCGCGGCCAGAGTCGTCTTGCCCGCGCCGGTGGCGCCCACCAGGGCGAGGGAACTCCCGGCGGGAATGGCGAGGTTCACGTCCCGCAGCACCGGCTCCTCCGAACCGGGGTAGCGGAACGTCAGCCCCTCGACCGTCACCGGATACGCGCCGGCCCGGGCCGCCGTGACGGACTCGTCGCCGACCAGCCGCTCCTGGGCGGACTCCCCCAGCACCCCGACCAGGCGGGTCAGGCTCGCGCCCGACTTCTGTGCCTCGTCGAAGGTGAACATGATGGCGCCGAGCGGGGTGAACAGCCGGTGGAACAGCAGCGGAGCGGCAGACACCTCGCCCAGGGTGGCCGCGTCGGCCTCCAGCAGGGCGTACCCCACCACGAGGATCAGGACCAGACCGATGAACTCGGCGCGGTTCTCCCTGCCGACGAACCGGCCGAAGAACCGGAACACCTCGATACCGAGCTCGCGCACCCGCCACGACTCGGTGGTGACCTTCTCGCGGAAGGCACCCTCCAGGCGGTAGGCCCGGACCGTGTCGATGCCGTTCAGACCGCTGATGAACGCCTGGGCGCGGTCGGCCTGGGCAACGCGCTGCTTCTGGTAGAGCGGGGCGGACCGCGGCAGGTACCAGCGCAGCGCCAGCGCGTAGGCGGGCAGTGCGCCCGCGCCGGCCAGGCCGAGCCGCCAGTCGAGCCCGAACATGCCGAGGGTCGCGATGACGACCAGCACTCCCGCCGAGAACACCGTGGGGACGGCCGTGCGGATGCCCTTGGAGATGACGGCCACGTCGTCCCCGACCCGGCTGAGCACGTCACCCCGGCCGACCTGCTCGACGCGTGCGCTCGGCATGCCGAGCACCGCCCGGACGGCACCTTCGCGCAGCCGGGCGAGCAGATCCGCGCCGAGCCGTCCGATCAGGTACGTGGACACCCCGGTGGCCGCCGCCCCGAGCAGCGCGGCGGCGCCGATCAGCACCCCGATCGTGACCAGGACCGAACGGTCCTCGCCCCCGACGACCCCGTCGACCACCCGGCCGAGCAGGAGCACCGGGAGCACCTGGAGCGCCGCCCCCGCGACCGTGGTGAGCACGGTCGCGAGCGTCAGCCCGGGCATCGCGCGGCAGTGCTCCGCGACCCAGCGGGCGGCCTCGCGTCCGGTCGTCGTGCGCAGGGCCGCCGGGGCGACGCGCGTGTCGGTGGTGCTCACGTCCCTACTCGACCGACTTGACGAGCTCGTCGATCGCGTACGGCATGGACAGCAGGGTGCCCTGGGAGATGGCCGCGCCGACCGCCGGTCCCTCGCTGTCGAGCAGGTAGGACACGTTGCCCTTCTTCACTGCGTCGAGGTTGGCGAACAGCTTGAACTTCTTGAGCGCCTCGGTGTCGGCCTTGTCGTTGATGACGAAGATGTGGTCGACGTCGACGAGGTCGACGCGCTCGGGCGAGAGCGTGGTGTAGAAGTCGCCGCCCGCGACCTTGTCGATCTCGGTCTGGTACTTGTAGCCGATGCCCGTGACGAGCCGGCCGCGCACGTCGGTGGAGGTGAAGGGTGCCACCGAGTCCTTGTACCAGGACAGCGCGACCGCGGTCTCCTTGGCGAGCTCGGGGTGCGCCTTCTTGGCGGCGTCCAGTTGGCCCTGGATGTCGTCGACCATCCTCTGGCCCTCGTCGGCCTTGCCGAGGGCCTTGGCGATGTGCAGGGCGTTGTCCTGCCAGGGAGCGCTGAAGGGCTCCTTCTCGCCCTTGGTGCGGGCCACCGTCGGGGCGATCTTCGAGAGCTTGTCGTAGGCGGACTTGTCGATCTCGGAGTAGACCGCGACGATCAGGTCGGGCCGAAGGGCCGCGATCTTCTCGTAGTTGGGGCCGGAGTCGCCGTTCTTCATGACGACCTCGGGCTTGGTGTCTCCCCACTTGTCCTTCACCCAGGGCCACTGGGTGTTGACGTCGGGGCTCTTGCCGGGCGGGTTCGGGTACTGGTCGACCATGCCGACGGGCTTGATGCCGAAGGCCAGCACGGTCTGGTCGTCGGTGTAGCCGACGGAGACGACCCGCTGGGGCGCCTTCTCGACCGTCGTGGATCCGAACGCGTGCTCCACGGTGACCGGGAAGTCACCGGCGGCCGCGGCCTGAGTGCCCTTGTTCTCGCTGTCCGCCGTGTCCGCCGAGCCGGAACCGCACCCCGCGAGGAGACCGACGCCGAGGGCGGCCGCGGACAGTACCGCTGCCAGCCGCCGCCATGGCTTTCCGGGCGTCGTTCGATGGAGGAGCATCCAAATCCCCTTGCTTTCGCGCCAGTTCACTGCACCCTCGCCTAAGGGCAGCCAAACCTTACCGCGCCGCAGTGAGGTTAGCCTAGCCTTACTAACTCTCCCGCGCCGGAAGGTGCCCAGGCTGCACGTGGGCCCGCCCGATCGGCACGATGAGCGGCCGGTCGCCGACCGGGTCGTCGATCACCTGAGCGCGCAACCCGAAGGCCTCGTGCAGCAGTTCGGCGGTGACGACGTCACGCGGATGTCCCTGCGCCAGGATCGAGCCCTCCCGCATCACCACGAGGTGGTCGCTGTAGCGCGTGGCCAGGTTGAGGTCGTGCAGCACCATGACGACGGTGCAGCCGGACTCGTGCAGATCGTCGACCAGGTCGAGGACGTCGAGGGCGTGCGCCAGGTCCAGATAGGTCGTCGGCTCGTCCAGCAGGAGCAGATCGGTGCCCTGGGCCAGCGTCATCGAGATCCAGACGCGCTGGCGCTGCCCTCCGGACAGTGCGTCGACCGGGCGATCGGCGAGGTCCGCCACCCCGGTCATGGCCAGGGCGCGTGCCACCACGTCGGCGTCGTCGGACGACCACTGCCGAAGCCAGCTCTGGTGCGGGTGGCGTCCCCTGGCGACCAGGTCGGCCACGGTCAGCCCCTCCGGCGCGACCGGAGCCTGCGGCAGCAGGCCGAGCTTCTTCGCCACGTCCCGGGTCCGAAGCCTGCCGATGTCCTCGCCGTCCAGGACGACCGTCCCGCCGGCCGGCTTGAGCAGCCGCGACAGCGTGCGCAACAGGGTCGACTTCCCGCAGCCGTTGGGGCCGATGATCGTGGTGATCACGCCGGGCGGTATCGCCACGTCGAGCCCGTCGATGACGACCCGGCCGCCGTAGCCGACCGTGACACCTCGGGCGGCGAGCCTCGGAGTGCCGCCGACCGCGGCCTCGCTGACGGACTGTGCGACCACGGGTCGTCCCCCCTTGCTTGGGTTCACCTGACTCTTGTACATCTATCGCAGGTTCGCCCGCACCAGCAGATAGACGAGGAAGGGCCCGCCGATCGCGGCGGTGACCACGCCGACCGGGAGCGAGACCGGCAGCGCCGTGCGCGCGACGAGGTCCGAGCCGGTCAGCAGCAGCGCGCCCGTCAGGCCCGAGGCCACCATCGGCGGTGTGGGGCAGCGCGCCAGACGCATCGCCACCTGCGGCGCCACCAGCGCGACGAACGGCACCGGGCCCGCCGCGCTCACCGCCACACCGGCCAGCAGCACGGCGCACAGCAACAGGACCGCCCGCACCCTCCCGTACCGGACGCCCAGCCCCGCGGCGACCTCGTCGCCGAAGTGCATCGGCCTGAACTGGAAGGCGACGCAGGAGACGACGGCCAGGAGGACGAGTCCGCACCACAGGGCCGTCCAGACCTCGCCCCAGGAGCGGTCCTCCAGCGAGCCGACCAGCCATGCCTGGGCGCGGGCGACGTCCCTGATGTCGGCCGTGACCAGCAACCAGGTCGTGATCGCCTCCATCACGGCGCTCACCGAGATGCCGATGAGGATGAGCCGGAAGCCGTCCACCCCGCGCCGCCAGGCCAGGAAGTACACCAGCAGGCCGGTGCCGAGCCCGCCCGCGAGCGCCGCGGCCGACAGGCCGACGGAGTCGACGACCGCCGCGGCGGTCCCGCCCGAGACCGTCACCAGGAAGACCGCGACGGCACTGGCTCCCGAAGTGATCCCCAGGACGTCCGGGCTGGCCAGCGGATTGCGTGCGATGGCCTGTGTGATCGCCCCGGACACCCCGAGGGCGACGCCCACGACGAGTCCGGCCAGGGCGCGCGGCATCCGCAGGTCCATGATGACGAACTCGTCGACCCGCTCGCCCCGTCCCAAGAGCGTGGCGATCACCCGCGGGAGGCCGATCGGGAAGTCCCCGACGCCGATGGACACGCAGAACACCAGGAAGGTCGCCGCGGCCAGCAGCAGCGTGACGCACAGGGGCCAGGGCCGCCAGACGAACGACACCCGGCCGAGCCGCACACCCGGCGGCAGGGACGGCTTCACCTCGGTCACGTTCATGCTTTCCTGAACTTTCCGCGCCACACGAGCACCGCGAAGAAGGGGGCGCCGAGCAACGCCACGAGGACGCCGGCGTCCAACTCGCCCGGCCGCACGACCAGTCGGCCGACGATGTCGCACAGCAGCAGTACGACGGCCCCGAGCAGGCCGGCGTACGGCACCAGCCAGCGGTAGTCCGGGCCGGTCAGGTACCCAGCCACGTGGGCGACCATGAGGCCGAGGAAGGCGATGGGTCCGCACGCGGCCGTCGCCGCACCCGCCAGCAGGGTGATGGCGGTGATGCCGACGGTCCGGCTCAGCGCGATGTTCACCCCCAGGCCCCTGGCCACGTCGTCGCCCAGGTTGAGCAGATTGAGGGAGGGCAGCGTGGTCAGGGCCAGCACGAGACCGGCACCGATGAACGCGGTCACCGGCCAGATGACGTCGAATCCGACACCGGCCAGGGAGCCCGCGTTCCAGAAGCGCAGGGCGTTCAGCGACGCCTGATTCGACAGCGCGACGGCCGTGGTCATCGCCATGAGGAACACCGTGATCCCCTGCCCGGCCAGTGCGAGCGTCAACGGGTTGCCGGCGCCCCGGCCGATGCTCGCGAGGCCGAACACCACGACACCGGCGACCGCCGCGCCCACGAAGGCGAACCAGACGTACTGGAACGGGTTGGAGAACCCGAACACGGCGATCACCGACACCACGGCGAACGAGGCGCCGGTGTTCACCCCCAGCAGGCCCGTGTCGGCGATCGGATTGCGGGTGAACCCCTGGATCAGCGCCCCGCCGACGCCGAGGGCGATGCCCGCGACGACTCCGAGGACCGTGCGGGGCACCCGTACGGTCTCGACGATGAGCCTGATCTCCGTGAGCCGCCGGTCGGGGTCCGGGGCGCCGAACAGTCCGTGCCACACCTCGGCGGGGCTCAACGCGCGGGCGCCGACGGCCAGCGACAGGACCGCGGCGATCACGAGGACCGTCAGAAGGGTGGCCAGACCCACGACCCGTCGCCGGGGGGTCGCTGACGAGCCCTTGACCGGGGGGCGCTCCACTGCAGCAGTCGTGCCCATGTCGACGTACGTTATCCCTTGCGCGGTGGGCGAGTTGACCGGACGGTGCCTGCGGCACCGGAAGGGGTGCGGGGACCGGCGCGACCGGCCACGGCGGCGCTGTGGCCGATCGGTGACACCGGCCCCCTGGCGGAGCGCCTAGCGGGCGGCGCTGCCCGTGCCGTCGGCGACCGTGCGCCTCCGGTCCGCGGTGGGCTCGGCGGCGCGGCCGAGGAGGGAGTCGAGGATCTCGCCCACCCTGATGGCGGTGTTGGAGAGCAGCGACGATGTGATGCCGTGCGTGTGCTCCGTGCCGCCCTGCAGGTAGATGCCGCAGCGCAGGGTGGGGTCGGCCGCGATACGCCAGTCGCGTTCGACGCGGACGCGTCCCTCTTCGTCGCGCAGACAGTGGTCCGCGACCTCCCCGAGCAGGCTCGTGGGGTCGACGGGGCTGTAGCCGGTGGCGAAGACCACGACGTCCGCGTCCAGATCGGTCTCCTCGCCGTTGACCAGGGACGTCACCGTGGCACGGACGCTCGACGGGGTCTCCTTGACGCCGGTCAGCCGGGAGACGTTGAGGAACCGCAGCCGCTCGGCGCCGAGCACCTTCTCCCGGTACGACTGCCGGTAGAGGTCGTCGATGAGGTCGATGTCCACCACGGAGTAGTTGGTGTTGCCGTGGTAGTCCATCAGCCGGCGCTTGACGTCCTCGGGCGCGGCGAAGTACTCGTCGACTGCCTGGGGGTCGAAGATCCGGTTGGCGAAGCTGCTGTCGTCGGCCGGGCTGTAGCCGTAGCGGGAGAAGACGGCGCAGACCTCGGCCCCGGGGAAGCGGCGGTGCAGGTAGGCGACGTTCTCGGCGGCACTCTGCCCAGCGCCCACGACGACGAATCGGGAGGGCGAGGTGCCCTCCAACTCGTCGACTTTCGCCAGGAGTTCGGAGTTGTGCCAGACGCGGTCGCCGCGTTCCACTCCCTCGGGCATGAGGGGCCGCAGGCCGGTGCCGATGACGAGGTTGCGGGCCTTGTGGACCTCGAGGCCACCGCCCGACCGGACGGTCACCTCCAGGTGGTCCACGACGCCGTCCCGGGTGACGGGCGCGACACCGACGACCTCGTGGCCGTAGGAGACCATGTCCTCGACCTGGGCCGCGGCCCATTCGAAGTAGTCGTGGAATTCGACGCGCAGTGGGAACAGGTTCTTGTGGTTGATGAAGTCGATCAGCCGGCCCTTGCTCTGCAGGTAGCAGAGGAAGCTGTACTCGCTGGCCGGGTTGCGCAGCGTCACCAGGTCCTTGAGGAACGAGACCTGCATGGTGGCGTCGTCGATGAGCATGCCGCGGTGCCAGCCGAAGCGGGGCTGCTGCTCGAAGAAGTGTGCGGTGATCGCCTCCCGCCCGCCGACGCGGGTGTTGTGCTCGCGGAGCGCGATCGCCATGGCCACGTTGGACGGCCCGAAGCCGATTCCGATCAGGTCGTGGACCGGTGATGCGTCACCGGGAAGAACCTGCGACATGTCACTCCCATCGTGCGGGGCAGCCGCGCGTGTCAGGTGTGGAGGGAACGGGAGACGGGCATGCCGACGACGCGGCACGCCAACGAACTTAGGTGAGCCTAAGCTAAACCCGTCGAGGTGTCGACAGGGCAAAACGGGCACCACCCGGAAGCGGGCCTCGTCAACTGGCGCACCCCGCATGCCCGTTGCGCACTAAGGTAAGCCTTGCTTTACTTGCGTCGGCCAACACCTTGCCCTGAGGAGGAACCCCATGCGGGTCGTCATGTTCGGTTACCAGACCTGGGGGCACCGCACCCTGCAAGCCCTCCTGGAGTCCGAGCACGACGTGGTGCTGGTCGTGACCCACCCCAAGAGCGAGCACGCCTACGAGAAGATCTGGAGCGACTCGGTCGCCGACCTCGCCGAGGAGCACGGCGTCCCGGTGCTGATCCGCAACCGCCCCGACGACGAAGAGCTGTTCGAGCGCCTCAAGGAGGCCGACCCGGACATCATCGTGGCCAACAACTGGCGTACCTGGATCCCCCCGCGCATCTTCGGCCTGCCCCGCCACGGCACGCTGAACGTGCACGACTCGCTGCTGCCGAAGTACGCCGGCTTCTCCCCGCTGATCTGGGCGCTCATCAACGGCGAGCCCGAAGTGGGCGTCACGGCGCACATGATGAACGACGAACTCGACGCCGGCGACATCGTCCGGCAGGAGGCGGTGCCGGTCGGCCCGGCGGACACGGCGACCGACCTCTTCCACAAGACCGTCGACCTCATCGCCCCGGTCACCGTCGGCGCGCTCGGACTGATCGCCGCCGGACAGACCGAGTTCACCAAGCAGGACCGCTCCCAGGCGTCCTTCTTCCACAAGCGGGCCGACGAGGACAGCCGCATCGACTGGAGCTGGCCCGCGGAGGACCTGGAGCGCCTGGTGCGCGCCCAGTCCGAGCCGTACCCCAGCGCCCACACCTTCCACCGGGGCAAGCGGCTCGACGTCCTGGCCGCGTTCGTGTCCGAGGGCCGCTACGGCGGCACGCCCGGCCGGATCTTCTACCGCGAGGGCGACGGCGTGGTGATCGTCGCCGGCGCCGACGCCCGCACAGGACGCAACCACGGCCTGGCCATCACGCGCGTACGCACCGAGGACGGCCGGGAGTTGCCCGCGGCCGAGTACTTCACCTCCATGGGCGGCTATCTCACCGGCCGCCCCTGACGCGCCGGACCGGTACGGCCCCGGGGCCGGCCGGCGATCGCCGCCGTGCGGACCCGTTCCGCACGGCGGCGATCGCCGGGAAGTGCTGCGCCCACAGCCGCCAAGTGCCCTATTTTTGAAGCGTGTTCACAGAAAAGGCACAGCCGGACCACCGTTCACGCAGGACGCCGCCCAGCGTGCTGAACCTCAGCGCGTACCTGATGTACGCGACGGGAAAGGCCGCCCGCCGCACCTTGTCGGAGAAACTCACGGCCAGAGGGCTGCGGTTGTGGCATCTGACCGTCCTGACCCTGGTCGCCGATCTCGGTCCGCAGCCCAAGGGGGTGCTGGCCGCCAGGCTGGACATGAACGCCAGCGACCTCGCGCGCATCGTGAAGGACCTGGCCGACGCCGGGCAGGTCGAGTGCGTCCGCAGCCTCGCCGACCGCCGCCGCGTCGACGTCCGCATCACCCCTCGGGGCAGAACCGCCCTCGATCATCTCAACGCCGACATCGCCTCGGCGGACGACGACCTCCTGGCCCCGCTGAGCGATGCCGAGCGGGAGCAACTGGCCTCCCTGCTGCGGCGCGTGCACGCCCACCACGAGGAACAGGGCCCCGCAGCCGGGTAGCGGGTGACGGCTCAGGCCCGCCAGCCGTAGCGGCGTTCGGGCCGGCCGGCGGCGCCGTAGCGCAGGGACACCTCCGCACTGCCGGTGCCGTGGAAGTACTCCAGGTAACGGCGGGCGCTCACCCGGGACACGCCGGTGACGGCGGCGCACTCGGTGGCGGACAGGGTGCCGTCCGCCTCGCGCAGGGCCCGCTCGACGAGTTCGGCGGTCTCCACACTCATGCCCTTGGGCAGGGTGTGAGCCGGTGCCGGGCCGAACGCTCCGGCCAGGACACGGTCCACGTCCGCCTGGCCGCGGACCACCGTCGTGAGCAGCCTGCCCCGCTGGGCGGCGTAGCGCTCCAGGCGCAGGCGCAGATCCTCGAAGTCGAAGGGCTTGAGGAGGTAGTCGACCACACCACGGCGGACGGCGCCGCGCACCGTCTCGGCCTCCGTCGCCGCACTGATGACCATGACGTCGCAGTCGTGCCCGGCGGTGCGCAGCCGGGGGATGACGTCGAGCCCGAACAGGTCGGGGAGATACAGGTCGAGCAGGATGAGGTCGGGGCGCAGGGTCTCGACCGCCTCGATGGCCTGTCCTGCGGTGTGGGCCGTGCCGACGACGCGGAACGGCTCGACGCGTTCGACGAACGCGCGGTGGACTCTGGCCACCATGAAGTCGTCGTCGACCACGAGGACGTCGATCGCGTCCGCCTTGTCGCTCGCCTCGGTCATGGGGCCGCTCCTTCCGCCACCGCGTCGATGAGGTGGCTGACGGTCATGCGTGCGGTGAACACGGCCCCTTCAGGGGTGTTGGACACCGAGATCTCTCCCCCGTGCCGTTCGCAGACCAGCTTGGTCAGGGCCAGTCCGATACCGCGCTCGCCCTCCCGGGCGGCCTTGGTGGTGAAACCGTGGGAGAAGACCTCGCGGGCCAGCTCCGGAGCAACGCCCGGCCCCGAGTCGCGGACCACGATCTCCACGCCGGAGGCGTCCTGACGCAGCGCCACCTCCACCCAGGAGTCGTCCCGGGCGGTGGCGGCGTCGACGGCGTTGTCCACGAGGTTGCCGACCACGGTCGCCACATCGGCGGCGTCCTCGGGAGTCAGCCGCTCCAGCGCGGTGTCGTCCGAGATCCGCAGACTGACCTTCCGTTCCGCCGCGAGGGATGCCTTCGCCATCAGCAGTGCGGCGACCGCGGTGTCCCTCACGCGGCGGCTGAGGGTGACGTCCAGGGCCTGGCGGTGCCGGCTCACCGCGCGGATGTAGGCCACGACTTCGTCCTGTTCACCGATCTGGATCAGCCCGGAGATGGTGTGCAGCTGGTTGGCGAACTCGTGCGCCTGCGCGCGCAGCAGCTCGGAGGAGCTGCGGAAGGAGCCGATCTCCCGTTCCAGCCGGGCCAGTTCGGTGCGGTCGCGCAGGGTGGTGACCGAGCCGAGGGGCCGGCCGTCCTTGGTGACGGTCATCCGGTTCATCACCAGGACCCGGCCGTGCCGGACGACGACCTCGTCGCGCTCACCGGCTGCGGTGCCGGACAGCACGTCGCGCAGCCGTCCGTCGATGCCGAGGCCCGTGAGGCTCTGGCCGACGCAGTCCTCGGGCAGGTCGAGCAGACGGCGGCCCATGTCGTTGACGAGGGTGAGCCGGTGCTGCGGGTCCAGGGCGATCACGCCCTCGGCGATCCCGTACAGCATCGCCTCCCGGTGCTCGGCGAGCCCGGCGATCTCACCCGGCTCCAGCCCGAGGGTCTGCCGTTTCACCCGCCGCGCGAGCAGCCAGGAGCCGGCCACGCCCAGTCCGCTGGCGATGCCCAGATAGGCGAGCAGATAGGAGGAGGCGCCGCTGAGCCGCTGCCACACCGTCGGATCGGCCTCACCGATCATCACCGTGCCGAGGATCCGGCCCAGGTTCTCCTCGCTCGCCCCGAGGACGGGCACCTGGGCGGCCAGCTCGCGGTTGCCGTCCAGGGTCAGCTGCCCGGTCCAGCCGCGCCCCCGGGCGGTGCCCGGCCCCAGCCGCATCCGCTCCCCGACGACCGTGGGGTTCGTGGAGCTGACGATCCGCCCGGCCGCGTCGGCCACGGTCACCGAGGTCACCCCCGACTGCGCCTGGGTGGCGAGGACCAGCGGGGCGAGCGCCTCCCCCGGCGCGGGGCGCACCAGCTGGCTGCGCACCAGGGGGTTGGCGGCCAGCTGCTCGGCGAGCGCGCCCACCCGGCGCCCTTCGACGCGGTTGAAGGTGGCCTGGGACTGGGCGAGGGAGACCGCGGCGACGGCCAGCAGCACCACCACGACGATGGCGAGCTGGAGCACCAGCATCTCGCCCGCGAGCGAGTGGCGACGAAAGGTGGCGACCACGACGGACTCAATCTGCGATGCCGCCGTGAGCGGGGCGGCTCATGTGCCGAGCCGCACCATCATGACGCCCACCAGCCGAAATCGAAAGAGAGCTGTCAGCGGCCGCCCGGCTTGGGGCCGATGCCCCGCAGCTCCCTGATCGTGCCGCCGAGCTTCGCGCGGAAGGACTCCAGCAGCGCCGGCTTCACGCTGACCACCCAGCGCGTGCCGACGAGGTACTTGCCTCCGTAGACGCGCGCCTCCTCGAGCCAGGTCTCCTTGAACTTCTCCTCGGGGAAGGTGGTGATGAGGTAGTCGGCCTTCTCGGTGTGGCACAGGCCCTGGCGCAGTTCGTCGGCGTCGATGCGGATCTTCGCCTTGCAGCCGGTCAGCCCGGCGATCACCTCCACCTTGGCCGGTGCGACGACCCCGGCGGCGGGAGCGGCGGTCACACTCGGCGCCGCCTTGCCGCCGTCGGCGCCCTTGCCGTCGTCACCGCCGCCGCAGGCCGTGACCAGGGGAAGGACGATCAGGACTCCGGCCGCCGCGAGGGCGCGCGATCGGTGGGCGCGGGAGGGGGTGCGGCGGGTGGATCGTGCGGTCGTTTGCTGCTGGGACACGTCGCCTCTCCGGTGCGGTCTTTCGGCAGGTGTTCGACAGGAGTACGCACAGGTCCGGGCAGGCGTTCACGCCCTACGCGGCCTCCTCCACCGCCTCGCTCCGCGCCCCGTCGGCCGGTCCGCCGAACTGGGTGCGGTACAGCTCCGCGTAGCGCTGTCCCGCCGCCAGGAGTTCTTCGTGGGTGCCCCGTTCCACGATCCGGCCGGCCTCGACGACCAGGATCTGGTCGGCCGCGCGGACCGTCGAGAGACGGTGGGCGATCACGACGGCCGTGCGGCCTTCGAGGGCTTCGGTGAGTGCTTCCTGGACGGCGGCCTCGGAGGTGTTGTCGAGGTGGGCGGTGGCCTCGTCGAGGATGACGACGCGCTGGCGGGCCAGCAGCAGCCGGGCGATGGTCATGCGCTGGCGTTCGCCGCCGGACAGGCGGTAGCCGCGCTCGCCGACGACGGTGCCGAGTCCGTCGGGCAGGGACCGTACGAGTTCGTCGAGGCGGGCCCGGCGCAGGGCGTCCCACAGGTCGCTCTCGGTGGCCTCGGGCCGGGCGAGCAGCAGGTTGGCGCGGACGGTGTCGTGGAAGAGATGGCCGTCCTGGGTGACCATGCCCAGGGTCTGCCGCAGCGAGCGCGCCGTGAGGTCGCGGACGTCGACGCCCCCGATGCGCACGGCCCCCTCGTCGGTGTCGTACAGGCGCGGCATCAGCTGCGCGATGGTCGACTTGCCCGCGCCGGAGGAGCCGACGAGCGCCACGGTCTGGCCGGGTTCGGCGCGGAAGGACAGGCCGTGCAGCACCTCGTCTCCGCCTCGGCCGTCCAGGGAAGCGACCTCCTCCAGGGAGGCCAGGGAGACCTTGTCGGCGGCGGGGTAACCGAAGCGGACCTGCTCGAACTCGACCGCCACGGGCCCGTCGGGCACCGGGCGCGCGTCCGGCTTCTCCTCGATGAGGGGCCGCAGGTCGAGCACCTCGAAGACCCGCTCGAAGCTGACCAGGGCGCTCATCACCTCGACGCGCGCCCCCGCGAGCGCCGTCAGCGGCGCGTACAGCCGGGTCAGGAGCAGGGCGAGCGACACGACCGCGCCGGGGTCCAGGGCGCCGCGCAGGGCGAACCAGCCGCCGAGGCCGTAGACCAGGGCCAGGGCGAGGGCCGAGACCAGGGTGAGCGCGGTGATGAAGGCGGCCTGGGCGGTCGCGGTCCGGATCCCGATGTCCGCGACCCGGCGGGCCCGTTCGGCGAACTCCCGCGACTCCTCCTCGGGACGTCCGAAGAGCTTGACCAGGGTGGCGCCGGGGGCGGAGAACCGCTCGGTCATGCGGGTTCCCATCGCTGCGTTCAGCGTCGCCGCCTCCCGCTGCATCCCGGCCATGCGACTGCCCATGCGCCGGGCCGGGATCACGAACACCGGCAGCAGCACCAGCGCCAGCAGGGTGATCTGCCAGGACAGCGTGAGCATCACCGCGAGGGTGAGCAGCAGCGTGACGAGGTTGCTGACCACTCCGGACAGGGTGTTGCTGAACGCGCGCTGGGCGCCGATGACGTCGTTGTTGAGCCGGGAGACGAGGGCGCCCGTACGTGTGCGTGTGAAGAACGCGACCGGCATGCGCTGCACATGGTCGAAGACGGCCGTCCGCAGATCGAGGATGAGATGCTCCCCGAGCGTCGCGGACAGCCTCCGGCCGAGGATGCCCAGGGCCGCCTCCGCCACCGCGATCAGCGCGATGAGCAGGGCGAGGCGTACGACCCTGTCCTCGTCTCCCCGGGACACGATCGTGTCCACGACCCACCCGGCCAGGACGGGCGTCGCCACGGCCAACAGGGCGGTACCCACACCAAGAAGTACAAAAAGGGCGATTCGGCGCCGGTGCGGGCGGGCGAACGCGCCGATGCGGCGCAGGGTGGCCAGGGCGAAGGGGCGGCGCTCCCGTTCGGCGTTCATGACGCTGTGCAGCTGTGTCCACGCTGTGGTCTCCATACTCATGACGGAGACCGTAGAACCTCAAGCAATCTTGAGGTCAAGGAGCTCGCGCATTTCCCCGACATCCCGCACAATCGCCCCGATCCCCCTCTTCCCCGTCCCTTCGCGCAAAGGCCCCGATGACGCTCCCCACCCAGCCGCTTCCCGCGCGCAATCCCCAGTCCCCGCTCCCGCAACCCGCAGTTGGCACGGCCTGGACAGGCTCTACAGACGTGACAGCGGTACAACTCCCCGAACTCCGGCCGGGACGACTCCCCCGTCGCGTCCCGGTCCGCCGCCTGCGGCAGATCCTGTGTCTGCTCCCGCTCCTGCTGGTCACCGTGGTCGCGGTGCAGCACCGGTCGGTACTGGCGGCCGGTTTCGCGCACCTGGGCACCGCCGAGTGGCCGTGGCTGCTGGCCGCCGTCGGCGCGACCTGCCTGACCTGGGTCGCCGCCTCCTGCACCCGGCAGGGCGCGGTCGTCGAACGGCTGCCCCGACGACGGCTGCTGGCCACGCAGTTCGCGGCCGGCGCGGCCAACCACCTGCTGCCGACCGGGCTGGGCGCGAGCGCGGTCAACCTGCGGTTCATGACGGTCTGCGGACTACCCCTCGCCCGCTCCTCGGCCGCTCTCGGCCTGTACCTGCTCGCCGAGAGCGCCGGCCGGGTCCTGCTGCTGGGCGCCCTGCTCGTCGCGTTCCCCGACGCGCTGCGGCTCGGCACGCTGGTGCCGGAGACGGCGCTCGGTCCGCTGCTGGCCGCCGCCGGGGTGGTGCTGGTGATCGCCGCGACCGTGCTCGTCCTCGTACGGCGGCTGCGCTCGGCCCTGGTGTCCTTCCTGCGGACGGCGCTCGGCGAGGCGCGCTCGGTACACACCCGGCCCGCCCGGGCCCTCGCGCTGTGGGGCGGGTCCTTCGCCTTCCCGGCGCTGCAGGCATCGGTCCTGGTGCTGGTGGGGCGGGCGTTGGGGCTGGACATCCCGGCCGCGCACATGGCGGTGGCCTACCTGGCGGCGACGGTCGCGGTCGCGCTGGTGCCCACGCCGGGCGGGATCGGCTCGGTGGAGGCGGCGCTGGTCGTGGCGCTGGTGGCGGCGGGCGGCCCGGCCGCGGTGGCCACCGCCGTGGTCCTGGCCTTCCGGGTCATCACCGTCTGGCTGCCGCTGGTGCCGGGCGCGCTGACGCTGGCGGCGCTGGTGCGGCTGAAGGTGATCTGACCCAGGGGGAACCGGACGTGACGGTGTGTCATGTGCAATAGCTCACCCTTCGCTCACCCCCGTCTCCGGTACGGAACCCCGTGCGGGATACGGCAGGATGAACGATCGTGCCGACCGCTGGTCAGGGTGGTCGGGCACCTTCGCACATCCCGGAAAACGAGCAGGTGACGACGTGACCAGACTTCACATCCGGCCGCCGGTGGCGGCGTTCGCCGCGGTTCCCCGCCCCGGAGGTGACCGGTGAACCGGGCGCTCACCGTGGACGATCTGCTGTTCGCCGGCATCGCCCTCGGCTCGGGCCTGCTGGCGGCGTTCGCGCTGCGCGTCCTGCTGCGCTGGCTGGGCCGGCACGCCGACCGCACCCGCTGGAGCGGCGACGACGTGATCGTGCACGCGCTGCGGGCCGTGGTGCCCTGGGCCGCGATCGTGGGCGGCGTGGCGGGCGCGGCGGCGGTGCTGCCGCTGACCCGGACGGTGCAGCACACCACCAACCAGGTGCTCACCGTGCTGCTGATCTTCGTCGCGACGGTGTCCGCGGCCCGGGTGGTGACCGGGCTGGTGCGCACGGTGACCCAGTCCCGCTCCGGGGTCGCCGGATCGGCCACGATCTTCGTCAACATCACCCGGATCCTGGTCCTGGCGATCGGCTTCCTGGTGGTGCTCCAGACCCTGGGCATCTCCATAGCCCCGCTGCTCACCGCCCTCGGAGTGGGCGGTCTGGCGGTCGCGCTGGCGTTGCAGGACACCCTCGCCAACCTCTTCGCGGGCATCCACATCCTCGCCTCCAAGACCGTCCAGCCCGGTGACTACATCCGGCTCAGCAGCGGTGAGGAGGGCTACGTCGAGGACATCAACTGGCGGCAGACGACGATCCGCAACCTGTCCAACAACCTCATCGTGCTCCCCAACGGTCAGCTCGCGCAGGCGAACATGACCAACTTCATGCGCCCCGAGGAGCAGCTGACCGTCCTGGTCCAGGTCGGCGTGGCCTACGACAGCGATCTGGAGCACGTGGAGCGCGTGACCAACGAGGTCATCGCCGAGACGATGGCCGAGGTCGACGGCGCCGTGCCGGACCACGAACCCATCATCAGGTTCCACACCTTCGGCGACTCCCGCATCGGCTTCACCGTAATACTGGGCGTCGGCGAGTTCAGCGACCAGTACCGGATCAAGCACGAGTTCATCAAGCGGCTGCACAAGCGCTACCGCGCGGAGGGCATCCGCATCCCCGCCCCGGCGCGCACGGTGGCCCTCCAGCAGGGCGGGGTCGTCATCCCGCAGCAACGGACCGGCGAGGTCGAGCCGGGTGGACTGAGCTCCGCCCGGCTCGACTGAGACGCGCCGGCGCGGCCGGGGGGGCGCGCTCGGCCGGGGCACGCGGGCTCGGCCGAGGCGCCCCGGTTCGTTACAGCGTCGCGGAGTTCTCGTGGTGGTGGCTGTCCCTCCGGTCGCGCGGCGCCGAGAGGGACGCCTTCACCGGCGTCACGGTCCAGTCCGGGTGCCCCGGCATCCGCGGCGTCTTCGTGCCGTACAGCCAGTCCCGCAGGAAGCCGGTGAGGTCCTGCCCGGAGACCTCCGAGGCGACGGCGATGTAGTCCTCCGTGGAGGCGGTGGAGTCGCGGTACCGCTCCAGGAAGGTGCGCTCCAGGGCCGTGAAGGCCGCCTCGCCGACCTGCTGCCGCAGCGCGTACAGCACGAGCACGCCGCCCACGTAACGCTGGCTGTCGAACAGGTTGGCCGCGTTGGGCGCCGCCACCGGCCCGGAGTCGCGACGCCACTGGTCGCCGAGGGCGTAGGTGTACTTCATGCGCGCTTCCAGCGTGGTCATGCCAAGCGAATCGGCCCAGCCGCGCTCGTAGCGGTAGAGCAGGCCGTAGAAGTCGGCGTGGCCCTCGTTCAGCCACAGGTCGGCCCAGGTGGCGGGGCTGACGCTGTTGCCGAAGTAGGAGTGGACCAGCTCGTGCATCATGTGCGAGCCGATCTTGCTCTCCTCCTGGAGGAGGTAGTTCGGCTTGTAGAGCGTGAGGGTCTGGGTCTCCAGGCCCGTGAAGTCGAAGGCGTTCGAGGCGTCGTTGTTGCAGGGCAGCAGGCCGTACGTCTCGAAGGGGTACGCGCCGAGCCGCTGCTCGACCCATGCCACCAGGGCCGGGGTGAGCGCCAGGGCCGGTTCCAGGGCGGCGGCCCGGGCGACGGGGACGACATCCCGCAGCGGCAGGCCGTGCGGGCCCTGCCGGTCCTTGATCACATAGTCGCCGACGGTGATCTGCACCACCTCGGTGGCGATCGGCGAGCGGGAGCGGTAGGTGTAAGCGGTCCGGTCGCCGGACAGCTGCTCGGTACGCACCAGCCGGCCGCTGGCGACGCCCCGCAGCCCGGCGGGCACGGTGAGGCGGAAGGTGAAATCGGCCTTGTCGGAGGGGTGGTCGTTGCACGGGAAGACGGTGTGCGCCAGGTCCGGCTGGCAGCACACCGCGAATCCGTCCGGGGTGGCCACCCAGCCGCCGGCGGGCGGCGGGGTCCGGCGCGGGTCGGCACCGTAGGCCACCACGACCTTGACCCGGGCCTTCGCCGCGAGAGGACGCTCGGGGGTGACCCGCAGCTTCTCGTCCACCTGCTCGAAGGCGGCGGTGCGGCCGCCGACGCGGACGGAGCGTATGTCCAGGCCGCGCGCGTCCAGGGAGAAGCGGCTCAGGGCCTGGGTGGTGCAGATGGTCAGGGTCGCGGTGGCCTCGACGAGCTTGGTCGCGGCGTCGTAGGCGAAGTCGAGGTGGTAGGCGGAAACGCGGTATCCGTCGTTGCCGAGGGCGGGGTAGACGGGGTCACCGAGGGTCTCGGCCCCCGGGGTGGCTCCGGTGCCGGGGGCCGCCTGGGCCGGGATCCCCGTGGTGAGCGCCGCCGCCGTGCCGATCAGGGCGACCGCTGGGGCCGTCACTCTGGTGCGATATCTCATGGTCCGCTTTCGCTCGGACGGCCGGGTGGTCAGGTCCGGCCGTGGCTTGGAGTGAGTGATCTCTCTCCAGGACTCGGGAGCACGGCGATCGGTTGCACGAAACTGGTCGCGGACCCCTGTCGAGACGAACTCGCTCACGAGATATCTTGATGTCGAGCAATGTTGCAGACGTGGAGCGGAGCACCCGGTGACTGACTCGACCATCATCTATACGCACACTGACGAGGCCCCCGCACTGGCGACGTATTCCTTCCTGCCGGTGGTCCGGGCGTACGCCTCGCAGGCGGGTGTCGCTGTGGAGACCCGCGACATCTCGCTGGCCGGGCGCATCATCGCCGTGTTCCCGGAGTACCTCACCGAGGACCAGCGCATCCCGGACGCCCTCGCGGAGCTCGGCGAGCTGGCCAAGACGCCCGCCGCCAACATCATCAAGCTGCCGAACATCTCGGCGTCCATCCCCCAGCTCAAGGCCGCCGTCGCCGAGCTGCAGGGCCAGGGCTACGCGCTGCCGGACTACCCGGACGACCCGAAGACCGACGAGGAGCGCGAGATCCGCGCCCGCTACGACAAGGTCAAGGGCTCCGCCGTGAACCCGGTCCTGCGTGAGGGCAACTCCGACCGGCGCGCCCCCGCCTCGGTCAAGAACTACGCCAAGTCCCACCCGCACCGCATGGGCGCCTGGACCTCCGAGTCCAAGACCAACGTGTCGACCATGGGCCAGAACGACTTCCGCTCCACCGAGAAGTCCGTCGTGATCGCCGAGGACGGCGCGCTGCGGATCGAGCTCGTCGGCGACGACGGCACCACCACGGTGCTGCGCGAGTCCGTACCGGTCCTCGCCGGTGAGGTCGTCGACGCGTCCGTGATGCGCGTCGCCGCGCTGCGCGAGTTCCTGACCGCGCAGGTCGCCGAGGCGAAGGCCCAGGGCGTGCTGTTCTCGGTGCACCTGAAGGCCACGATGATGAAGGTCTCCGACCCGATCGTCTTCGGCCACGTCGTGCGCGCCTTCTTCCCGAAGACGTTCGCGCGGTTCGGCGACAAGCTCGCCGCGGCCGGCCTCACCCCGAACGACGGCCTGGGCGGCATCTGGAAGGGCCTGGACGCCCTCCCCGAGGGCGCGGAGATCAAGGCCTCCTTCGACGCCGAGCTCGCCGAGGGCCCGGAGCTGGCGATGGTCGACTCCGACAAGGGCATCACCAACCTGCACGTGCCCTCCGACGTCATCATCGACGCCTCCATGCCGGCCATGATCCGCACCTCCGGCCACATGTGGGGCCCGGACGGGCAGGAGCACGACACCCTCGCGGTCATCCCGGACTCCTCCTACGCGGGCGTCTACCAGGCCGTGATCGAGGACTGCCGGGCCAACGGCGCCTTCGACCCGTCGACCATGGGCACGGTGCCGAACGTCGGTCTCATGGCGCAGAAGGCCGAGGAGTACGGCAGCCACGACAAGACGTTCGAGATCGCCACCACGGGCACGGTCCGCCTGGTCGACGGCAACGGCACCGCCCTGATCGAGCAGACCGTCTCGGCCGGTGACATCTTCCGCGCCTGCCAGACCAAGGACGCGCCGATCAAGGACTGGGTGAAGCTGGCCGTCACCCGCGCCCGCGCCACTGGTGACCCGGCGGTGTTCTGGCTGGACGAGACCCGCGCGCACGACGCCAACCTGATCGCGAAGGTCAACACCTACCTCGCCGAGCACGACACCGAGGGCCTGGACATCCGGATCCTCAACCCGGTCGAGGCGACGAAGCTGTCGGTGGAGCGCATCCGCCGCGGCGAGAACACGATCTCGGTCACCGGCAACGTCCTGCGCGACTACCTGACCGACCTGTTCCCGATCCTGGAGCTGGGCACCAGCGCCAAGATGCTGTCGGTCGTCCCGCTGATGGCGGGCGGCGGCCTGTTCGAGACGGGTGCGGGCGGTTCGGCGCCGAAGCACGTGCAGCAGCTGGTCAAGGAGAACTACCTGCGCTGGGACTCGCTGGGTGAGTTCTTCGCCCTGGTGCCGTCCTTCGAGCAGCTGGCGAAGGTGGCGGGCAACAGCCGCGCCCAGGTCCTGGCCGACACGCTCGACCGCGCCACGGCGACCTTCCTCGAGGAGGACAAGTCCCCGACCCGTCGCGTCGGCGGCATCGACAACCGCGGCAGCCACTTCTACCTGTCCCTGTACTGGGCGCAGGAGCTGGCCCGGCAGACCGACGACGCGGACCTGGCGAAGGCCTTCTCCCCGCTCGCCGAGACGCTCGCAGCGAACGAGCAGAAGATCGTCGACGAGCTGGTCGGCGCCCAGGGCAAGCCGGTCGACATCGGCGGCTACTACCAGCCCGACCCGGCGAAGGCCGCGCAGGCCATGCGCCCGTCCACCACGTGGAACGAGGCCCTGGCGTCCCTGAGCTGACGCTACGGGCCGCATCGGCCCGCTGACTCCGCCCCGGCCGGCAAGCGCCCGGCCGGGGCGGAGCCGTGTGCGCCCTTGCGCCCCTCCCCCGGCCCTCACCACTCCCGCGTGGCGATCAGCTCCTCCACGTCCGCGTCCGGGAAGCCGTACGCACGCGCGACGCAGCCGGAGTCCCCGGCCATCTCCTCCCGGGCCACCGTCTCGATCTCACTTCCCGCCGCCTCGAAGGCGGCCTCCAGAGCGTTGAACTCCTCCGAACTCCTGCGTGGCCGCCTGCGTCAGCGCGTACAGCGCGGCGAGGCCGGCGGGGCGCTCCCGCTCGATGCGTTCGCACAGGGCGAGCGGACCGCGCGGCCCGGTCCACGACGCGGTCCGGGCAGCAGCCGTTTCCGTACTGCCCTCACACTGAGCGGTTGCCCTGGCCGACGATGAGGTGTCGCCCTCCCAGTGCCCGGCGATCCGACGGTCCTCGGCCTTCAGGGTGTCCTGCTCGGAATCACGCAGTTCTTCGGCTGTTCCCGGCCGGTGGGCCAGCCGATGCCGACGAACTTCAGCGCGCCGCGGCCCTTCTGCCCTGGGTCCAGTTCGACCACGGCGACCGGCTTGTCGTACGGATTTCCGCCGCTGGTGAGGCAGATCAGACCGCTCGTTCCCTTGACACGGTGCCGGGACTGGAGCTTGGACCACTCCGTGCCGACGTCCCTCAGGCCGGGTACCTGCTCGGCGTCGTCGCCCTGTACCTCGTGCAGGGCGGTGCCTATGGTGAGCAGACCGTCATAGACGAGCATCGTCCGGGAGTCCTCGAGGTTCGGGACGGAGCCGAGACCGGTGCCCTCTTGGAGGGTGGCCTCGATCAGCTTGTTCAGGTTGTCCAGGGCCGCCTTGGGTTCGGTGAGGTACTGAGGGAGCTCGTCGGCGGTGGGCTCGCGGTCGTGGCTCGCGTCCCACTTCTTCCTCCATGCCTTCAACTCGGTGCTCCAGGCGGCCGGGTGCGCGGGGGCGGCGTACTGCACCGTCACCTTCGCTTCGCCGCCCGTGCCGCGCAGCTGCGCCCAGTCCTTCTCCGACATGCCCTGCCGCAGCGAGGCGGCGTCGGATCCACTGATGATCGTGTAATGCCGGTCCCCGCAGGGCTGTTGGGCGAGTTTGAGCGCGAATATCCGCAAGTGCAGTGTGCGGCCCGCGAAGTAGACGGTGTCGGCCGGCGAGTCACAGATGTTGTTGGCGATCTGGGTGAACTGATTGCCGGTCGACCCCGCCTCGTAGATCCCCGGGGACTCGAAGGGCATCGCGGCGGGCCCGGCCGGGCCGGCCTCCTTGATGCCCCGGAACGCGTCCGCCAGCGACTCGTCGTAGGCGTCCTGGCGGGTGTCGAAGACCAAGACCGTTCGGGCGTCCTGCCGCCCGCGTTCACCGTTGAAGTCGGCCAGGGCCCTGGCCGCGCCGTTGTTGGTGGGGATGATCCGGGCCAGACCGGGGAATCGCTGTCCCGCCGCGCCGTCCGTGTCGTCCTCGTTCGCGATCCGGTCGCCGCTGATCCGGGAGGCGAGCACCGGGATCCCGTTCTTCGTCAGGCGTTCGACGGCCTTTTCCGTGGCGTCAAGGCTGAGGTTGAAGCCCGTGACGGCGCGCAGCCGGTCCTTCGACGAGCCGGCCATGCCGATCAGGGTGTCCACGACCTCGTTCTGCCGCCCGTAGTTCCGTCCTGGATTGGCCAGAACCAACCGGATCCTGGGCAGTTCACCCTCACCCGCATTGGCCTGTCGCTGCCCCAGGTACGCGCCCTGGAGGTCGCTGCGCATCTGCCGGCGCAGTGTCGGCTGGTCCGACTGGAGCGGCAGCATCATCGCCACGGTGACATGGGGCTGCCGGGCGATCCGATCGTTCTCCTTCTTGATGGCCTGGGCCACGGCCCGGATCTCGCGTGTGCCGAAGTCGTATCCCTCGCCGTTGACACCGATGCACTCGTCGTCGATCCGCTCGACGCCGTCGGCGCAGGTGTCGGGTTTCTGGGCGGCGGATCTGCCGTACACGACGGCGGCCACGAGCACCGTCAGGCCGAACAGCACGTAGAGGATCTGCCGCCACCTGGGCAGCCCCGTCCATCTGGTCCTCGACAGCCAACTGGGCATCCCCGTTACCTCCGTCGCCCGAGCTGATCGGTGCAGGAACAGCGAAGCAGCGGCCGCTGGTTCGCCGCCAGGCCGCTCCACTCGGTGGCCGTCGGGCCGAGATCTCCGGCGCCGTCGAACTCCATGATCGACAGACGCTCCAGCAGGCCTGCCAGCGTGCGGGCCATCTCGCTCCCGGTCGGCCTGGTCCGCTCCTCGCACAGCCACACCGCGTGCAGCAGCTGGTCGACGGTGCGGCGCAGCGCGGGACCCTCCATCGACACCAGACCCTGGGCGCGCACACGGCGGGCGTCCGCGCCGCCCGGACAAGGAGCCTGCGCGATCTCCAGCAGCTCCGCGCACCACTCCCGGGGGCGGCCGGGCAGCGTGGCGGCGAGGTAACGGACCACGTCGTCCGCGCCGCCCGAGACCAAATGGTGGTTCATCCGGTGCGCTGTGAGGGAACGGAACGCCTCGCCGCTCGCCGCCCCGTCGTCCGCCGCGCGCAGGGCGTAGTGGTCGCGCAGCAGATGGTGGTCGGCGTGCCAGGCGGCGCCGTCGGGGCGCAGCCCGTAGAGCCGGTGCACGAGCAGCTGACGCAGCCCGAAGTCCCCGATGAAGTGCCGTTCACAGCCGGGCCACCCGGTTTCGGTGAGCAGCTTGGCGACCTGATGTGCTGTCAGGACGGAGACACGGTGGGCCTGATGGTGGAGCAGCAGGACGTCTGCGCATTCCATGTCGTGGGCCACCGACAGATGGGTGATCAGATCGAGCCACTGGTCACGGTGCTCGCCCGGCAGCCCTACCGGCAGTTGGTCCAGGATCAGCTCCTGGAGCAGTACGTCGGTCACCGGCCGTTCGGCCACGCCTTCCGGGTGGCGCAGCGGGGCGTCGAGGAGGTCTCGGTCGTTGGCGTCCGCCGGCAT
The DNA here is from genome assembly GCF_040302345.1 of Streptomyces sp. NPDC126510. Taxonomy (NCBI): domain Bacteria; kingdom Bacillati; phylum Actinomycetota; class Actinomycetes; order Kitasatosporales; family Streptomycetaceae; genus Streptomyces; species Streptomyces sp. NPDC126510. The sequence continues at coordinate 10,038 of NZ_JBEORR010000018.1, read as the reverse complement.
CCGGAAGGTGGCGGCTGCTGCGGCCAGCCGGATCACCGTGTGCGGACGCCCGCCGCTCAGGCGGGCCACGGCGGCGACGACACGGCGGCGGTTCGCACCGCTCTCCGGCTCCGTGCGCCGCTGTCTTCGCAGGGTCTCGTCACGGAGCTGGTCACCGGTGAGAAAGGGCATCCGCAGGAGGAGTACCCCGTCGGCCAAAGGCGCCTGGTCCGGTTGCGGGCCCGTGTCGCGGGACCATGTGGCCGGTATTCCGTCGGCGGGCCGGTACTCCGCCGGGTACCCCGCGTCCTCGGGCGACAGCCCTCCGTACAGGAAGGCGCCGCCGTCCTCCTGGCGTGCCGTGCCCACGATCACCACGCGGTCGCGCTGTCCCTCGCGCCGGTCGGAGAGCACGGCCCGCAGCAATCGCTGTCCCAGCGGAGAGTCGGCGTGGTCCAGGAGCAGTGCCGGGCGGCCGACGCGGCTCAGCCAGCCGACCGGGCCCTCGTACGCCGCCTCGATGTCCTCGCGCAGCGCCCGGAAGAGGAAGCGCTCCGCCACCTCCCGTGCCTCGCCGCCGGCCTTGAAGTCCGTGGCGAGATCGAGCAGCCCGTGCTCCGGCTGGTGGCCCGCGGTGGGATAGGCGCCGTAGATCCGCGTCAGTTCCCCCCTGCCCTTGGGCGCCGCGTTCGCGAAGAGCGCCTCCAGCAGGGCGCCGGCCACCGAGGCGCCGGGTGCGCCGAGCAACTGTCCGGCGAGGGTGTTCAGCAAATTGCGGATGACTCCGATGAGCACGTTCCGCCAGAACCCACCGGTTCCCAGTCCGCGCAGGCCCTGCTGCTGGGGCAGGTTCTCGTAGCGCTCGACTTCCGTCCTGACCGCTTCGGGGCTGCGATCCGCGGCGCCGGTAGCGATCATCGTGAGGCCTGCGAAGAACCGCGGAAAGACGAACGGGCCGCCCGTTCCCTGCCACGCGCGCAGCCGCCCGGCGACGTCGACCAAGGCCTCGGTGAGGTCCGAGCGGGCGCCCGGTTCCGGCCCCGCGTCGTCCTCGTGCGCCTGTGACGCGCAGTCCAGATAGATCACGGGCACTTTGGCGGCGAAGCGGTCGCGCACCAAGCGCAGCAGCCGCCCCTTGCCCATCCCCGGGCCGCCGGTGAGCAGCACGACGGGAAGGTCGGGGCCGTACAACAGCTTGCTGCCACCGCCCGAAGGCGACCGCCCGAGCAGGCGCGCGAAGAAACCTTCCTCTTCGAGAAGTCTCTCGAACCCCAGATCCTCACCCACGGATCCCCCATGGAGACTCTCCCGCCCGGGAGCGGGTGATCGACGTTACGGAGGGAGATCAGTGGAACACGATTCGCTCGCTGGGACAACGTCCCTGCTGACAATGGACGTTGCTGCGTTTGCCGGCGGCTGGCCATCCGGCCGATGAGCCGGACCGTCGGGCGCCTTGGTACAGGCTGATCAAGGTTGTTCGTGCATGTTCCGTACTGCTCCGCGGAGCGGTTGGGCTCTACCCTGCTGGACACAGAACAACGGGGGACGCCGGGCATGACAGACACGGGGCAAGGGCCAGACACGTGCGAGGCCCCGCTGGAGCAGCAGGCCACGGTCCGGAGGTTACGAAACGCGGGCCATGCACACCGTTGATCTGCTGACGAGCACCTTCGACGCTTCAAGGGCCCTGAAGGAACCTGCACGTCCTCCACCAACTGTCCTCCACCAACTGACGACGCCCCCGGAGCCCCCGTGACCGACGTCCCGCCCTCCTTCGAGCTGCTGCCCGGCGACCGGCAGTCGCCTGTGATCCTCCATGTGCCGCACTCCGCACGGGAGATACCCGCCGCCGTGCGGGCGGGGATCGCCCTGGACGACGAGGAGCTGGCACGGGAGCTGGACCACATCACCGACGCGCACACGGCGGAGATCGCCGAGGCGGCGGCCGGGCAGGCCGGCGTCACACCGTGGCGGTTCGTCAACCGGCTGTCGCGGCTGGTCGTCGATCCGGAGCGGTTTCCGGACGAGCGGGAGGAGATGCTCGCCGTGGGGATGGGCGCGGTGTACACCCGGACCACGCACGGCCGGGTGCTGCGGCCCGACGACGTCGACGCCACACCCCTCGTCGAGCGGTACTTCGAGCCGTACGCGCGGGCGATGACCGAGGCCGTGGCGGACCGGCTGGAGTCCACCGGGCGAGCCGTGATCATCGACGTGCATTCCTACCCGAGCCGGACGCTGCCGTACGAGCTGCACGGGGAGGGTCCGCGCCCGCCGGTCTGCCTCGGCACCGACTCCTTCCACACGCCCCCCGCGCTGCTGGACGCGGCCGGAGAGGCGTTCGAGGAGACGCAGCTCGACACCCCGTTCGCCGGGACCTACGTCCCGCTGGAGTTCTACGGGAAGCGGCCCGAGGTGAGCGCGCTCATGGTGGAGATCCGCCGGGACACCTACATGACGGAGCCGGGCGGTCCCCCCGGCCCCGGCCTGCGGCGACTCGCGGCCGCGCTGGCCGGCCTCGTCGACGCCGTGTCCCGCCGAACGGGCTCACCACCGGGTGTCTAGGCCCGCAGCCACTCCGTCACCACCACGTCCCCGCCGGTCCGCAGCCGCAGGGCGAACGGGCCGGACAGCGGCAGGTCGGCGGTGAAGCGGCCCAGGTCGTCGGAGGTGAGCGGGGCGCCGGGCCGCGGTCCGCCGAGGACCTCGATCCGGGCCGGCTGCGGCGGCAGCACCTGCCCCATGAGCCCCTGCGCGGTCACCTCGACGTCGACGGTCACGTCACCCGCCTGGAAGGTCAGCATCCGGGGCACGTCGGCGGCACCCCGGACCGGCAGGGCGTCGACGAGCGAGTCGAAGGTCAGCTCGGCCAAGCGCGCCTCCAGGTCGTGCAGCGCGTAGGCGTCGAGGGCGATCTGCCGGAGCTCCGCCGGTACCGGGTCGAGGACGGCGGCGGCCCGCCTCAGCTCCTCCTCCAGCAGTTCGTCGTCGAACTCCCGGTCGTCGAAGTCCTCTTCGCCGAAGAGGTCGTCGTCGTTCAGGCCGCTCACATCGCCCCCCGTGCCTCGAGCCGGGCCCGCAGGCGCCGCAGACAGCGCTGGCGCAGCGGTCCGATGCTGCCCACCGCGATTCCCAGCGCGGCGGACACGTCGTGGTAGCTGGGCGGCGGTGTGGCCATCAGCACGCGCAGCAACTGCCTGCACCGCTCGCCCAGTTCCTCGAACTCCTGCCACAGCCGCCGGACTCGTTCGCTCTGCGCGGCGGCCTCCTCGGAGTCGAGCAGCGACTGTTCCGGCGTGCCGTCCTCGCTGGCCCGGTCCAGCAGTCCCGGATCGTCCGTCAGGGTCAGTCGCCGCGCAGTGCGGATCACCTTCAGGCACTCGTGGCGCGCCGTGCTCGCCAGCCAGGCGCCCGCCTTGCCGGGCTCGCGGATCCGCCCGAGGTGCTGGGCGAAACGGAACCAGGTCGTCTGGTACACCTCGTGGGCGTCGGCGTCGGAGAGCCGGTGGGCCCGGACGACGGACCACACCAGGGGGCTCAGCCCCTCCACGAGCGCCTTCCAGGCCGCCGCGTCGCCGCCGGCGGCCGCCCGGACGAGCGCGCCGGCATCAGTACGGTCCACGGCAGCCCCACCCCTCGAGTACGGCAGGTCATCGTACGCCGTGGAGAGGGCGGCTCCGGCCGTCACAGCCCGGGGCCTTGGCGCACGACCGGGACCGGACGCCAGGTGGGGGGACGCAGCGCCGGGACGCGCGCGCCCCGAACTTCGGCGAACTCCGCGTTCAAGTCGATGAGTTGACGCCCGGCCGCGCGTGGGTCGGTCTCCTTGTGCGCCGTCATGTGGGCGGCGACCAGGCCGGCGGTCACGGGAGTGGCGAAGGAGGTTCCGCTCCACTGCGCGTACCCCTCGAACATCACCTGGTCCGGCTTGGCGGTGTCGCCCTCGTCGCTCAGCACGCCGCTGTGGCGGGGGTGCCGGCAGGTGCAGCCGTAGGTGAAGCCGTAGCGGCAGGCGTCGTACGTGGAGTGCTGGTACACGTACGGGACGGGCGCGTCGAAGCCGGTGAGGGCGCCGGTGAGGCGCTCTCCTGGGGCGTAGACCTTCACCCAGGGCCCGTGGTTGGTGAAGCAGGCGCCGGATTCGCCGTCGCTGCGCAGGGCGCCGACCGACAGCACGGAGTCCTCCCAGCCGGGCAGGTCGGCGTAGGCGGCGGGCCAGAAGGGCGCGGCGCTGCCGTTGTTGCCGGCGGCGGCGACCAGCAGGGTGCGCCGCTCGCGCAGTTCCCGCATGAAGTTCTCGACGCCGAGCAGGCCGTCGGTGCGGCCGTTGGAGGTGCCGGCGGAGAGGCTGAGCACGTCGGGCCAGCCGCCCGCGTCGACGGCCTCGAAGAGCTTCTCGCCGAACTCGGACTCCAGCACGGCGCCGGCGTCGTTGAGGCTGCCGCGCACGGTGATGCCGGTGTTGGGCGCCACGGCCGCCACGAGCCCGGCGATGAACGTGCCGTGGCCGACGTACTGCCGGAGGATCCCCTGGTCGTCGCACTCCCGGAGCTGGGCGTCGCCGCCGGTGTGGGTGAGCAGATCGCAGGAGCGGTAGTCGTGCACGAGGCCGGTGTCGACGACGAGGACACCGACGGCGGTGTCCGGGTCGTGGGGGATGTCCGCGGCGGCCGGGTTGGGGGGCTCGCTGAGCGGGACGGGGACGGGTTCGTCGCCTGGGCAGGCGTTGACCGCGATGTGCACCACGTGGTTGCGGGCGACCATCCGGTGCCCGGCCCGGGACTCGTGTTCCCGAACGGAGCGCAGGGCGTGGGCGACGGTGCGGTCGGCGTCCCGGCCACCCTCGCCGGGATCGCCGACGCGGATGCGGGTGATGCCGCTGCGGTTGGTCCGCGGGCCCGCGCGGCGGACCTGCTCCTGGTCGAGGTCGGGGGCCGCCGTGAAGTGCGCCCGCACCGTGTCCTCGACGATCCGGGCCTCCTCGCCGTCGCGGACGAGGACCACGCCCTTCTCGTACATGAACTCCGCCGAGTCGTCCGGGCCCATCGCCAGGGGGACGTCCGGCATCGAGCGCTGGATCAGGTCGAACTGCTCGTGGAATCGCTGAGGTGCCATGCGGGTCCTCCCGTTGGTGCGGCGGCGTCCGCCGGTGCAGCTGAGCGGTCGTCAAAGAGAGCCGCCGGGGCGTTGCCTGATACAGCTCGCCACCTGTGTGGGGCGCTGCGGGACCACTACCATCCGAGGCGTGACAGCGGGAAGCGACGCGGTGACGGAACTGCTGCCGATGGTGTTCGCCGACCCGGGCGAGGCTCTCGCGAGGGCCCGGGCCCTGCTCGACGCCGGCCCCTCCCCGCTGGACGCCTCCGTGGCCCATCAGGTCATCGGCATCTGGCAGCGGGACTTCGGCGACCTGCGGCTCGCGCTGCGCCATCTGCGGCGGGCCCGGGCGTGCGCGGCGCGCGCCGACTCGGCCGACCGGGAGGCGGACGTGCTGGCCACGCTGGGCGTGGCACTGGTGCACGCGGGCCGCACCCGGGAGGGCCTGGTCGCGTTCGAGCGGGGTGTGGCGCGGGGCGGCGGGCACACCAGGGCGCGGGTGCTGTACCGGCGGGCGTACGTGTGGTGGGTGCTCGGTCACCATCGCGAGGCGCTGGAGGACGTCCGCCGGGCGGTGCCCGTGCTGCGGCAGGCGGACGACGTGATCTGGACGGCGCGGGCACTGACCCTGCGGGCCACCGTGCATCTGGCGCTGGGGGCCGTGGAGCGGGCCGAGGCGGACTTCACCGCGGCCGAGGCGCTGTGGGACACCACCGGCCAGGAGCACGACAAGGCGGACGCGGTGGAGAGCCGGGGCCTGGCCGCGTTCCGGTCCGGGGACGTGCCGGCGGCGCTGCGGCTGCTGGACGAGGCGGAGGAGCGCTACGCACGGCTCGGCACACCGACGTTCATGCTGAACATCCGGCGCTGCGAGGTGCTGATGGCGGCCGGTCTCGCACCGGAGGCACTGGCCGAGGCGGACGCGGCGACCGGCAGGCTGGACGGGATCGGCGGGCAGTCCACCCGCAAGGCGGAGCTGCTGCTGGCCGCCGCGCGGGCCGCCCGGTCGGCGGGCGAGCAGCACACGGCGATCGCCCGCGCCGCCCTCGCGGTACGGCTGTTCGCGGGACAGCGGCGCTCCTGGTGGGAGGCGCACGCCCGGCTGGTGCTGATCGAGGCGCGGTACGCGGCCGGGCGCGGCTCGGGGCGGCTGGTCTCCGACGCCGCCGCGGTCGCCGGAACGCTGGCGTCCTTCGGCGCCCCGGCCGCGCCGGAGGCGTCGCTGCTCGCGGGCCGGATCGCGCTGGATCTGGGCTGGCCCGCGGACGCGGAGCGGCATTTGGCCGTGGCCGCGCGCAGCCGCCGCAGCGGTCCGCCGCTGGCGCGGATGACGGGCTGGGCGGCGCAGGCGCTGCGGGCGCAGGCCGCGGGATCGGCCCGGGGCGTGCTGCAGGCCTGCCGTCGGGGCCTGGACGTGCTGGACGATCACCGGATGACGCTGGGCGCCTCGGAGCTGCGGGCCCGGGCCACCGAACAGGGCGCGGAACTGGCGGCGTTGGCGCAGCGGGCCAGTCTGGTTTCCGGCGGGCCGCGGCGGCTGCTGGTATGGAGCGAGCGCTGGCGGGCCACCGTGCTGTCCGCCCCGCCGACCAGGCCGCCCGCCGACCCGGGGCTGCTCAGCGGCCTGACCGCCTTCCGTGAGATCGCCTCGCGTGCGGAGGCCGCCCGGATGGAGGGCCGGCCGGTTGTGGCGCTGGAGCGCGAACAGCGGCGCCTGGAGCGGGAGATCCGCTCCCGGACCCTGCACATGCGGGGCGAGGCCCCCGGCGGCGGGGACCGGTTCGACGTCGGCCGGCTGCTGGCGGAGCTGGGCGACGAGACCCTGATGGTGGAGCTCGCCGTGCTCGACGGCAGGGTGCAGGTGCTGCTGTGCGGACGGGGGCGGGTGCGGCATTTCGAGGCCGGGCTGCTGACCGCGGCGGAGACCGAGGCCGAGCATGTGCAGGCCGGGCTGCGCCGGCTGGCCCACCCCGGGGCGGAGGCCCGGCTCCCGGTGGTGGAGGCGGCGGGCCGGCGACTGGAGGAACTGCTTCTCGGGCCGGCCGTGGCGCAGCTGGGCGGCGGCCCGGTGGTGATCGTGCCGCCGGGGCGGCTGCACCGGGTGCCGTGGGCGCTGCTGCCGTCGCTGCGGGAGCGGGTGCTCAGTGTGTCGCCGTCGGCGGGCAGTTGGCTGCGGGCCCGTCGGACCGCGCCGCCACCGGACGGCTGTCAGGTGCTGGTGCGCGGCCCCGGCCTGGCGACGGGCGGTGCGGAGGTGCCCGAGCTGGCCGGCCGGTACGGCTGTGCGACGGTCCTGGAGGAGGAGGGGGCACGGGTACCGCGGGTGCTGGAGGAGCTGGACGGGGCCGCGCTGGCGCACATCGCGGCGCACGGCACGTTCCGCGCGGACAGTCCGCTGTTCTCGTCCCTGCGGATGGCCGACGGGCCGATCGTCGTGCACGACTTCGAGCGGCTGGACCGCAGCCCCTACCGGATCATCCTGTCCTGCTGCGACACCGCCCGCCTCGCCTCCGTCGGCGCCGACGAACTGCTCGGCCTGGTCACGGCGTTGCTGCCGCTCGGCACGGCCGGGGTGGTGGCGTGCAGCGCGCCCGTGAACGACGCCGCCGTGGTGCCGCTGATGCTCGCGCTGCACAAGGGCCTCGACGCCGGTCTGTCTCTGGCGGAGGCGCTGCGCGACGCCCGGGCCGCCCTGCCGGGTGACGCGCTGCACCAGGCCACGGGGTGGGCGTTCTCGGCGTTCGGGGCGGCCTGACCCGTCCCCTGTTCGGGTCAGGCCGCCGGTTTTGGTGCCCCACTGGGCCGGCTAGGCCGGTTGGACTTCGGGCGTCCGGGCCGCCCGTGGCAGAGCTCCGCGGTCGCTCGTGCCGAGCCGGGCGTAGGCGCTGTACAGGTGGTTGCCGACGGTGCGGACGGAGAGGGTGAGGCGTTCGGCGATCTGCCGGTTGGTCAGGCCGGCCGCGGCGAGGGCGACGATCTGCCGCTGCCGGGCGGTGAGTTCGCCGAGGACCAGCCCGGACAGCGCGGGGGTGCGGGCGCCCTGGCAGCGCCGGGCCAGGGCGACGGCGCGGGTGCGGGAGTGCCGGGCGGCGCCCGGGTCACGGTGGGCGCGTACGGCCTGGGCGTACGCCTCGGCGGCGAACAGCAGGAAGCCCCGCCGCTCCAGTTCCGCGGCCGCCTCGTCCAGGTCCGGGCCGTCGGCACGGATGAGAGCGTCGGCGTGCCGGGCGAAGACGCCGTCGAGCCGGTCGATGGCCTTCTCGGGGGCGCCGCGGCGTACGGCGTCGTAGGGATCGGTGAGGGTTGCGGGGTCCAGGTCGCCCCCGCTGTCCACCGTCGCCAGGGCGCAGTCGAGTTCCGCCCGGCAGGACGCGTCCCCGGGATGACCTCGCAGGCCTTCCCTCGCCCAGGCCGCCGCCTCCCTCACCTCTCCGCGCAGACGTGCGAACCGGGCGCGCACCGCGGCGTACCCGCCCGGCAGCGTGCCGCCCTCGGCCACCAGCCACTCCCCCACCGGGGTGGCCGTCGCCCGTACGTCGGCCTGCTCGATCCGGTGGGCAAGGGCGGCCCCCTCGGCGTCGAGGGCGGCGGCGTACGCGTTGGGCGTCCGGGCCAGCCGGCGTGCCCGCAGCCGGCCCGCCGCGGCCCGGAGCACCGGTCCGTACAAGGGGTGGGCGAGCCGGACGGCACCGCGGTCGTCGACCTCGATCAGACCCTCGGACTCCAGCACTTCGAGGGCCCCGAGGTCCAGCCCGCCCAGGCCGGGCGGCAGGGGCTCGGCGAAGGCGAGGCGGTCGAGGAGGTCGCGTTCGGTAGAGCTGGTCCGGCCGAGGACGGGGGCGGTGCGTTCGCGGACGGCCGGGGTCAGCACAACGGGGCCCCGCCACGCCCGTTCGCCGGTGTCAGGGACGGGGATCAGCAGCCCGCGTACGGCCCCCAGCAGGTCGCGCAGCAGCCTCAGGTCGCCCTGGCACAGGCGGCGCAGCCGGGTCGCGGTGAGCGCGTCGAGAGGACCGGCACCGGCCGCGACCAGGGCGGCGGTCTCCTCCTCCGGCAGCGGTTCCAGCACGAGGCGCGGCAGGAGTTCCCCGGTCCACAGCCGGGAGATCGCGCCGGGTGCCGGGAAGCCGTCCGTGGCGACGACCAGCAGCCGGGTGCGCCCGTGCACGGCGAGCTGATGGACCAGGGCGGCGGAGGCGTCGTCGAGGAGGTGTGCGTCGTCCACGAGCAGCGTGCGGACACCGGACAGCACCTGGACCGCGCGGTGCAGCGTGACCGGGTCGGGCAGCAGATGGGCGAACGCCGCGAAGGGGATGGTCCGGCTCTCGGGTGTACCGGCCGCCCGGGCACAGCCGGTGCCGCGGATCGCCTCGGTGACCAGGCGGGTCTTGCCGCCGCCCGCCGGGCCCGTGACCACGATGCCGCGTCGTGCGCCGGCCAAGGACCGGCGGACCGACTCCAGTTCGTCCTCCCGCCCGGTGAACGGCCAGGGCAGCTCCAGCGTCGTCGCGTCCCTCTCGTAAGTCATCACACGGACATGAGCGCGGCTACTCACCTTTGATACAGGGCGACTTGAGTAGCCCCCGACTCAGGCGCCCGGGACGGGCCGCAGGGCAGGCTGTGGGCCATGCCCGCACGCTGCTGCCGGCCGGCCCGGGCGTCGGCGTCCGCTTGCGCACCGGGGCCGGTGGCACTGGTTCTTCGACGGTGACTCCGACGCGTCCGTCACCCCCGTGCCGGGGAGGGGGGTGGCGCGACGGGTGTCGTGGTCCGGCGGTGCTGTGCCGGTCACGGCACGGATCCGCCGCGTGGGCACCTGAGCCACAGTCCGGCGCCGGGGGAGCGGTGGGGGGGGGGGGCCGGGGGGGGGGGGGGGGGGCCCCCCCCCCCCCCCCCCCGCGGGCCCCCCCCCCCCCCCCCCGCCGGGGGGGGGGCGGGGGGACAACCCCGAAGAAACAAACA